>NZ_LDUK01000036.1:0-549 GCF_001043575.1 Bacillus sp. LK2
CTCCGTACATTTATAAACCACAATGCGAGTAGGTAATTTGTCTTTGCTCCCTACATATACATCATGTAATTCATACACTTGGCCAGGCTGTAATTGGTTCATGATTTCTTCCAAATGAATTTGTATATATACCGGCCTCAGTTGAGCGGGTTTTGTTTTAAATACGACTGTTTCGAATTCTTTTCTATATATCTTAGTTGGTAACTTAAGACGTGATAAATAATATCCTTGCTTATCTTGAATAGACTTAAAGTCTTGTAGACGAAAATATCCTAAGTCACGAATATATAGTTCATTCTTTTGTGCCATACCTGTTCGAGTCGCACCATACGCCTGATCACTTCGTTTTCCTGGTTCAATTTTCACATCAGAAAATTCTCCACTCAACAAGTCATACTCTAGTTGAATTTTCACACCAGCTTTATGACTACATCCTCCGGCACCAGGATAAGTAGATGCAAATCGATCCGGCACTTGAAATGTTGTAGAATCAAGGATAAGAATACGCTCAAAGTAAGTAGAAAGAGTATGAGAAATCTTAGATAGTCC
>NZ_LDUK01000037.1:0-39206 GCF_001043575.1 Bacillus sp. LK2
TGTTATCTAGTTTTGAAGGAATATATATTTAAAATTCCTTTTGACATTCTGGAAAGAATGTGTATAATGATAAAAGTCTGGTAATGATGGCAGAGAGGTCACACCCGTTCCCATACCGAACACGGAAGTTAAGCTCTCTAGCGCCGATGGTAGTTGGGACCTTGTCCCTGTGAGAGTAGGACGTTGCCAGGCTTGTATTATTCCGCAGTAGCTCAGCGGTAGAGCTATCGGCTGTTAACCGATCGGTCGTAGGTTCGATTCCTACCTGCGGAGCCATTATGCTTCCATAGCTCAGCTGGTAGAGTACTTCCATGGTAAGGAAGAGGTCACCGGTTCAAGCCCGGTTGGAAGCTTGGAAAAAGTTTTTAAATTTTTTTGGCCCGTTGGTCAAGTGGTTAAGACACCGCCCTTTCACGGCGGTAACACGGGTTCGAATCCCGTACGGGTCACCACTTTTGGAGGATTAGCTCAGCTGGGAGAGCACCTGCCTTACAAGCAGGGGGTCGGCGGTTCGATCCCGTCATCCTCCACCATATATTTTTAAATGTCGGAGGGGTAGCGAAGTGGCTAAACGCGGCGGACTGTAAATCCGCTCCTTCGGGTTCGGCAGTTCGAATCTGCCCCCCTCCACCATTTTTTTAAAAAATAACCTGAGAAGGTTTATTTTTTTGAAAAGATAACCATACTAGTAAATATTAATGGGCTATAGCCAAGCGGTAAGGCAACGGACTTTGACTCCGTCATGCGCTGGTTCGAATCCAGCTAGCCCAGCCATTTACGAGCCATTAGCTCAGTTGGTAGAGCATCTGACTTTTAATCAGAGGGTCGAAGGTTCGAATCCTTCATGGCTCACCATTTTCGCGGAAGTAGTTCAGTGGTAGAATACAACCTTGCCAAGGTTGGGGTCGCGGGTTCGAATCCCGTCTTCCGCTTAATTACTAAGGGGCCTTAGCTCAGCTGGGAGAGCGCCTGCCTTGCACGCAGGAGGTCAGCGGTTCGATCCCGCTAGGCTCCATCTAAATAGAGAAAGCTTACATCAAATGATGTAAGCTTTTTTTGTGCTTAAATTTTACTGGGAAAGGCAACTTTCGTATTTGTCGTTTAAAATGAAGAAAAGGCGTAAATAAGGAACGGGGGATAATTATGAAAGTTGTCATTGCATCTGATTCATATAAAGAAAGTTTGAAAGCTATGGAGGTATGTGAAGCTATTGAAAGAGGTTTTGCAGCGGTTTTTCCTAAAGCAGAGTACGTTAAAGTGCCGATTGGAGATGGGGGTGAAGGAACAGTCGAATCTCTTGTTGATGCTACAAGGGGGAGAATTATATCACTTAATGTGACAGGGCCACTTGGAGAGAGCATACAGGCTTTTTACGGTATGTCTAAGGATAAGAAGACAGCATTTATTGAAATGGCAGCAGCATCAGGACTACAACACGTTCCGATTGAAAAGAGAAACCCACTTATTACAACGACGAAAGGGACAGGAGAACTTATATTGCATGCGCTAGATCAAGGAGCAAAACATATTATCTTAGGACTTGGAGGAAGTGCTACAAATGATGGTGGGGCAGGTATGCTGTCAGTTTTAGGAGTAAGGTTTATAAATGGGAAAGGTGAAGTAATAGAGCCTTCTGGAGAGACATTACAGTTCATTACTGCTGTTGACCTTTCTAGGATTGATTCACGCTTAGAGAACATAAAGATAGAGGCAGCATGTGATGTGGACAATCCGTTAGTTGGACCGAGGGGAGCATCTTTTGTATTTGGGAGACAAAAGGGTGCGAATGTAGAGATGATGAAAGAGCTAGATGAGAATTTAAAACATTATGCTAATATACTTAAACAGTATGTATCTTTTGATGTATCTGAAATGCCTGGTGCTGGAGCAGCTGGAGGAATGGGAGCAGCTGTCGTTGCAGTGTTAAAGGGAAAACTACGAAAAGGAATTGAAATTGTATTAGATTATACAAATTTTGATAAGCGTATAGAAGGTGCTGATCTTATTGTAACTGGTGAGGGCAGAATAGATGAACAAACGGCTTATGGAAAGGCACCTGTTGGTGTTGCGGGGCGTGCGAAAGGTCTTCATATTCCTGTAATTGCTATTGGTGGATCAGTATCTCCGAATTATACAACTGTTTATGAAAAGGGAATTGATGCAGTATTTAGTACTACAGCAAGTCCAATGACATTAGAAGAGGCATATAAAGTAGCAGAAGAGAATATCGAAATGACAGCGAAAAATATTGCAGCAGTGTGGAAATTAGCGTCAGAAAAACGCTTCTAAATGTAGAAGCGTTATTTTTTATCCTTCCATTTGCGGACAGCTAGTAAAAGCACGATTGGTGAGAGCTAATAATCAGTGAGGGATGGAAAAACGCACTGATTATTAGCTTATTGTATTAGTTGATAGAGAAGCTAGTTGTTTCATTAAGTTAATTTTATGCATAGAATAGTCTTAAAATTTGGATTTCAGCGCAAATATAAGTGCATAAATTGTATATCCATGCAAGAAAATGTCGAGTTGAGTCAGACTATATAAAAGATTTAAAATATTTAGTGAAGGCATAAAAGGGGGATACTATCTATGAAAAAAGAAATCTCAGTTATTGGAGTTCCAATGGATTTAGGACAGATGCGTCGTGGGGTTGATATGGGACCAAGCGCGATCCGTTATGCAGGGGTAGTTGAAAGAATTGAACAAATTGGATATGACGTAAAAGATATGGGAGATATATGTATAGAGAGAGAAAAAGAAGTAGATGAAAATACAAAACTAAGAAACCTTACACAAGTTGCAACTGTATGTAACGAGTTAGCAACTAAGGTTGATCATATTATAGAAGAAGGTCGTTTTCCACTTGTATTAGGTGGTGACCATAGTATTGCTATCGGTACGCTGGCTGGTGTAGCGAAACATTATAAAAATTTAGGTGTTATTTGGTATGATGCGCATGGTGATTTAAATACAGAAGAAACTTCACCATCTGGAAATATTCACGGTATGTCACTTGCTGCAAGTTTAGGCTATGGACATCCTGCACTTGTAAATTTATACGAGGCATACCCGAAGGTGAAAAAAGAGAACGTTGTAATTATCGGTGCACGTGCATTAGATGAAGGAGAAAAAGACTTTATTCGTAATGAAGGTATTAAAGTATTCTCAATGCATGAAATTGATCGTATGGGTATGACAGCTGTTATGGAAGAAACAATTGCGTATTTATCTCATACTGATGGTGTTCATTTATCATTAGATTTAGATGGTCTTGATCCTCATGATGCACCAGGAGTTGGAACGCCTGTAATTGGTGGTCTATCTTATCGTGAAAGCCACTTAGCGATGGAGATGTTAGCAGAGGCTGATATTGTTACATCTGCTGAATTTGTTGAAGTAAATACGATTTTAGATGAGAGAAACAGAACAGCGACAACAGCGGTTGCTTTAATGGGTTCTTTATTCGGTGAAAAACTAAAATAAATGTAAGAAAAGCAACTGAGAAGTTGCTTTTTTTATTTGGAAATAGGCGTATAATAATGACTTATATTATACTGTAGGATAAGAAAGTTTGACATCTTACCAATTTAAGCTGAAGGGGGTCGTTTGTAATTGTTGTTTGTTTCATGTATGGTATAATTAACTAGTTGTTGGAAATACATACAGATAGAGCATAAAATAATATTTCAATATATGGATAGAATTGCTCGTAAGTAGGAGGAAGGGTTAGCATGCCTTTTGAAGATACGACCATTTTGAAATATCTTAGTACGGCATTAGATATTGCTGTTGTATGGTTTATTATATATAAGCTAATTCTTATAATCCGTGGTACGAAAGCTGTGCAACTTTTAAAAGGTATTACAGTTATTATTGTCGTCCGGATGATTAGTATTTTACTTGAATTGCATACGCTATATTGGCTAACGGAACAAGTATTAACGTGGGGATTTTTAGCCGTTATTATTATCTTTCAGCCAGAATTACGAAGAGCACTTGAGCAGCTAGGACGGGGGAGCTTATTTTCGCGTGTGGGAACTCACGAGGAAGATGAACCTGAAATTGTTGCAGCAGCGATTGCGAAAGCAACGGAATATATGGGAAAACGTAGAATTGGTGCATTAATCACTTTGTCAAAAGAGACTGGGATGGGTGATTATGTAGAAACGGGTATTCCGCTGAATGCATATGTGTCATCGGAATTACTCATTAATATTTTTATCCCTAATACTCCTCTTCATGACGGAGCAGTAATTATGCAAGGAAGTACAATTAAAGCAGCAGCATGTTATCTTCCGTTATCAGAAAGTCCGTTTATTTCGAAGGAGTTAGGAACACGACATCGCGCTGCAATGGGAGTTAGTGAAGTCACTGATAGTATTACAGTAGTTGTGTCGGAAGAAACAGGTCAAATTTCTTTAACGAAAAACGGTAAGTTACATCGTGATTTGAAGACAGAACAGCTGAAGGATATGTTGTTAGCAGAATTTAGTGGGAACGAAAAAACGACTTCTTCGTCTTTATGGAATTGGAGGAGAAAGCGTCATGGATAAGTTAATGGAGAATCATTGGTTTTTAAAAGGAATCTCATTACTATTGGCGTGTATGCTTTTTATGTCAGCAACTTTAACTGACAAAAATACGACATCGAGTGTATTACCTTTCGTAAATGAAGGGAAAGAAACATTAACTAATTATGCTATTAACCTTAAGTATGACGAAGAGAAGTATATTGTAAGTGGTATTCCAGCAGAGGGAGTCAAGGTAAAATTAGAAGGTCCCAAAGCAGCGGTTGCTGCGACAAAAAACAAAAGACAATTTGATATACCGGTTGATTTAGAAGGCCGTCCAAAAGGAACTTATGAAGTTTCTTTAAAAGCGAACGGGCTTCCAGATGAAGTGAAAGGGACAGTTCAACCATCAACAATTAAAGTCACTCTTCATGAAAAAGCGAAAAAGTATGTTCATGTAGATTTAAAATTATCCAATGAAGATCAGATGCCAGCAGGTGCTACCGTTGAGAAATCAAGTATTAAGCCTGACACTGTTGAAGTAGTTGGAACAAAAGAAGAAATAGAAAGTATTTCATCTGCTAAGGCATATATAGATTTAAAAGGTGTTAATAAAACCGTTACAAAAACAGCGGAGGTTACATTGTACAATAAAGAAGGAAAACGTTTAAATGTAAAAACGAATCCATCTAAAATAAGTGTAACAGTGAATGTAGCGACACAAGCTACAGCAAATAACGTAGAAAAAACAGTTCCTTTAACATATGCGAAAAAAGGGAATTTACCAGAAGGTTTAGCTGTTACAAATATTAACGTTGAACCAGGAGAAGTAACGATAGCTGGTCCAAAAGACATTTTGGATAATATACAATCTATAGAGGGGGTCGAGGTAGATCTTAGTCAATTGACGGATTCTACAACATTCGATGCCTCTGTTTTATTGCCAAAGGGTGTCACAAGTGCAAAACCAAATCAAGTGAAGGTTTCGGTAGGGGTACAAAAAGTAAAGCAAACGAAAAGTAAAACTATTGATGGTATCCCGATTCAAAAAAATGGAATTCCGAACGATGTTACTACTCAGCTACTTTCGCCGCAGGATGGGAAGGTAAGCGTTGATATTTCAGGAGAAGCAAGTATAGTAGATAAAATAACAGCTGCTCAAATAACAGCGGTGATTAATCTACAAAATGCATCTCCGGGAACAAAAGATATTTCTATTCAAGTAAGCGGTCCTGGTAATATTTCGATCGAGCCAAAACAAAAAAGTGCTAAAGTTACAATTGTGAAGAAAGAAAAGCCAGATAAAGAAGTACAGGGTAATGTTGAACACCCGGATTCAACAAACAATCAGGGAAATCAAACTGAAAAGCCAAAAAATCCTGAACCAGATCCAGAAAAGGATCAGGAAAAAAATAAAGATAAAGACAAAGAAACTGGTCAAGAACCGAGCAAAGAACCAACAGTAGATAATCAAAAAGAGCAAGAAAAAGGAGCGAATCATAATGGGTAAATATTTTGGTACAGATGGAGTACGCGGGGTTGCAAATAAGGAGTTAACACCTGAATTAGCGTTCAAAATTGGACGTTTTGGAGGCTATGTATTGACAAAAGATACAGACCGTCCAAAAGTAATTATCGGCCGTGATACACGTGTATCTGGACATATGTTAGAAGGAGCTTTAGTAGCAGGTCTATTATCAACTGGAGCAGAAGTAATGCGTCTTGGTGTTATTTCTACACCAGGTGTGGCTTATTTAACAAAGGCGTTAGATGCACAAGCAGGTGTTATGATTTCTGCATCTCATAATCCGGTACAAGATAACGGAATTAAGTTCTTCGGTTCAGACGGTTTTAAATTAACGGATGAGCAAGAAGCAGAAATTGAAGTGTTATTAGACAAAGAAGTTGACGAATTACCACGTCCAACAGGTACTAACCTTGGACAAGTGAGTGATTACTTTGAAGGTGGACAAAAATATTTACAATACATTAAACAAACTGTAGAGGAAGATTTCTCTGGTCTACATATCGCTTTAGATTGTGCACATGGTGCTACATCTTCTTTAGCTCCATATTTATTTGCAGATTTAGAAGCCGACATTTCAACAATGGGAACTTCACCGAACGGTATGAATATTAACGAAGGTGTAGGATCTACACATCCAGAAGTATTAGCTGAATTAGTAAAAGAAAAAGGCGCTGACATCGGACTTGCTTTTGATGGTGATGGAGACCGTTTAATCGCAGTAGACGAAAAAGGAAACATCGTTGATGGCGATCAAATTATGTTCATTTGTGCGAAGTACATGAAAGAAACTGGTCAATTGAAACATAATACAGTTGTTTCAACAGTTATGAGTAACTTAGGTTTCTATAAAGCACTTGAAGCAAGTGGTATTACAAGTGATAAAACAGCAGTTGGTGACCGCTACGTAATGGAAGAAATGAAGCGTGGTGGATACAACCTGGGCGGAGAACAATCAGGCCACATTATCTTACTTGATTACATTACAACTGGTGACGGAATGTTAAGTGCACTTCAACTTGTAAACATCATGAAAATGACGAAAAAACCATTATCTGAACTTGCAGGTGAGATGACTAAATTCCCACAATTACTAGTAAACGTTCGTGTAACAGATAAAAAACTAGCATTAGAAAATGAAAAAATTAAAGAAATTATTCGTGTTGTAGAGGAAGAAATGAACGGAGACGGTCGTATTCTTGTTCGTCCATCTGGAACAGAGCCACTTATTCGCGTAATGGCAGAAGCACCAACACAAGAAGTTTGTGACGCTTATGTACACCGCATTGTAGAAGTTGTGAAAGCTGAAGTTGGCGCTGAATAATTTGCTGAATTTGTTTTAAAAGGAGCACAAGAAGTGCTCCTTTTTCATATGTTTTATAGACAATGAAAAAAATTTCATTGACGGTTTATATTGTTTGTTATAAGATGGTCTTGTTCTTTTTCTCAAAGTAAATATTGTAAATTATAAAAGCGCCAGAACTACAAGTAGTGTAGTTGACGAGGTGGAGTTTATCGAGATTTCGGCGGATGACTCCCGGTTGTTCATCACAACCGCAAGCTTTTACTTAAAACATTAAGGTGACTTAGTGGACAAAGGTGAAGGTGTGGTGAGAGAAAAGGAACGGATGAAAACTAGCTGTATAAGTGTATACGGACTTAAACCCAATTGAGAGGAAGGTGAAAGCCGTTACAAGCTTACAGGGCTAGCAATATGTAATCCGTTTTTTTTAATATAAATAAAATGGTATCGGACTATGTCGTTACATGTTCGCAGAGCAGTGTAAGCATTTGTAACGGCGACTAAACATGTGTGGAATCGTAGGATTTATTGGAGAGCAAGATGCAAAGGAAATTTTATTAAAAGGTTTAGAAAAACTAGAATATCGTGGATATGATTCAGCAGGTATTGCAGTACAAGCAGAGAACGGTGTTGTTGTATACAAAGAAAAAGGCCGTATTGCAAAACTTCGTGAAATCGTAGATGAGAACGTAGCAGCAAGTGTGGGAATTGGTCATACACGCTGGGCTACACACGGTGTTCCAAGCAAAGTAAACGCGCATCCGCATCAAAGTACATCAAAACGCTTTACACTAGTTCATAACGGTGTAATTGAAAACTATGAGTTAGTGAAAAAGGAATATTTACAAGATGTAACGTTCGTAAGTGAGACAGATACAGAAGTTATCGTACAGCTTATGGAACAACAAGTAAGCACAGGATTAAGTGTAGAAGACGCGTTCCGTAACACATTGTCTCTTTTACATGGTTCTTACGCAATCGGACTACTTGATGCTGAAAATCCAAACATGATTTATGTTGCTAAAAACAAAAGCCCGCTATTAGTAGGTGTTGGTGACAACTTTAATGTTGTGGCGAGCGACGCTATGGCGATGTTACAAGTTACAGATCAATTTATCGAGTTAATGGATAAAGAAATCGTAATCGTAACAAAAGAAAGCATTACAATTAAAAACTTACAAGGTGAAACGATTGAACGTGCACCTTATACAGCGGAATTAGACGCAAGTGATATTGAAAAAGGAACGTATCCTCATTTCATGCTAAAAGAAATCGATGAGCAACCACTTGTAATCCGTAATATTATTCAAAAGTACCAAGGTGAAAATGGCGAGATTGAACTGGATGCAGATATCCGTAATGCAATTTTAGATAGCGATCGTATTTATATCATTGCATGCGGAACAAGCTATCATGCAGGTCTTGTTGGAAAGCAATTCATTGAGAAGTTTGCGAAAGTACCAGTTGAAGTACACGTAGCAAGTGAATTCTCTTACAACATGCCATTATTAACAGAAAGACCATTCTTCATTTACATCTCACAAAGTGGTGAAACAGCAGATAGCCGTGCAGTACTTGTGCAAACAAATGAAATGGGTCATAAAGCATTAACAATTACAAATGTACCTGGTTCTACGCTTTCTCGTGAAGCTGATTATACACTTCCATTATACGCAGGACCAGAAATCGCAGTTGCATCGACGAAAGCATACACAGCTCAGCTTGCAGTGCTTTCAATCTTAGCGGCTGACATTGCAAAAGCAAAAGGTGAAGTTCTTGAGTTCGATTTAACACATGAATTAGGACTTGTAGCAAACGCAATGGTAGTACTTTGTGATCAAAAAGAAGAAATGGACGCATTAGCAAAACAATTTTTAGCAACAACGCGTAACTGCTTCTTCATCGGACGTAGCGTAGACTTCTTCGTAGGTTTAGAAGGTGCGTTAAAACTAAAAGAAATCTCTTACATCCAAGCAGAAGGCTTTGCTGGAGGAGAATTAAAACACGGTACAATCGCCTTAATCGAAAACGGTACACCAGTTATCGCCCTTGCTACACAAGAGCACGTAAACCTTGGAATTCGCGGTAACGTGAAAGAAGTAGTAGCACGTGGAGCTAACCCATGTATCATCTCAATGAAAGGCTTAGAAATGGAAGGAGACAGCTTCGTATTACCAGCTGTACATGAAGCACTAGCACCGCTAGTAGCAGTTATTCCATTACAACTTATTTCATACTACGCAGCACTTCACCGCGAGTGTGACGTTGATAAGCCACGTAACTTAGCTAAATCTGTTACGGTTGAGTAGGAGATTGGTAGGTTAATAAATATAGTTTTGATTTAAAATAAAGTCGCGACGTTTATTAGAAACACCCCTTTGGATATTTTTATCTAAAGGGGTGTTTTTGTATTGAAAAGAAAAAGAACATCTAAAATTGATAAGTGGATAGAGGAACAGAGTCGCTTTTATTTATCTGAATTTTTCGTTATCATTTAAGTGTAGGCGCATTGATTGACTAAGCGTTACAAGGGGGGCTTATTAATGAAAGTGAAAGAAAAAACATATTTAAGTATAGAAGAGATTATTTCATTACCAACCTTATCAGGTACAAACATAAGTGATGATGGCAAAAACGTAGCATTTGTTAAAAAGACAGCTAATTGGACAGACAATACATATAGGAATCATGTATGGATATATGAAAAAGATAAGGAGCAGAGCTATCCACTAACAACTGGGGATATAGATAGTACACACCCATTATGGTCTCCAGATTCTAAGAACATTGCATACCTTAGCCCAGTTGGTGACGGGGATAATAAAAATCAGATCTTTGTTAAGTCAATAGATGGTTATGATGGGGTTCAAATTACTGATGAGAAAGAAGGGATCAGTACATTCAAATGGGAGCCTACTGGTAAAGGTTTTTATTATGTTGCACAGTCAAAAGAATGCGAGGTGATAAAGAAACGCAAGGAACTATATGGGGATTTCGATCATATAGGTAAGGAATATCAAAATAATTGTTTATACTACATTGAAATAGAAAAAGTGATACAAAATGATAAATATGAACACGAAAATAGCGTTGTTTATCAACTAACTAATGGAAAGGATTTTCATATCCATGAATTTGATATTTCAAATGATGGGAAAAAGGTTGTATTTATGGCTACACCAAGCTCAAATGTGGGAGATTATATAAATGGAGATCTATACATATTAGATATTAAAGCTGGAGAGCTACAACAGCTGAATATAGATAAGTTGTTGGGAGGGAGCGTTTGTTTTTCTCCTGAAGGCAGCAAAATATGTTACTCAGCAAGCATAAGGGAGAAGGATTACTATAATACCCATATACAAGACAGTACATTAGAGATATATGATATTAATAGTGGAGAGCTAATTCAACCTTTAACAGATTTTGATAGCACGGTTATTCCATTACGGTGGACAGCTAAAGGGATTTTAATTAGATGGCAGAACAAAACTAATTATTTTATTGGGTTGCTATCTGAGGATGGCACTGTGGAAATGTTAAGTGAACAAGTAGATAGCTTTATAATGGATGCTTCTATAACAAGGGATGGAAATCATATATCCTATAATAAGGCTATAGCAAATGAGATTTTCGAAATCTATTTAGACGATAAAAAAATAACGAATGAAAACAGTCTTTTCAAAGGTAAGCTTAAAAGTAATAGGGAAATAATCTCATGGAAAAGTAGCGATGGTCTTGAAATAGAGGGTGTTTTATCAACCCCAGTAGAGTTTGACGCAAATGAAAAATATCCCTTATTGGTGGTAATCCATGGTGGTCCAGCTTGGGCATCCTTTCCAATATTTTCAGACTGTTTTAATGAGAAATATCCTATTGAACAGTTTATCGAAAAAGGCTTTATAGTTTTAGAACCAAACTACAGGGGAAGTTCTGGTTATGGTAATGAATTCTTAAAAGCAAACTATAGAAAACAGGGAATTGCTGACTACGAGGATGTTATATCCGGAGTGGATAAACTAGTTGAAGAAGGGATTGTAGATAAAGATAGAGTAGGGGTTATGGGATGGAGCAACGGGGGATATATATCAGCTTTCTGTTCTACATTTAGTAGTAGATTTAAGGCGATTTCAGTTGGAGGCGGAATTACTAACTGGAGCACCCAGTATGTAAATACAGATATACCTTACTTTATTAGAATGTATTTAGGAGATAATCCATGGAATGATTCAGATATATATGCTAAAGCATCACCAATGACATATATTAAATCGGCCTGTACGCCTACCCTAATCCAACATGGTGAAAAGGATGCAAGAATTCCAACTCTAAATGCATATGAGCTATATCAAGGATTAAGGGATATTGAAGTTGATACAGAATTAATTATATTTAAAGGAATGGCGTATAGTTCTGACCAGCCAGGAATTCATGTGGCTATTATGAAGCAGAATTTGATGTGGTTTTCACATTATATTCTTGGAGAAAGTATGAAGGATTTTAGGGCTTTATGATTAATAAATGGATACTTTAGTACAATTGATTTATCTACGGAACAAAAAAAGATATATTAAATAAAATGATCAAACTTTTTTTAACACCTACATTTATTATAGAATTGAAATAAAGGTTAACTACTTTTAAAAAGTTGCAACGTAACACCCTGGTGGATATGATTATCTAACAGGGTGTTTTTATATTGAAAAGGAAAAGAACATTTGGAATTACAAGAACGATTAAGGAACTGCTGAGTGACAATAAGCCGTTTCGTTAAGGGGCCGAATTGTTGAAAAATGGATTTAATAAAATATACAATTTATCCCGCTATTTGTGGATAGTAAGACTCCCACTGATTAAAGTTTCACATTATTATTAAATATATATTTAAACCATTATAAGTAAAAGCAATAAGGAGAATAATAACATGACAGAGAATAAAAAAGAGTTATCAATAGAACAGCGTGAAGAATTACTCGGAGCATTGAAAGCTCGTTTTGAGAAAAATATGAACCGTCATGAAGGTATTGAATGGGCTAAAGTCCAAACAAAAATAGATGCTAATACTGAAAAACTGTGGTCTCTCAATGAAATGGAGATAACTGGCGGCGAGCCGGATGTTGTTAGTTATGATAAAGGGAAGGACGAGTATACTTTCTATGATTGTTCAGCGGAAAGTCCTAAAGGTCGCAGAAGCCTTTGTTATGATCTTGAAGCGCTAGAGTCAAGAAAAAAACATAAACCAGAAAATAACGCTATTGATATGGCAACTGCCATGGGCATTGAACTATTAACCGAAGAACAATATCGAGATTTGCAAAAGCTTGGAAAATTCGACATGAAATCATCGAGTTGGGTACAAACACCTTCTGATATTAGAGAACTCGGCGGTGCCATTTTTTGCGATTATCGCTTCGGGCACGTTTTCGTGTATCACAATGGAGCAGAATCTTATTATGCTGCCAGAGGTTTTCGTGGTTCGCTAAGGGTTTAAGTTTGGCGTAAATAAATAAGAAAAGAGCCTGCATTCAGGCTCTTTTCTTATTTATATTTTAAAGATGAACTGTTACTATGCAGTTTTACTAAATTTATATGTTTCGTGGTTGTTTTTACGGAAAAGTTTTGGAAAAACATAACCGTCTAATCCAATACGCCCAGCATTATGTCCTGCCACTAAAATGAACATAGTTAAAATAAGCATGTTTGGGTTTACACTAACAGTTCCGCTTAATAAGAATGAAAGATTCATTATGATTCCAAAAAACGCAGCAGTTTTTGTTAAGCCACCTAAAATTAAACCTAAACCTACTAAAATTTCTCCCCATTGCACTAAAAAGCTAAATAAGTCTGCATGCGGAAGAACAAAGTTTTGAAGGAAATCTGCCCACCAACCTTGTACTGCAGGGTGGCTACCTGATGCTTGAGCGATAGCGCCTTTTAGAAATCCACTTGCATCAAAAGATTGTCCTAAAAGTTTACCTATGCCAGCAGTAATCCATGCATATCCTATGTACAGTCGTAAAAATAATAATATGAAAGTAGCACGTTTATCAGTTCTTAAAAAATTGATAACCATTGAAATCCCTCCAGTATTCTATTTACATATTTATTATATATCTATTGTGAAAAAATTCACAATAGAGGAGATGTGAACGAAGATAGGTTGAGAGTAATTGTTTTATTTTTTGTAACATTTCATCTATTTTGGTAGACTAATAAGAGAGATATATCAAAGGGGGCAAAGACTCGATATGTGTACGAACTTGTAATGATGAGCAATTGGATAGATTATTTTTTCTCTCATACATGAGGGTTTATTTAGCTATCTGTAATTCATTCAAGGACTGCATATTTGGCGTGGTCATTCCTTCAGTAAGGATAGATGCCTATTATGTATTTATCTTTTTTTGTGGGGAAATATTTATATCTCTCATATAAAATGTGCGTCCTTTAACTTGGAGGAGTATATTATGAATCAATTAAAAAATAAGGTAGCAGTTGTTACAGGCGTAAGTCGTCTGGATGGTATCGGAGCAGCGATTTGTAAAGAATTAGCTGAAGCAGGATACGATATATTTTTTACGTATTGGACGAAGTATGATAAAGAGATGCCTTGGGGCGTTGATCAAAATGAACAAATACAATTAAAAGAAGAGTTAATACAAAATGGTGTTAAAGTATCGAGTGTGGAGTTAGATTTGACTAGGGATACTGCACCAGAACAGCTTATAAATAAAGTTGCTGAACAAATGGGGTACCCTCATATATTAATTAATAACGCGGCGTACTCTACAAATAATGATTTTTCTAATTTGACTGCAGAAGAGTTAGATAAGCATTACATGGTAAATATTCGTGCGACTACACTGTTAAGTAGTAAGTTTGCACGTGGATTTAAGAATAAATCTGGCGGTAGAATCGTTAATATTACTTCGGGACAGTTTAAAGGACCTATGGCTGGAGAGCTAGCCTATGCAACAACGAAGGGAGCTATTGATGCTCTCACTAGTACTTTGTCAGCAGAGGTAGCCCATTTAGGTATAACTGTTAATGCAATTAATCCAGGTCCAACTGATACGGGATGGATGACAGAAGAGATAAAAAGAGGATTAAAACCGATGTTTCCTTTCGGTAGAATAGGTGAACCGAAAGATGCAGCGAGGCTTATTAAGTTTTTAGTGAGCGAAGAAGCAGAGTGGATTACAGGGCAAGTTATTCATTCAGAAGGTGGATTTAAAAGATAAGTTTTTAACCCCTTTAGATAGATCTAAAGGGGTATTTTATAAAGTGAAACTTTAATCAGTGGGGGTTTTGTTCATCCCCCACTGATTATTAGCCCGCACCAATCGGGCGTTTACGGGGAGTTGATCTCCCACCTAACTTCTTTGCTCCAGCCGAATTTTGAGGTAGGAGTCTTACTGCCCGTTAATGCGGGATAAAGATGAAATCTAGCTCGAAAACTTTTTATGTTCCTATAGTAATCACGACATTACCCTTCTTACGTCCTGTTTCCACATACGTATGAGCCTCTGAAATCTTTTCTAATGGGTACGTTCTATCAATAACTGACTTTAGTTTTTCTACTTCGGTTAGCTTTTTTAGTAAAAGCATATCTTCTTTGCTCACTTTTGCCATCGTTCCATTGACTGACACGTATTTACCGTTAGGAGCTAGTGCTTTCTTACAATGCTGTTTTTGATGCTTCCCAACTGCATCAAATATAATATCGTAGCGTTCGCCTCGTTCAGTAAAATCCTCTTTCGTATAATCAATTGTGTTATCAGCCCCTAAAGACTTTACTAACTCAAAATTTGAATTACTACAAACAGCTGTAACAGTCGCGCCGAAATGTTTAGCAAGTTGCACAGCGGCGGTACCTACTGATCCGGAGGCACCATATATAAGTACCTGCTGTCCTTTTTTTATGTGCCCTTTTCCTAAAAAATGTAATGCTGAAGTTCCGCCGAAAGGAATAACTGCAGCTTCCTCATACGTCACATTGGTAGGTTTTAATGCTATCAATCCGCTTTCATGTACACATGTGTATTCAGCATAACCACCAACGTTAAGTCCTGTTAATGCAAAGATGTGATCTCCCTTTTTGAATTGAGTTACATCTGTTCCTACTTCCTCAATTTCACCAGATAACTCTACACCGAGTATAGACTTTCTCGGTTTTCTAAAGCCTAATACAATTCGCATAGGAATCCAAAATAAAAGTGGACTAGTAAAGCTTCGCATTCTACAATCTCCAGTAGTTACACTTGTTGCGTGAATCTTAACTAATACTTCATTCTTTTTAGGAGTAGGTTTCTTTACGTCTTGAAGTTTGAGAACGTTAGGTGGCCCGTATTTTGTGCAAATAATTGCTTTCATAGCGACCTCCTGAATTAAGTTATTTTCCTCTACATCATATTTAAATGTTTTTAAATCATGCTTATAGTTTCACTTCATAATAAGTAAAAGAAAGATAGTTCTTTTTTACAGTGTAGTATTTTCCTTTTAAGAAAGTAGGTACAATAAAAATAAAGAGAAGTACTAGTGAGGTTAGAATTTCAAACAAGGAGAGTGTCATTTGAAAAAAAGAAAGATAGCAGTTGTAATTGTAGCGTATACAGCGTTGCTCGCGACATCTATACATACATATAAAGAGCAATTGGATCATCCTATTATGAGCGATGTAGGGAAGTTGCTTCCAACAAAGATTAAACGTGTTGAAAATGCTGAGGATGAGAGTTCGTTAAAAAAGCTGGTGCAAGATGCAAATGTTTCTGGAGAGAAGATTTCCATTGCAGGTATGCAACATAGCCAGGGCGGACAGACGTATTATCCGAACGGTACGATGCTTGATATGAAAGGCTATAATGAAATATTAGAGTTTAATCCGGAGAAGAAGAGGATTAGGGTACAAAGCGGTGTGACATGGAATGACATTCAGAAGAAAATAAATCCATACGGCCTTGCGGTTCAGGTGATGCAATCTCAAAATATTTTTACTGTTGGCGGTTCGTTAAGTGTAAATGTACATGGGCGTGATATTCGTCATGAAGCATTGATTGATACAGTAGAGTCGTTCAGATTGTTAATGGCAGATGGTACAGTACGTAATGTAAGTAGAGAAGAAAATGCTGACTTGTTTCCGTATGTAATTGGGGGATATGGATTATTTGGTGTGATTTTAGATGTGACGCTCAAGTTAACGAATGATGAATTATATGAAACGCATACGAAGGTAATAGATTATAAGGAGTACTCTTCATATTTTAAGGAGAAGGTGAAAAAGGACGAGAATATACGGATGCATTTAGGACGTATTTCTGTGGCCTCGAATTCGTTCTTGAAAGAAATGTATGTGACAGATTATGTATTGGCAGAAGACCAACAGAAGCTGAAAGAGTACAGTAAATTAAAAGAGGAAAATATTATAGCTGCACCAAAATTTTTGCTTGGATTATCACGTTATAGTGATTGGGGAAAGAATGTATTTTGGGATATACAAAGAAGCTATTTTGAACGTACAGATGGTAAGTACGAAACTCGGAATAATGTAATGAGATCTGATAGTGCTTTTATGGAATACGATAACCCAAACTTGACCGAAGTTTTACAAGAGTACTTTGTACCAATAGATGGTTTTGCAGAGTATATAGATGATTTACGAAGTGTTTTAAATGAAGAAGAATTAAATCTTCTTAACATTACAATTCGCTACGTAGAAAAGAATGAGAATGCGGTGCTATCTTATGCGAAAGATGATATGTTTGCGCTTGTGCTTCTAATAAATCAAGGACGTTCTGAGGATGAAATAAAGAAAACAAAAGTGGTTATTCAGAAGATGATTGATGTTACTTTAAAGCATAATGGAAGTTATTATTTGCCGTATTATTCTTATCCGGCAAAGGAGCAGCTAAAGAAAGCGTATCCTCGCATAGAAGAATTCCTTCAGAAGAAGAGAGAAGTAGACCCGGGAGAAAGATTTGTGAATTTATTTTATAAGGAGTATAGCAAATGACATATAGAAGATTTGTAGCCTCACAAAGCATTATTATGATGGCTGGTAGTATGGTATTTCCGTTTTATATACTATTGCTTCGGAATGTTGGAAATAGTTTCTCGCAGTTTGGCTGGGCGTACGGCTTATTTGCTTTAACTTCGGCCCTAGTGTATCCATTAGTTGGGAGAATTTCCGATAGAGTAGGTGATAGAAAGTTATTAATTATATACGCTTGGTCTATGGCTATATTGATGCTTTGTTTCCCAATCGTAACAGAAGTTTGGCATGTGTATATTCTCCAAATTTTAATGGGTGTTCTAGGTGCTGTGCAGCGTAATACGGAGAAAACATCGTTAGCACGAAAGGTAGAACAGAAGAAAGCTGGATATGAAATTGGAAAATATCACGTGTGGACATCGATTGGAGGAGCAGTAGCAATTATCGCAACTGGCTATTTAGTGGATTTCTTTACGATTGGCACAATTTTTTATATTGCCTCAGTGTTGTATATGGTGAGTGGATTTGTGTTAAGTAGTAAAAAAGTATAATCATTCCCATTTTTACCTGATTCCCCTTTATTTGTTATACTTATGGAGAAGACAAAAGAAAAGGGGACATTGCCTTTGATGAAATTTTTAGTTTTAGCTATTCTCACTTTGTTTTTGATTCCATGGACAAGAAGCGGTAATAAACTTCGCACAGTGGATAAAGGGGGAGATGAGAAGGTTGTAAAGGGTAAGAAATCATCTATTTTAGTTATTCCAGTTTTATTTTGGATTGGTATTGCAATCTATGAATATGTTTGGTTAATTGATGATCGGGTAGATTCAATTCTTACTCATTATTCTGTTGCAGTAGCGATTTTGATTGGGATTGTCTTGTTTTCACAAGACAAGATAGGGAAATTAGAAGGTACTTTAAAGGGACTTCTAATGCTTGTATTACTCGTAAGTTACGGTTATTTTGGTTATTTACATGATATAGTAATCTCGCAAAAGAAATATGATTCTGTTGTGAAGGTAGAGAAAGATATTTCAGAGCCATTTACTGAAAATGATCAACCGTTTACAGTGCCGCCTAAAACAGCGGAAAATAAAATGAAAAAGGTATTTGGTGATATTCCGAAAGTAGCTTATTTTGAGCTAGGGGAATTAACACCACAAATGGTAAATGGTGAAGCCTTGTATGTAGCACCAATTGAAGTTTCAGGTTTCTTTAAAGCGCGTAAGGCAGGAACAATACCAGGTTACGTAACGATGTCAGGTACAAATCCTGATGCGGAAGCGAAATTACATCTTGGATATAAAATGAAGTATGTGCCAAGCATGTTTTTCGGTAATAAGTTAGAACGTGTCGTTCGAAAAGCAGAGCCAGATTTGATTTTTAAAGGAAAGCCAAAATTTGAAGTTGATGATAAAGGGAAACCGTATTATACAATGACGTACGGTGAGTTTATTTCAGGAAGATCAGGGTTTGAAGTAGAAGGCGTTGTCGTTGTTGATGCAGAAACAGGAGCTGTAAAACGATATGATAAAGGGAATGCACCTAAATTTGTTGATGGTGTATTAAATCATGAAACAGCATCTACGTTAAATACGTACTTCGGGAAGTATATTCACGGATTTTGGAATACGAAATTCTCACAAACTGACATGAAGATTCCGACTGAGTGGGGGACGAAAGAAGGAGTTACACCAATCTTCGGTAAGGATGGAACTCTATATTACTTTACTGATTTCACCTCTCCGAAAGAAGGAGTAGATTCTGCCCTCGGTTACTCATTAGTCGATGCACGTACAGGGAAGCTGTATTATTATAACGGAAAAGAAGTAAAGGGAATTATGGATGGTTCGGCTGCTACGGAAGTAGTGGATAATTCCTTTAAGAGAGAGAAATGGCATGGAACGATGCCGGTTATTTATAACGTATACGGTAAACCTTCTTGGATTGTACCGGTTATTGATGACGGGGGATTAGTACGTGCTCATACTGTTATATATGCTTCTAATGCAAAAGTATTTGCGACAGGTTCGACTCAAAAAGAAGCACTTGAGAATTATAAAAATGCGCTGAGCGGAAGTGGTGACTCATTTAGACCGACTTCAAATGGAAAAGAAGCGCAAAAAGAAGGTACTGTACAACGTGTATATAAAGAAAAATCAGGTGAAAATACGATTGTGTACGTACTGTTAGAGAATGAACAAAAAGTATTTATGATACCTGCGAAGAAATTCCCATATGCTATGTTTACAGAAGTGGGGGATCCAATTCAAATCACATATTTAGATACAGGAGAGGCGATGTCATCCGTATCTAAATTTACAAATAGCAATTTGAAAAAGTAAAGCGATAGAGATTCTATCGCTTTTTTTACATTATTAAACAGGAAAATACGGGATACTTGACGTATATTTATGTTGTAACTATAATTGTTACGATTCGACATTTATATGAAAGGGTGAATGGAAAAGGTGAATGGAGTTAATCACGAAGTATATAAACCTGTAAAGACAAATAGGTTATGGATGATTCTTGTATTAGGGACACTTACGGCAATTGGGCCATTATCTATTGATATGTACTTGCCCTCTTTACCAAAGTTAACGGATGATTTACAAACGGGAGCATCTCTCGCGCAGCTGACATTAACTGCATGTTTGCTTGGGCTTTCAGTAGGACAATTATTTGTTGGTTCAATTAGTGACATTTACGGAAGGCGCAAACCTCTTATTATCGCTCTTATTATTTATGTTGCTTCTTCCTTACTCTGTGCTGTAGCACCATCTATTTGGAGTTTAGTGCTTTTACGTTTCTTACAAGGTGCTTCAGGATCTGCTGGGATTGTTATATCACGTGCAATGGTACGTGATATGTATTCAGGTTCTGAAATGACGAAATTTTTCTCACTACTTATGTTAGTAAACGGAGCGGCACCTATTTTGGCACCGATTATTGGGGGACAATTATTACAGTTCACATCATGGCGCGGCGTTTTTATCGTTCTTGGAGCAATTAGTGTATTCATGCTAATATCAGCTACTTTCGTATTACGTGAAACATTACCTCCTGAAGAAAGAGAGACAGGTGGATTGTCAGGAACGTTGGCAACATACGGAAAGCTTCTGAAAGACCGTTTGTTTATGGGATATGCATTGTCGCAAGGATTAGTAACGGCTGCAATGTTTGCTTATATTTCTGGTTCACCATTTGTGTTGCAAAATATATACGGGGCATCACCGCAAGAGTTTAGTTTGTTCTTTGCGATTAACG
Organism: Bacillus sp. LK2; assembly: GCF_001043575.1. NCBI lineage: Bacteria > Bacillati > Bacillota > Bacilli > Caryophanales > Bacillaceae > Bacillus > Bacillus sp. LK2. The sequence continues at coordinate 20,601 of NZ_LDUK01000037.1, forward strand.
GTATTGGTATTATTATTGCTAGCCAAATTACTGGCCGCTTAGCAGGGAAAGTTAATGAGAAAACTTTATTTGTTTTCGGTATTGTTATTGCGGCTGTTGGTGGTCTATCGTTACTACTTACAATCGTATTGGGAATAGGTCTAATTGGTGTTTTATGCTCGTTATTCCTTGTCGTATCAAGTGTTGGGGTTGTATCAACAACTGGCTTCTCGTTAGCGATGAGAAATCAAAAACAAGCAGCAGGAACAGCATCAGCCTTACTAGGTTTATTACAGTTCATTTCAGGAGCACTTGTTGCACCGTTAGTAGGTATTGGTGGAAGTAATACAGCATTGCCGATGGGTGTTGTTATTGCACTTTGTGAAGTGGGAGCTGTGTTATGTTATTTATTTATGGCGAAACGAAGTGAAAAGCAGTTTGAGCTGCAACAAAACAAAAATTTAGAGGCTTAATAAAAAGAGCTGATTCAAAGGAAAGATTTGAATCAGCTCTTTTTTTCATTTCTTTGAAATAGCTCATACATATTATTCATGATCGCATCATATAAGAAAGCAAGTTTATCCCATACCCAACGGTTACCATCGACCTCTTTCTCTCCGCAGTCGATAATATCGGTATGATCTGTAATTTTATATGCTTTTTCAACGATGATAGGGGCGATCTTCGGTATACGTGGAATTTCTTTTAAGACATCTGCAAAGTTTCCAATATAGACATGACCGATAATTTCGATTGTTAATGATTTATCAGATATATTGAGTACAGTATGAAATTGATTTGTATGTTGTTGTTTTAAATGTTGGGCTAGCTGAAATGGAGCATTCTTCTTTTTTAATAAGCGGCGAAGGCTCTCTGTATTTTCAATATGAAGTGATCTTTCGCGAATAAGGACGCGAATATCTTCTCCCATAAAAGGTATTGTATTGTACATAGATGATTCTCCTTAAAAACTTAACTGCGCTTACTATATGCATATGTAAGTCTAGCATGGTTTGTTCTCTATGTGTGCTTACAGTTTTGTAAGGTGGTGCAAAAGTTACTTGAATAAAGTGACGATACTGTGACAAAAATGTTGGTATATATATTAAGAAATCATCTTAAGTGCAAAATTTAGGATGTTCTCGGTATAATAAAACAAGTGGAGATAAGAGAAACTGTAATTTGTAGTAGATGTAGATAAAAGGAGAATAAGAGATGAAGAAGATTTTCGGTATTGCAATGCTTGGGAGTATGCTCCTTCTAGCGGGATGTAATGGAAATAAAGACACGAAAGATACGAAAGAACCGAAAGAAAAGGTAGAGCAATCTACTGAACAGACAGAAGATATGAAAGTGTATCGCGAGGTACATGAAAAGTATGATGTGAAGATGAACAAAGAAATTAATAAAGCGTTACAGTTATTTGAAGTGGCAAAAGAAAAGGGCGGTAAGGAAATAACTACTGCTAAATATAAGGAAGACGTGCAAAAGGTAACAACGGGCATGTTAGAAGATATTGATCATATGCGTAAAGAAATTCGTGTACCGAAGTCGAAAGAACAAGAACATGAATTATATGTTGGCTTCTTAAATGAGTCAGAACAAGCAATGAAAAAATTGCAGAAGTTAGCAGAAGAAGAAGACTCATCGCTAATTCGTGATATAGAAATTAATTTTTCAACAGCATCGACATACTATAAACGTTTTCAAACAGAAACGGAAAAGTAACCTTGCATGCGCAAGGTTATTTTTTCTTTTTACCATCTCCGTCTTCATCTTCGCATACTAATACTTTCTGCTCTTCGTGAAATTCTGAAATTGTTTGGTCGGTTCACTTTTAGATCCAATCACTAAACTAGATTTATATGCAGGTGATGGTCCGAATAACTGTGAAAAATGGCATAATAAGGAATTTGACGCTTTAGTAAAAGAAGCAGAAGTTGAACAAAATGAAGATAAACGCTTTGATTTATTGCACAAAGCAGAAGATATCATGTTTATAGATTCACCGTTAATCCCAATTATATTCCCTTCTGATTCCTACTTACAAAAAGGATCAGTACCGGGACTTCAATATTATGTTGGATCCAAGCCAGATTTAAGATATGCAAAAATAAAGAAGTAGGCAACCGCCTACTTCTTTATTTTACTTCTCTTTTATATTCTTTTTTCGTTCCATCAGAGAAGACAACTTTTAAATCGAATTTTTGATAGTCTTTATCAAGTTTGAATACATTTACTACTTGATCAATTACTTCTTGATCTGGTGTGTTTTTATCAAATTTTAATTCTTGTAGAAGAGGGCTTAATTTTGTAATAGCCTCGTCGCCTGTGAACTTTACATCTGTTTTATGGTCTTCAATTTTTGCTTCCATTTTTTTATCTGCTGCTACATTTTTATAATCAGCTTCGTAGTCTTTCTTCGTATCTTGATAGTCTGCTTTTAAATCAAATTCATTAAAGTTTAGCTTTAAATCTGCAGGAGCTTCATTCTTTGCCTCTTCTGTCGTCTTCTTATTAGAAGTTGTATCTTGTTTTGCAGGAGCTTTACATCCTGTTAATGCAGGTACTAGCATAAGAGCTAATAAAGCTGATAGTAAAATTCTCATCATAAATTCCTCCTTAATGTAACTTTGTTCTATACAAGTTTTTCCCAATTTCATGTAATTATGTATGTGTTGAAAATAAATTATTTTCTTCTAGCTTCAAGGATTAATCCGCAATTTAAATCAAAAAGGATTTGTATGTATATGGTAAATTGAAGTTGTGGGGAGGTACTGAAATGGATGAAGAGTATAAAGAGATGATAAAAAAAGCAATCGAATATATAGAGAATCATTTGCATGAAGAGCTTACGACAGAAAGAGTGGCATCTTACAGTGCAGTATCGATGTATCATTTTCATCGTATTTTTCAAAGTTATATCGGGATGAGTGTAACGGATTTGGCAGAAAGCTTTTATGAAACGCTTTTAGAAGAGCCGGCAAATCTGCAATTTGAAGAAGTAGAAAAATAAAAAGTAGGGAGAAAAGATATGCTCAAATGTGTGAAACTGATAAGTATTAGCTTAGTAGTATCCTCGTGCATTATGGGAATCAACTATTTAATTAGTTATCTTTGGTCAGGACATATACCTTCTTTGATATGGAAAACATATTTGATGTTTATATTTATTATGAGTTTTAGTTCAATACAAAAAGAGAGCTGACAATCGTCCTTTTTGTCTTCTTATTATTAAAACAAATGCTTATCACTGTATTTGGAAATACAGGTATACTCTCCGAGATTATTTCCCGCAACATACGCAGCAAATGGTTATTATACAATAATATTCGACGGAGTTAGTTTAGAGAAAGATATTATTTCATTATTGTTTATTATTTTAGTTACACAACTGGTAGTAGTAATTGTTATATGTAAAAAAGGTATCCTTCATATGGATACCTTTTTTACTAGGTTTTATTATTTTGCAACTTCTGTCCATTTGTAGTTAAACTCACCGCCGAAGTCAGTTGTTACAAGTCCTTTAATAAATCCGCGTTGTAGGTAAGAGCGACCTTGTTGATATAAAGGAGCAACAGCACCATCTTGTAATAAGATTTTTTCAGCTTGTTTCATTGCCTCCCAACGAGCTTTTTCATCACCAGCTAAATCTGTTTCTATGAATTTATTTTTCGATTTTTGCCCACTTGAAGTTTAACTGGCCTGCAAAGTCAACTTGCACAATTCCTTTTACATAAGAACGTTCAAGATAAGATTCTCCTTTTTGATAGAGAGGAGCGATAACAGAGTCTTTAAATAATATTTTCTCTGATGCTAGTAATGCTTCAAAGCGGGCTTTTTCATCACCAGCTAAAGTAGTTTTGACTTTCTCAATTGTGTCATCAAACTCTTTATTAGAGTAATGATCTAAATTGTAAGGATTATTTGTTGTAAATAGTTCAAGGAATGTAATTGAATCAGCAAAGTCAGGGCTCCAACCGTCAATTCCAATTTCATATTCACCTTTCAATAATAATGAAACCTGCTGCTTACGCGGCTGAGGTTTTATATTAATCGTTAAGCCATCTAGGTTTTTTTCTAATTGTCCTTTTAAAAATTCCCCTGTTTTCTTCTCAAGGTCACCATCACTTGTTAATAGTTCTAATGTTATTTTTTCAGATCCAAGTTCTTGTTTTGCCTTTTTCCATAATTCTTGTGCAGATTTTGTATCGATTTTTGTTAAATCGCCGTTTGCAGCACGGAAGTCTGTTCCATCGGGACCTTTTGCAAAATTTTTCGGAATGAGACTATAAGCTGGTATAGAGCCATCATTTAATAACGTATTTACAAAGGATTTCCGGTCAATTGTTTGAGCAATTGCTTGACGTGCAGAGACGTTTTGAAGTACTTTGTTTTGTTGATTCATACGTAAAAATTGTACACCTACGTTTGGACGTTCTTTAAAGTTTCCATCCTTTTTATACTTATCAACGAAATCAGATGTTAATTTTATGCGGTCTAATTGTTTCGATTCGAATAAATTTACTTCCGTTGATTTTTCTTTCACAACGTTGAAATTGATTTCTTCGAGTTTGACATTATCTTTATCCCAATAAGTAGGGTTTTTCTTAAATTTAAAGCTTTGTTCATGCTTCCAATCGCTTAGTGTAAAAGCTCCGTTGTACAAGATTTTATTATCTTCTAAAGCATACTTATCACCTTGTGATTTAAAGAATTCCTCGTTGATTGGTAGAAATGTTGGGAACGCCGTTAAGCTAATAAAGTATGGAACAGGACGCTCTAATTCTACTTCAAACGTATGGTCATCAACTGCTTTTACACCAAGTTGATCGGCTGGAAGCTCTTTGCTGTTAATTTTTTTAGCGTTTTTAATATCAAAGAATAAAAAAGCATATTCAGAAGCTGTTGCTGGATCGACAGCTCTTTGCCAAGCGAAGACAAAATCTTTCGCTGTTACAGGTGTGCCGTTCGACCATTTTGAATCTCGTAAATGGAATGTGTATTTCGTTTTATCACCACTTACTTCATGAGATTTTGCAACACCAGGAACAGGTTTATTACCTTCACCAAGATTATATAAACCTTCAAATACGTTTCTCATTACTTGACCAGAATCAGTATCAGTAGCACGAGCCGTATCCATTGTTCGAATCTCGGTAGGGGAAGATAAGTTTAAAACTTGCTTACTAGGTGCCTCATCTTTTGCATTTGCTCCGCTCGCTTCGTTTTTATAACTACCGCAACCAGTTAATAAAATACTTACTCCTACAACTGATGCAATACCGGGTACAAACTTCTTTTTCATTTGATTTTCCTCCTAAATAATTAATAAGATTGGATGATGATGAGGGAATGAAAAATAAAAAATCCCTCTTTTCGTATTGAGAAAGAGGGATTTTTACGTACAAGTTATGCACCCGTATATAAACGAAGTCCCTCATTCTATCTTTCAAGCATAAAGCTTGCAGGAAGTGGCACAGTATTCAAAATGAACCTGTTGCCGAGGTTTCAAAGGGCCAGTCCCTCCACCTCTCTTGATACAATGAGTAAACAAATTGACTATATTCATTTTTTTGTTTCTTTGATAATTCAAAATCTTACACCTTAGAGAATGAGGTGTCAATTGAATGTAAAATAGTTTAAATTTTCAGTTTTTAAAAAAGAACCACTGCATATGTACAGTGGTTCTCCTATTTAGAAGTTAAAGTTATCTGGGTCTGGACCAACGCGATGATTTTCATTTAAAGCTTGAATTGCTTTCATATCATCAGTGCTTAATTCGAAATCAAAGATATTCGCATTTTCAATAATACGGTGTTCTTTAATAGACTTAGGAATTGTTACAACTTCATTTTGTAGATCCCAACGTAAAATCACTTGTGCAGTTGATTTGTTATATTTTGCAGCAATTTCTTGTAATGTTAGATTATCCAGTAGTTGTCCCTGCATTAATGGTGACCAAGCTTCAAGCTGAATGCCATGCTCTTTACAGAAAGTATGCAATTCTTCTTGCGCTAAACGTGGATGGTATTCTACTTGGTTAACCATTGGCTTAATTTCTGCAATTTCAAATACGTCTTGCAGGTGGTGAATATGGAAATTACTCACACCGATAGCACGAACACGACCATCTTTATAAAGCTTCTCTAAAGCTTTCCATGATTCAGTGTACTTTCCTTTTACAGGCCAATGTACTAAGTATAAATCTAAATATTCTAGACCTAATTTTTCTAATGTAGTTTCAAATGCTTGTAATGTTGACTCGTAACCTTGATCACTATTCCACACTTTTGAAGTGATGAATAGTTCTTCACGAGGGATGCCAGATTCGCGAATTGCTTGACCAACGCCTTCTTCATTTTTATATATGGCAGCAGTATCGATGCTACGGTATCCATTTTTTATAGCTGCTTTTACAGAATCAATTACTTCTGTACCGTCTTCTACTTTAAAAACACCTAAACCGAGCCAAGGCATTTTCACGCCATTATGTAATGTTGTGTAGTCGTTTAAACTTGTTAAAGTCATATTAATTCCCCCTAGCTTTTTTATTGGTTGCTTCTAACGCTTGTTGAATGACCTCTGAAAAATTATTTTCATATAGAACTTTTAAGCCTTCGGCGGTTGAACCTCCAGGTGTCGTTACTTGTTCGCGGAGCACAGCTGGATCCTGATTTTGCTGGAGCATAGCGGCAGAGCCAACAATCATTTGAATGACAAGGTGTTTCGCTGTTTCCTCATCAATTCCATAGCTTTTCGTTGCTTCAATTAACCCTTCAGCAAAGTGGTAGAGAAAAGCAGGTGCACTACCAGTAACTGCGGTAAGTTGGTGAACTTCCTCTTCGGTACAAGATTGCGAGGTACCGATGCCTTTTAAAAGAAGTTGTAACGTTTCTTGATGTGTTTCATCTACGGAATGTCCCGTCGTATATAAGGAGATAGACTTTCCGATTTCAGCAGCTGTATTTGGCATAATCCAAGCAACAGGTGTCCCTTGAGGAAGCCTTTCTTCTAAATAAGATGGTCCAATTCCAGCAGCAACTGTTACAACGAATTGATCAGTTAAAATAGGAGATAACTCCTTTAATAACTGTTCATGTGCAGCAGGTGGCATTGCTAAAACAATCGTATCAACAGATGTAATATGCTGCTTCCAATCCGTTGTAATCGATATATCATATTGAGTTTGTAATTGCGTTAGTTTTTCTACATTGCTCCGGTTGGAAACGATAATTTCTTCGATGTATTCTTTACTTGTCTTGAGTAATCCGGAAAATATAGCTTCTGCCATACGACCGGCACCAATAAATAAAATTCGATGTTTAGTTGGCATATCCTTTATTCCTTTCTAGTGGAGATATGTTATAAAAAACGATACCATCTTTAAGAGGATTTTGTAAAAAGAAAAGACTTATAGCGAAAAGAATGAAGTTGGAGAGAGGAGGAATGATACAAAAAGGTTATAAAGATTATTATATTTTAAAAATAGTTGTAATTAAAAATCCCTGAAGTAGTTATACTTCAGGGATTAATAGAATATAAGTCTATGATTTCGTCATACCAAGTAATACAGCGCCGCCGATAATTAAAACACTACCTAGTGCAATAAAGATCAATTGACGTTTTGTTTTCTTTTCACCTAAGAAGACAATCGCACCAAATGTTGAGATAACGATTCCAGTTTGAGATAATGGGAAGCTTGTTGCTACTCCGACACGTGGTAGTGAAAGAAGTAAGAATAAGTTTCCTGTTCCCCATAGTAAACCAGATAAAGCATTACGAATTGCGTATTTGTTAAATGGTTTATGTTTAGATGTCAGTACAACTGCACCAACAAACATACCAACTGCCTGTGGTAAAATAGCAGACCAACCATCAATGTTATACCAACGAATAATAATTACATATACAAGATAGCCGAAAGTAGAAACAATTAAAGTAAGAAGTCCCTTTTTCAATTGTCCTGGTGGCTGTGCATTTTCTTTATCATCTAGTGATGTGAATACAACACCAACTACGATTAATAGGATTGCAATCGTTCCCAGAACAATCGTTGTAGTAGTAGTCCACTCACGAAAAGCGATAACTCCAAAGATAGAAGTTGCAACAAGTTGCATACCAGTGGAAATAGTTACAGTAGTTGAAACACCTAGTTTTTCAACTGTTTTTAATTGGTTTACTTGTCCTAAAGCCCAGAATAAACCTGAAATAAAACCAACAATCAAGATTGTCATTGTTAAAGCTGGTTGAGTAAATACATACATAATTGTTGCGAAGAATAGAGCACCGATTGTCATACCTACCGTTTGGCTATATGCACCACCGCCCATTTTTACGCTTACTAATAAGATGTTTCCCCATGCGATTGCAGGAAGAAGCGCTAATAAAATGTCCATTACAAGACTCCCTTCGGTTTTCTATACCAATATAATTACATATCGTTCTAACGATCGGTAATGCCCCACTAATAGAGTAGAAGATTACCGATCGCTAAAACAGGATGAAGAACTTACGATATAAATGCGTTTTCATTTCTTCATTTTTTGAAACACCTCCATATAATAACAGGAAATTGACTATTTTAGAAAGTAAATTCAAATAGAATGTATATTTTAATAAAAAATAAGATTCAGTTATTTTATAGCGATATATTTTATTTCTTAGGAAATAAAGAAGCAGCCTTTGTCGAAAGCTGCTTTAGGAAGTGGTAATTCGCTTATTAATGAGTTGAATACATAATAAAAATAGAAGTGACATGCTAATCGTTATGATGACAAGTGTCCAAGCGAGTTGCATATTACTTGCATCGATAGCCATATAAATTGCCGTTGGAATCGTTTGTGTTTTGCCAGGTATATTTCCTGCAAACATTAAAGTGGCACCAAATTCACCGAGTGCGCGAACAAAGCTTAAAATCATACCGCTAAGTAGTGCGGGGAATGCAAGCGGGAGTGTAACGTGTAGAAAAACTTGATACTCACTTGCACCAAGGTCGCGCGCGCCATCTTCAATTTGTACATTTGCGATAGAAAATCCTGTTTTTGCTGATTGATACATGAGCGGAAATGCAACGACTGTAGAAGCAATGATAGCAGCAGTAGATGTAAACATAATGGACTGCTGAAATAATGATTCAATCCACTTTCCAATGGGACTGTTATTTCCAAAAATGATAATGAGAAAAAAGCCGATAACAGTTGGTGGAAGTACCATCGGTAATAAAAAGATGGTTTCTAGTAGTACTTTATATCGCCACAAGGAGCGTGCTAACGCCCGTCCAATAATCGTTCCCAAAATCGTAACGATAACGGTGGCGCATGCAGCTACTCGTAAGGATAGAAAGACAGGTGACAAAATTGTATCAAAGCTCATAGTAATTATGGCAGGATTGTAAATCCATATTTCTTAAAGATAGATTGTGCATCTTTTGACTGCAAATATTCATAGAATGAAGTCGCCTCTTTCTTATGCTTAGATTCCTTTATAACACCTAAAGGATAGTGGATGGGCTCATGAGAATCAGCTGCTGCCGCTTCTCCAATTTTTACTTTGTCTGAAACGAGAGCGTCTGTTTTGTATACGATACCGGCATCAACATTACCTGTTTCTACATATGTTAACACTTGGCGAACATCTTTTGTAAATACGATTTTATTTTGAACGTCATTCCAAAGATTTTCATGTGTGAGAGAAGCTTTTGCATATTTTCCTGCAGGTACAGATTCGGGTGTACCGAGTGCTAATTTTTTGATTTTCTCATCTTTTAAATCTTGAAATTTTGTAAGAGAACTATTTTTTGGAACGACTAGAACCAGTTCGTTTCCAAGAAGATTTTTTCCTTCTTTTTCATTAATGAATCCTTTTTTAACGAGGGTTTGGAATTTATCTTCTGCTGCAGAGAAGAATAAATCAGCAGGCGCACCTTGTTCAATTTGTTGTTGAAGTGCACCGGAAGCACCGAAGTTAAAAGAAAGCTTAATAGTTGGTTCTTTCTCTTTATATTGCTTTTCAATTTCTTTTAATGCATCTTGTAAACTTGCAGCAGCTGATATAGTAAGCTCTACTGTTTTTCCTTCTTTAGCAACTGATCTTTCTTTCTTTTCTCCGCTTGAACAAGCTGCACTGAATATAAGAAGAAAAGAAAGTATAAGTACCCCAATGGATCGTAATGTGAATTTGTTCATAAAAAAATCCCCTTTCGTTTACCATATTAATTATAACTAATTATATTTAATTATAAATAGTTATAATTGAACATATTTAGAAATGTGTGATTGTTTTTAAAAACTAGGAGAAATATTCTTTTCTTTGTTACAATGAAGGGAGAAAGTGAGGAATCGTCTATGGATCATCATTCCTACACAACGGAAGAAGTAGCAAAGCGATTAAAAGTATCAAAATTAACTGTATACGACTTAATTAAAAAGGGCGAACTCCCTTCTTATAGGGTTGGTAGACAAATGCGCATTGATGCAGCGGATCTAGAACAATATATAAAGCTAATGAAAACAGGTAAGGTACAAGTTACTCCTGTAAAGAAGGATGAAATTAGTAGTTCGAATACAAGCATCATTAGTGGTCAAGAACTAACGTTAGATATGTTGGCAAAACATATAGAAAATCGTTTGCCAAATTCTAATATATTAAGGGCGTATCAAGGTAGTTTAACGAGTTTAGTGAAGATGTACCAAGGAGAAGGAAGCGTCGTTAGTTTGCATTTGTTTGATGGCGAAACGGGTACATATAATGTTCCTTACGTAAAACGTATTTTAGTTGGACAACCATGTATTATGATTAATTTATTAGCAAGAAATGTTGGATTTTATGTGCAAAAGGGAAATCCCAAAAATATAAAAACATGGGCTGATTTATCTCAGTCATCTATACGATTTGTAAATCGAGAAAAAGGTTCTGGTATTAGGGTATTAGTGGATGAGCAATTGCGAATTCAAAAATTAAATAAAGAAGATATTAGCGGATATGAATGGGTAGAATCAAATCACCTTGGTGTTGCCTCGCAAGTTGCGAACGGAAAGGCTGATGTTGGAGTAGGATCAGAAAAGTTTTCGCAAATTGTAAACGTAGACTTTATTCCGATAAGGAAAGAACAGTATGATTTAGTACTTCTGAAGAATAAAGAAAATGAGGAACTTATTGAGGTTATGAAAGAAGTTTTGCAATCTGAAGAGTTTCATAATGAATTAAAAGCAATTGGTGGATATGATATAAGCAAAACAGGCCAAATTATATATGAAACAAACTAAAAAGCTGCTTGTCTATAAGACGAGCAGCTTTTTCTATATATAAAGGGGGTTGGGGAAACAAATTGTTAAACGAGACTTTGAGCAAGTGCGTAAATGAAAGCCGTAAGAAGAGCTGCTCCACTTGCAAGTCCGATAAAGTCTGATTTGTTAAAGGTAATATTGTTCATCATAATCTCTCCTTATTTGTTTAATGTAGTTGCAACAGCTTTTGCATCGACAAGTGCGGATAGCACCATGCCCATTATGTTAAAAAATTTGTTTGATTTCATTTTGTTCATCATGTGTATCCGCTCCTTTTCGAATTGTTGTTGCCCTGCTTTCTGTCTTAATTATATGAAATATAGGTAGTTGAAACTATCGAATTAGCTTACGAGAGGATTACACTTTTGTAAGAAAAAAAGACATTCGTGTAAGAATGTCTTTTAAAGCATATTGATATGATGGTGCTCCGTAATTGTTTTTAAAAAGCTACGCATCGAATTGGTCATGTAGCTATCTTTACGGCGTATGAAAACAGTTGAAATACTGCCGTATTTTTCGGGAATTGGATGGCAATGTACTTTACCTGCTGTAGAAAGGTGCTGCACCGCAGATTGGGGGACAAGTGTAATCCCAAGACCGAGCGCCACACTATTTAATATTGTTTCTAATATGTTAAATTCCATAATCCTTTTTGGCAGCAAACCTTCATCTTTAAGCCATCGTTCTAGCTTGGAACGGTATCCACATCCTTGATTAAAAACGAGTAGGGGCGTCGTAGTAAATTCTTCTATATGAAAAGCTTTATTTTGTGTAATAAGCATTAATTTCTCGGTACTAACATCGTATTGTTCAATTAGTGGATGTTTAATAGGACCTGATATAAAGGCACCATCTAATTGATGATCGAGTACTTCTCTAATAAGTTCTTCCGTTAGACCAGCTTGTAATGATAAATCGACATTTGGGTAGCTTTTATAGTAAGAAGATAAGATGGTAGGCAATGTACTGACTGTTTCGACTGTACCGATTTTTAATATACCAGATGGTGTTTCACTGTCTAAAAATACTTGTTTTAGCTCTTCAACATCTTGCAAAATTTTATTAACATAAACAAGCATTTTTCTTCCTTCAGCTGTTAAAGTCATGCCTCGTTTATGGCGATAAAAGAGCGGTGTTTTTAATTCGTTTTCTAACTGTTTAATACGTGCTGTTACATTTGATTGTACGTAATTTAATTCTTTTGCAGCGCCACTTACACTACCGCGATCAGCAACGCTCTGGAAGATTTGTAAGTCTCGTAATTCCATTTTATGCTCCTCCTTGATGTTAACTATCATTATAAATGATAGTTAACATCATTTTGAATCATTTTACGTGATATATTTTTTCTTTTACAATTCTCTTTGTGCAAAAAGAAAGAAGCGGGGGATTGTGGTGAGAAAAGGTCAAATGATAATAGGTGCTTTAGCATGTTTAATTGCGAGTATGTCATGGGGAGCGATGTTTTGCATAATAAATTCTCCTTACTTGTTTAATGTAGAAGCAACAGATTTTGCATCGATAAGAGCGGATAATACCATGCCCATTGTATTTAAGAAATTGTTCGTTTTCATTTTGTTCATCATATAGATCCGCTCCTTTTCAAATGGTTGTTGTTACTTTCTGACCTAATTGTATAAGATATTGAAGGGAGTCACTATCGAATTAGCTTACAAGAAAATTACACTTTTGTAAGAATTGAAATTTAACAATAAATACTTATTTTTATTACCAACTCCTAAAACTTAGTGTTATAATCGTTATAAGAAAATGATTATACTTCGGATATTCAGAAAGGAACGAAACAAATGTATAAACCAATTACATTTTCGTTGAAATATATATTTAAAATGGCTGGGAAGGTAGAAGTACAAGGGAGAGAGAAATTACCGGAAGGTGGTCCTTACGTTGTTGCTTGCACACATACAAGTTTTATGGATGTTCTAATGTTAGCGGCAGGAATGTATCCAACCCAAATTCATTACATGGCAAAAAAAGAATTGTTTGAAGGTAAATTCAAAAATTGGTTTTTTAAAAATGTAAATGCATTCCCCGTAGATCGTGCGAATCCAGGGCCAAGTACACTAAAAATCCCCTCTCGTTTATTAAAAGAAGGAAAAGTAGTAGGGATTTTTCCAAGTGGGACGAGGTCATCAGAAGACGTTTCATTAAAAGCGGGTGCTGTTACGATTGCAATGCGTTCTAACGTCCCGTTAGTACCAGCAGCTTATATTGGTCCATCGAGTGTAAAAGAATTGATAAAAGGAAAAAAAGCGCGATTAGTTTTTGGGGACCCAATTCAAATCGATGCTGGAGAACAAGTGGATCGAAAAACAGCTATGAAAATGATGACAGATCAATTAAATGAAAAGTTTGAAGAACTAAAGGGAATTTTGCAGACAAATTAAAAATAAGAAAAGACGACCGGGCATAGACGGTCGTCTTTTCTATTACTATTTATATAAAGGGGAAAGGGGACACAAAATTATATAAGCGTAGCAGCGTAAATGAAAGCAGTAAGAAGAATCGAGCCGCTAGCTAGTCCTAAAAAATCTAATTTGTTAAAAGTCATGTTATTCATTGTGAATTCTCCTTACTTGTTTAATGTAGAAGCAACAGATTTTGCATCGATAAGAGTGGATAATATCATGCCCATTGTATTTAAGAAATTGTTCGTTTTCATTTTGTTCATCATATAAATCCGCTCCTTTTCAAATGGTTGTTGCCCTGTTTCTGACTTAATTGTATGAAATATTACGGAGAGTCACTATCGAATTAGCTTACAGGAAAATTACACTTTTGTAAGAAAAACGAATGGAGGTGTAATGATTAGAAGATTTGACATATGTTCATGGGATTCATTAAGTTAAAAGTAGAGGTGAGTGTATGGCTAATATTAAAGATATTGCAAAGATGGCTGGGGTTTCAGTTACGACTGTTTCAAGGGTGTTAAATGATCATCCATATGTAAGCGAAGAAAAAAGGAAAGTTGTTTTAGAAATAGTTGAGAAATTGAATTACTCACAAAATGCAAATGCTGTCCATTTATCAAAAGGGAAAACGAATATTGTTGGTGTGATTTTACCTTATATTAATCACCCATGTTTTGATGCGATGGTGGGTGGAATGATGGAGGTCGCATTGGCTCGCAATTATCGAGTGCTTCTTTGCCAAACGAATTACAGCAAAAAAGAAGAAATGAAAAGTTTACATATGTTGAAAACAAAGCAATTAGATGGTCTTATTATTTGTTCGCGTGCAAATGATTGGGAAACGATCGAGCCCTATGCTTCTTATGGGACAATTATTGCCTGTGAAGATAATGATATTCCGAATATCTCAAGTGTATATACAAATCATTCGGCAGCTTTTCAATTAGGAATGAATTATCTTATTGAGAAAAGTTATAAAAAAATTGGTTATTGCACGGGAAGAAAGTTAGGGCCGAGTAGTCAAAAGCGTTTTGATGTTTATAAACAGCAATTGCAATCCATAGATGGGGAAGTCATTGAAGAATGGATTTTTACAGAATGCTTTACATTGGAAGATGGTGTAAGAGTGGCTCATAGGTTAAAGGAGATGAAGAGTCGCCCTGAAGCATTAATAGTAGCAGGAGATGAAGTTGCTATTGGAATCATGACAGAAGTTGAAAAGTTAGGTATAAAAGTTCCTGAAGATTTAGCGATTATTGGCTTTGATAATCAGCCGATCTCACAAGTGCTACAATTAACAACTATTGATCAAAATTTAAAGGAGATAGGTAAAACAGCTTTTGAAATGTTTTATCGGCAAGTGAGCGACGAGAGTTCTAAACAAGAAAAGGTGGAAATTCCGTATGAACTTGTGGAACGCTCAACCGTTTAGCTGGAATCCGTTATGTGTATAATCGCATAACGGATTATTTTTTTGAAATGCCTTTGACAGGAAACGCGTTTCATACTTTATAAAAGAGTTAAACCGGTCTGTAATAATCCATGGATTCTTTTCAAGTGTTTAAAACAATGAATAGAATTTGGAGGAATATGCATGAATGAGCTTTTATCGAGTATGAAAAAATATGTAGAGGATGACGAAAAGATTTTAGCTTTTGTGGTAGGGATATTTGAGAAGGATGATTTCACTTTAGCCTACCGACATGGGATTTTCGCAGCCACTACTAGACGTCTCCTTTTTTACGGGAAATTTTCGTGCTATCCTGCAATAATTGAAGAGTATTCGTATTTGCATATAGATGGCATAGATTTCCGTCCATGTTTCGAATTTACTTGTAATCATGAAATGGTTAGAGCTAAGTATATTCAGAAGGGGAACGTGGAGCGATTTGTTCGTACAGTTAGAGTAAATATGAATAATTAATCACCCCCTTGTTTAAACATAATGTCGTGGTCGTTATGGGGAAAAACGCGTAATAAAAACCACTTCTAAACCTCTAGGAGATAGTGATACAATGTCAAATGGGGGGAGGTATGAACTATGGTTAATCAACGTGTGAAGGAAATCGCATTAATTACAATTGGTTCATTACTATTTGCAATTGGTATTAATTACTTCGCAATTCCAAACCGTTTATCAGAAGGCGGAATCATCGGTCTAACGGTTGTTACTTATTATTTATTTGATTGGTCACCAGGAATTGTAAATTTTGGTTTGAATGCAATTTTATTAGCTGTAGGTTATAAATTTTTTGATAAGAAAACGATGGTTTACACAATTATAGGTATTGTGGAAACATCTTTGTTTTTATATGCTACAGAGCACATTCAGTATCAAGTAAATGGTGATACATTATTAGCAGCTTTATTTGCTGGTGTATTTGTAGGTATCGGATTAGGATGTATGTTCAAAGCTGGAGGTACATCAGGAGGATCAGCAATTTTAGCACGGTTAGCAAACCAATATTTAGGTTGGAGCGTTGGGAAAGGTGTGCTTATTATTGATATCGTTGTAATTGCTGGTTCTGTATTTATAATAGGACAAGAAAAGGCAATGTATACACTTGTTGCTGTATTCATCGGAGCGAAAGTGATTGATTTCATTGTAGAAGGTATGGATACAAAAACGGCTGTTACGATTATTTCGAATCAACCAGACTTAATTCGCGAGACCATTACGAACAACATGACACGCGGTGTTACTGTATTAGAGGGGCGCGGCGGATATACTGGTAAAAATAAAGAAGTATTGTATGTTGTTATTAATAAGCAAGAGCTTGTTAAGTTAAAGCAAGTTATTAGTCGAGTCGATGAAGATGCCTTCGTTGTCATTCACGATGTACGCGATGTACTTGGCGGTGGCTTTAAAGCGAGTTAGAAGATGAGCGAGAAAATTCGTTCATCTTTTTTTTATTCTTACAAAAATGTAAGGGGAATGTAAGGGGATTGAATGGTAGACTCATTTCCTGCTCTTTAGAATGGATGTATAAGTATCCTGCAGAGGAGGAAGATCAATATTATGAAGAAAAAAATGATTACTACTGTAATAGCGATGATAGCGATAGTGGTATTGTTATTACCTACGAAACTTGGACCAGTTATTGATAAATATAATCCGCTTTATACGACGAAAGAGTACTATACAATTGTAAATACGATTGGTCAGCACGTTGGTGATGAATGGTATGAATATGAATTTATTGCATTTGATGAACGTGGAAGAGAACAAAAAATAAAGAAAACAGTGAAACATATGTTAAAGACAGACGAGGCGTTAAGAGTTTTTGCAAAAGGCCGCTATGGTGAGTCGATTGAAGAGATTGAGACTGCAAGCATTCCAATAAATGCGAAGAGCAAGCTTTTGGCGATGAGATAGCAAAATATACCCCCATCTATTTTTTGTCGAAAGGTAAAATACTAGGTGGGGGTATATTGTTGTGCATAAAAAAATGCCCTAGTTCATATAAACTAGGGCATTTTTTATATAAAGGGGAAGGGGACACACTGAAGTAGCATAAGTGAAAGATATAAGAAGAGTAGGCTACTAGCAATGTAATTTGGTTATGTGAGTGCTCTTCTTATTTGGTTCGCTTTCTAACTTTATTTTACGAAATATACGTAAGAAGAACTATCGAATTACATTACACATATCTTACAAACATGTAAGCCTCCTGTAATGTAATTCGATAGTTAGATGTTAGTAAACTAAATATAATGTAAATATAAAGTTTTAATTTTTTACTTTCTGTTTTGTAATGTTAATGAAGAACGAAAAACCAACTAACTTTGAATAGCCTTCATCTTAGCTTAAGATGAGGCCCTTTTTTAAACCTTACAATATTGTAAGGTTTACGTAAGTTAATTCGATAGTAATTTTGTCATATTTTTTGCATAATAGATACAAATAGATAAAATAATTAGGGATATAGTAAGAAGGGAGAAGAAAGGGATGCGTAAAGAAGAAGTAGTGAAGTTTCCAATTAAAGATTTCTGTAGCTACTTTACTGTTGCCGTAGTGTGTATTGGATTATTTGATATAATAACAAACTTAGTTGTTAAATAATATAGATGAAAAACAAGAAGGGAGATCCTTTCTTGTTTTTTTTTATGGGGGCATAAAGATGAAATGGATTGATAGTCATATACATGTTGATCAATACAAAGATGAAGAGAAAAGCAAATTACTTAAAGATGTGGAGAATAGTAAAGAGATAAAGGGGCTTGTTGCAGTATCTATGAATTATCAATCATGTAAGGAAATTTTATCATTAGCAAAGAAATATTCATTTATACACCCAGTGATAGGATTTCATCCGGAGCAACCGATTCATAAAGAAGAATGTGAGCACATATTTAAATTAATTGAAGCTCATGTTGAGGAAATCGTTGCGATTGGTGAAGTGGGACTCCCATATTATTTAAGGAAAGAAGATAAAAGTATTGCTATACATTCATACATAGCCGTATTAAAAAGATTTATAGAACTAGTTAGTGAGCATGATTTACCGATTGTATTACACGCAGTTTATGAAGATGCTGACATTGTATGTGATTTACTTGAAAAATATAAGATTTCACGTGCGCACTTCCATTGGTTTAAGGGAAGTGAAGAAACGATGAAACGGATGATGAGAAATGGTTATTATATTTCTATCACACCGGATGTTTTACATAAGGAGAAAATTAGAAAAATCGTTTCGTATTATCCACTTGAATATATGATGGTAGAAACAGATGGACCGTGGGAATTTCAGGAGGATACGATGACACATCCTTATATGATAAAAGATGTATTACAAGAAATTAGTATAATAAAAAAAATATCAGTAGAGAAAGTTACTGAGCAAATATATGAGAATACGGTGCAATTTTATAGAGTTAGTGAGTCATAATAAAAAAACACCAAG
>NZ_LDUK01000038.1:0-102068 GCF_001043575.1 Bacillus sp. LK2
TTAAGTTGATGGATGTGGGGTACCACCACATTACCATTAACTTAAGAAAACCATTCATCCTAAAAACGATAAATAAGCTTCTTTGTAACAAGAAAGTCTAAAAATTTTATTCTAGGGGTGCAATAAAACTTTAGCTTGATGGCTATGTGTCTCTACCCAAAATTGTTTCATGTAATTAAAATAAACTTTTCTTTTTTCACAATTATTGAATTCAAGGAGAGTGGATGCAGATGCATGCTGAAATCAAATTTATTCATCACGTCGGCCATGTAGTCTCTAATATGGAAGCTGCACTTGAGCTGTACAGAAAACTGGGATTTGTCTGTTCGCCGCCGTCCTATCCGGCGATGGCCGAAAATGAGGGAGAGCCTCCAAAGCCATTCGGAGCAGCCAATTCGCATGCCGAGTTTTTAGGCAGCTTCATCGAAATCGTAACGGTTGCCGAGAAAGGCGCGAAGATTCCGAGCAATGCAAAACTCGTTCCGTTGCAGGCATCGTCGGATGTGCTCCAAGCAATAATCGGAAAAATCAAAAGCACTGTCGATACTGTCTCCAGATGTCTGTCTCGTTATGAAGGAGTGCATATTCTTTGTTTTGGTACTGAGGACGCCGACCAGACAGCGGACCGTTTCCAACGGAATGGAATCAGTCATAGTGGTGTTAACACTGTGCAGCGACCTCTTGAGATGTCTGGGGGAATTCAACTTATTCCAGTGCGCTATATGGAAATGGACGGGGACAACGTGCATGAAGGTCGTATGGCTGTAGCGGAAAACCCACCTTCAGCCATACTGGGGGAGCGAATACCTCCGAACCATCCGAATGGGGCGACGGATTTAGTCGAATCAATCTTATGTGTAGACGATTCTGAGCTGGACGAATTCACTAGGCGATATGGCCGATACTTGGATCGTGAGGCCCGGGCGGATGGAGTGACAAACATCTTTACCTTGGAAGGGGCTCGCATCACAATCGTTCCCGCATCGCGGTTGTCAGAACTGTTACCAGGAGAGGTGGCACCCCCAGTGCCGGGATTCGCCGGGTACGCAGTAGCAGTGAGCGACATCTCCCGCACCCGAAGTTATCTCGAAGAAAACGATTTACCGATAGCGGAGACGAAATCGGGTGACATTTTCGTACCGTCGGCCTCGGCGTTTGGTGCTGCTATCGTGTTCAGGAAAGCGTAGCCACGAAACGTAAACAATTTGCGTTAAATTGAAACAGGGGTAGATTAAGTCTTAAAAAATACTAATTTCCTATAAGTGTTTTAAAAGGCACAAAACAACTGTTTACGGTATAAAAATAGTGCTATTTCCAAGAGGGATTTTTCACTACCTCTTAGGATAGCACTACACTACATTAAATAACTGTATTGTCATTTTTAAATAAAGGACAAGTTGTTTTTACGGGAACATCATTTAGCATATATAATGATGAAATTGAAATTGCTAGTCACCCTAATCAAAGAAGAAAAGGGTTAGCAACAGTTGTAGTATCTGTACTCATATTAGATTGTCTAGATCGAGGAAAATACCCTAGTTGGGATGGAGCTAATTCTGAATCTGTTAAACTAGCAAAAAAGCTGGGATATACTTTTAAGGAATCTTACGATACGTATTTTATTGATATAAAATGAAAGAGGAGTTAGAAAGTTTTAAAAAGATATTTGGTTATAGGAGAAAAACAATCTAAATTTCAATTGATAAGGGGAGTGAATTTTATGATTCTTGGTTTACATCACGCTCAGATAACTATTCCAAAAGGTGCTGAAGCAGAGGGAAAAAATTTTTATTGCGAAATTCTTGGTTTACCCGAAAAGGAAAAGCCTGAAGTTTCTCTATTTATATCAAATGTATAGTTAAGTATATTAAGGAGGGCTATTTGACTGTAAATAGGAAATAAGGTGTTTCTTTAAATTATTTTATAAAAAATATTGTTTTTTGGTAAGAAACTTGTAAATAACGAAATGGAAACGGCCGTTTATTGAGGAGAGCGATATTTATATGGAGCTACATTTTTACAATGAAAAATTCAAAAATATGATAAATCAGTATACATTGTCAGAGGAACAACTTTGTTATACAGGTTTACCTAAAGAGAGTGTAAAGCTATCGAATGAGGATTCAGATCGACATTCAATTTTAGCCATGAAAGACGATGAATTCGTAACATTTTTTGTTTTACATAAAAATGAAGGAGTTAAACCATATACAGATAATGAAAAATCTGTTTTAATTAGAGCATTTTCAACAGATTTTCACCATCAAGGGAAAGGATATGCAAAACAAGCCTTAAAGATATTACCTGAGTTTGTTCGAAATAATTTCTTAGGTATTAATGAAATTGTTTTAGCAGTAAACGTTAAAAATTTAGCTGCACAATCTTTATATAAGAAATGTGGCTTTTGTGATAATGGGGTTAGAAGGACAGGACGCAAGGGTGAATTAATCATAATGAGTTACTATTTATAATAATCATTCTTAGAACAAAGGAATAATTATTTATAAAGAAAACAAATATACTTTGATATGAAAGCCCCTGTATTAATCATCAGGAGCTTTCTTTTTAATTTATATTGTAATAAGGCTCCTTTTCATTGTTTTGTGCTAACTTATTATCTGGAGTCGATCGATAAAAAGGCTTTTAATTTATTAAAAAGTTATTTCAGTCCCCACAAACTAAAATAGCCTCACGTAAACGAGAAATCCCTTCCTCAATTTGATGAACATTTACTTTCCCGTAAGATAAACGAATATAACCTTCTTTTGCACCGAAAATACTACCTGGCATAAAGGCGATGTCTTGTTTTAAGCCTTGCATAATGAGTTGTTTTTCGTTCAATGGTTCGTTTAATTTTCCCCATATGTATATACCGCCGGTCGGGTTAGAGAAAGAGATTTTATCATGAAGTTGCTCGTTTAGAGCGCGGACGATAATATCTCTTTTTTCTGCTAGTTGCTTTCGTAAGGGCGCTATATGTGACTGGAATGGAACGGTTTCGAAAAATTGTTGCATAAGCCACTGGGGGAAAATGCTCATTCCTAATTCCATTTGGTGCCGTGCATCTGATAATCGCTCTACTACAGACTGCGGAGCGACAAGCCATCCAATACGTAGACCTGGCGCAATCATTTTTGATAAGGAATGTACATAAATGACTGTTCCGTTTTCATCAATTGATTTTAAAGTAGGGCAAGGTTGTTTGTTTTCTAAAGTAAGCAAACTTGACGGATCATCTTCAACGATCGCAATTCGTAAGTCTGCGCAAAGTGACAACAGTTTTTTTCTACGGTTTGGATGCAGCATTGTTCCCGTAGGATTTTGGAAATTTGGATTTAAAAAGATCATTTTAATACGATGTTTTCTATATAACTCTTGCACATCGTCTGGATTAATACCGTGCTCATCGACAGGTAATGGGAAAATACGAATACCTGCTGATTGGAATAACGGTAATGAATAACAGTGTGAAGGACTTTCGAAAGCGACGGCATCACCTGGATTTAATAAACATTGTACGATAAGGTGAAGTGCTTGCTGTGCGCCGGATGTAATCATAATCGATTGTTCGGTCGCTTCAACTTTTAAATATTCCTTCATATATTTTACTACCGCTTGTCTTAGCGGGAGATAGCCTTGCGGATGATCGTAACTTAATGACTGTGTTAACGGTTGTTCACGCAAAATCGTTTGTAGTTGTTCGTGAGGAAAGAGATTACAACCGAGCTCGCCATTTGCGAAATCTATAATGTTTTCATTTTGCTGTACTTGTGACCGAATATGACGAAGTAACGGTAAGTTTGGTAAAAAAGTACCGCCCTCTACGAAACCCCTCCAGTTCGGCGTTAATGTTGGAGAAACGCCCCACATATGTGTACTAACACGTGTACCTTTACCAGTCGTACTTTCTACAATCCCCATAGCGCGAAGCTCATTATAAGCAGTCGTGACAGTACTTCGGTTCACATTTAACTGAGTAGCTAATTTCCGTTCTGAAGGAAGGAAGCTACCTGGAGGAAGCTCTCCGTACGTAATACGTCTTTCAATAAAGTCAACAACTTGCTGATAAATTGGGATTTTACTGTCACTATCTAGCTTCCATTCCATACAAACGCCTCCGCATCTCTTATATACATCAAGTATAACAAATTGGCTGGGTAAAAAAACAGCCAATTGGACGGTGTTATATCCAGCCAATTTTACTATGCTAAATATGGAAGGGGAGATTCGGATGAAACGATGGCAAATGGAGTGGCTCCTAGTAGCAGTCGCTTTAGTATGGGGAGCAAATTATACAATTGGAAAGTATGGCGTAGCATTTATGTCATCCATTCAATTTAATAGTTTACGATTTTTAGTAGCATCACCGGTATTATTACTTATTACATTTATGATGGAACGCTCACTTCGTATTGAAAGAAAAGATTGGTTACGATTATTAGCAGTCGGTATCGTTGGAACGACAATGTATCAAACGATGTTTATGTTATCTGTAAAATATACTTCAGCAACGAACGCTTCATTATTAATTGCGATGTCACCTATTTTTACAGGGATATTAGCAGTATTGCACAAACAAGAACGTTTTTCGATGAAAGTACAAATTGGTTCTATATTATCCTTTATTGGTGCAGCACTCGTTTTATTAACAGGGCATACAGGAGGAGCAACTTACGAGTATGCGTGGCTCGGAAATTTAATTGGATTAGTCGCAGCAATTGCGTGGGGATGGTATCCAATTTTGGCACAACCTCTCATTACAAAATACTCCGCAATGAGAGTCACATCATGGTCAACATTAATTGGAATTGTACCTCTTGTTGTATATTGTTTATTCAATGTAAATACATTAACATGGCCAGTAGACATGCTAAGCTGGGGATCTCTAGCATATTCAATCGTCTTTGCGACAATTTTCGGACTTGCAATGTGGTATGTCGGTATTAGTAAAATCGGCTCAACGAAAGTAATGGTTTATATGTATCTTGTACCATTGTTCGCAGTTATCTTTGCGGCTGTAACAATCGGGGAGCAAATCAATATGATGCAACTAGTTGGCGGTCTTATTATCTTCATCGGTTTATATGTTGTAAAAAAAGGTGGAATCAAAAAGCCAGCTCTCAATTTGAAAAAAGTAAGTTAACAGTGAAAATGATCTCTTTCAAATAGAAGGAGATCATTTTTATTTTTGCAATAAAAGTGCTTGTTCAACAGCCCATTTTTGATGATCATGAATTAAATGCTCTATAGCAAGTAGTGGAGACATCCATTGTAAAATATGGTCCTCTTCATGTGTTTCAACTTCATATATTTTTTGACCGATGTAAAAATAACCATCATTTAAATAATATGTATCTTCTTTTTCCGCATAAAAATATCGTGCTGCATTACCGATATAGTGATCAATTTCAATTCCCCAGCCTAATTCCTCTAGTAATTCACGATGTAAACATGCTTCTTTCGTTTCCGTACCTTCCATACCACCACCTGGTAAAAAGAAACGGTTTCTATTTTTGATAATAGCTACTTTTGAATAAACTTCCTTAAAAATAACCGCATAACAGCTCGGTCTTAATACATACTGAACAGTAGGTTTTTTATAACCAAATGTGAGTTTCGAAATAATAAAACACTACCTTTCTCTATAAAATACATAAAAGGAATAATAAGGAAAAAGTTGAATTGTATTAGGATAATCATAGTTGATTGGAGTGATACCAAAATGATAAATCGAAAGTGTTCACGATGTAAAGAAATAACAGGTACATTGCATGGTGGTAAAAAAATTAAGGAAGAATTTTTATGTGAGGACTGTTTGCAAAAAGGAATTGCGAGTGGAGAAATCGAATTATCACAAGTGGAGAAAGAACAAACTTCGTATCTTCCTATAAAAATATTAAAAATAATGAGTGTTATTTATTTAATAGTATCTATTATAACCGCTTTTTCTGCTGGAGCACTTATACAGGATCCAGGGTTTGGTGGAATATCATTTTCAATAACAGGTGCAGTTGGTGTTATGATAATTGGATCGATATTCCAGTCTGTTCTTGTATTTTCAGGGATTTGGGTATTCATTCTTTTAGTCGAAACGGTTATTAAAATTTATGAAAAAATGAAGTAAGTGAGAGGGAGAAACATATGCGAGTAAGAAATATTCAAGGGGAAGATTATATAAAGATTCATTCCGTTTTAAATGATTGGTGGGGCGGGAGAGACATGGCACATATGTTGCCAAAATTGTTCTTCGTTCACTTTCAAGAAACAAGTTTTATCATTGAAGAAAATGGAGAAACGTTAGGTTTCTTATGTGGTTTCTTTTCACAAACGAATAAAGAGGAAGCGTACGTTCATTTTATCGGCGTAAATCCAAAGTATAGAAGAAAAGGAATTGCATCGACATTGTATTCTTATTTCTTCGATGCCGCTCGTGCAAACAATTGTAAAGTTGTAAAAGCAATCACATCACCAGTTAATAAAAAATCGATACAATTTCATCAAGAAATTGGTTTTCAAATTGAAGCTGGGGATGATGAAATAGAAGGTGTATCCGTACATACAAATTATGACGGGACCGGCGGGAGTAGGGTTTTATTTTTAAAACATGTGTAAAAGTAGGCTAGCGCGAAGTTAGCCTTTTTGTTGTGAGGAGGTATTAGTATGGAGAGTAAACAAAGTAGAAATGAGTATATAAGGCGCATTTATAAAGTACAAGATTATATAGAATCACATATACATGATTCACTTTCCATTGAAGAGTTAGCCGATGTAGCAGGATTTTCAAAGTATCATTTTCATAGAATATTTAAAGGAATAGTAGACGAGCCATTATCTCGGTATGTGAATCGTTTGAAACTAGAAAGGGCAACAAATCTACTTACGTATCGCACAGACATGACGATTACAGATATTGCTTATCACTTTGGGTTCACGGATTCAGCAGTTTTCTCCCGGACATTTAAAAATCATTACGGAGTAAGTCCATCTTACTATAGAAATCACAATAGCAAGAATTGCAAAGACGCAAGCGAAGGTTCTCAATACAATGAATGTAAGAAGGTTCGAGGAAATGTTGAAATTGTAATGAAGGACAATGTAAACGTCGCATACATAAGACATGTAGGTACATATAAAAATTTAGCTATAGATTTTCCAAAAATGATAGAAAAACTATTTCATTACGCAACGGAGCAAAACTATCATGTATTCGAGGATACGAAGGTGTTAACAATTTATCATGATCATCATGAATTCACAGAAGACAAACATTTAAGAACAAGTCTATGCATAGCAATTCCAGATGAAGTAGTAGAAGGAAACAGCGAAATTGGATTCATGACAATACCTTCAGGGAAATATGCAGTAGGCCACTTTGAAATATTCCAAGACGAATATAAAGGTGCATGGGATTTTTTATACGGTGAGTGGCTACCGAATAGCGGATATAAACCGAGAGATTCGTATCCTTTTGAAGTATATAAAAATAATCCGAGAAAGCACCTGGAAAATAAACATATAGTTGACATTTACGTACCTATCGAACCTTTTTAATCATAGATTAAGGGGGAAGAACAATGAAAACTACTGAACAGTTAGATTGTATGATAAAAGAAGACTATAAAAATATAAATGGTATGTTAGTTGTACAAAAAGATAATGTTGTTTTTGAAAAATATTATAACGGATACGGATCAGATGATGCATTTCATGTAGCATCAGTCACAAAAACGATTATTTCTGCGTTAATTGGGATATGTGTAGATAAAGGTTATATAAAAAGTGTGGATCAAAAAGTAATAGAGTTTTTTCCAGAATATAATCTTAAGGCATCTGAAGTAACAGTGCGACACCTTCTAACAATGACAGCACCATATCCTTATGCAGACTGGCAGGAACCGCTAGAAGAATTATGTACACAAAAGGATTGGATAGAGTATACGTTAAATAGAATCGGACAAGGCGGAGAAATTGGATCTTTTAAATATTCATCTGCAGGAGCTCATTTATTATCAGCAATAATTACGAGCGCAACGGGAAAAAGTGCTCATGAGTTTGCGAACGAACACCTATTTCAGCCTATTGGTATGAGAGAAGTTCCAAACTACAATATGAAAGCATTTGGATTTGATGACTTATTCGGAAAAGATGTGAAAGGGTGGGTTCACGATCCAAACGGTATTTCGACGGGCGGATGGGGACTTACGTTAACCGTTAGAGATATGGCTAAGTTTGGACGTTTATATTTAAATGTAGGTACTTATGATGGAAAACAAATTCTTTCAAAATCATGGGTAAAAGAATCAACAGCAATGAATTCGAATCAATACGGTTACTTATGGTGGTTACGAGAAGAAGACGGGGCCTTTTCATATTGTGCAATGGGCGATGGTGGGAATGTGATTTGTTGTATACCGGAGAAGGAATTGGTGGTGGTGATTGCGTCTGAAATTATACCGAATGCAGGGGATAGATGGAAGTTAATTAAAGACTGCATACTTCCTTATTTAAAAGATTAAGATGTGTATTTTATGAAAATGAGAATAAAAGATTTAGTTATACTTGTTTTGTTCTCAATGAAAGAAGTAAGTGTTGTGAGAAAAAAGTTGTTCAACTAAGATTAGACAACTTCAACACCTATACGATTATTGAATAATTGAAAGGTGTTGAAGTACTTAATGAGCTAATTAAGGTACATTAAACTGAAATGCCTTTTTCTTTAATTGTTAACTATTTTTCAACTTTTCGATGTATAAGGTACATCATGCCGAGCACAATTGCTAATAAGATAAATTTAATTAATTCCATTAGGCTGGCATCCCACTTGTTTTGCAATCCATCTGTTAAATAAAATACATTAAACATACCATGTAAAATTGCGGGTGGTACTACAGAACGACCATACTCTCTCGTGTACGTCAAGATTATAGATAATATAAATAATAATGAGAGATAACTTAATATTCCTACAAACCATAACTCATAGTTTTTATAAAAGAGTGCTACTGGTAAATGCCATAAAGACCAAAGTGAAGCGGTAATTATTGCTGCTTGTATTAATGAATATTTTTTTCGTAAATAGTAATAAAAATTCCCACGCCAAATAATTTCCTCTAAAAATGCAGATAAAGATCCAATTGTAAGACCAATGAGTAGGAGAAATCCCAGTTCATTACAATGATTAAATAAGAACTTTATATTATAAATATTAAAATAGAAATGGAGACATAGACCTAGAAGTAGTGGGAATAAAATGGAGAAAATTAGTGATTTTAATGTTGGACGTGAAATTCCAAATGTATGAACTATTTTTTGTTTCTTATATAATTTCTGATATAAAATAGCAGCTAAAAGCGGAACAACCATCGTAAACCCTAAATAATTACGACTATTTTCTATGTTCAGCAGGATAATATATACAAGTGATGTGAGACAATAAATACATAATGTTGAATGATAAACTATGCTTCTATTAATATTGTTCACCTACCTAAGTATAAATAAGTTGTTAATCGAATATCCGATATATTAATTATATATGAAATGAAAAATTCCATAAAACAACTTTGTTTTAAATTAACCATCTACTCCCATATTTAAAAATTGAACAAGTTGATCATTTAAATAACTGGTACTATAAGAAAAATCATTTTGATACCACTCAATAATGATGCCAATAATTGCATTCGCTTGGTAGGAACAAAAAAGTGAATGGTTCACTCCTTCTTTAAGCGAAGACTCTTTATCTTGAAGTAACAAATGCTTTATTTCCTCAAAAAATAAATAATAGTACATTAAAGGAACTTTTTTGGAAAAAACAATTCTATAGAAAGTTTTATATTTTTCGACATGATGAAAGATCCGAATTGTAGAAGGATCTAATTTGCTAGTTTTCAATACTGATACGTAGCGATAAGGTTCTTGATAAGAACGTGTCAAATCCGCTGTAATTTCTTTAAAATACTCCTCAAATAAATCTTCCACTTGTTTATAATGCAAGTAAAATGTACCGCGATTTATTTTTGCTTTTCTGCAAATTTCCGAGATAGAGATGACTTCTAAAGTTTTTTCGTCTAA
Source organism: Bacillus sp. LK2 (assembly GCF_001043575.1). Classification (NCBI taxonomy): domain Bacteria; kingdom Bacillati; phylum Bacillota; class Bacilli; order Caryophanales; family Bacillaceae; genus Bacillus; species Bacillus sp. LK2. The sequence continues at coordinate 10,075 of NZ_LDUK01000038.1, forward strand.
TAATTCTAGCAATGAGTTATGTAACGCCTCTTTTGTTTTCACAATACGCATATCTGTACGCATCATTTTTTCACCTCTTATTGAACACATTTCTTATAATGTGTTAATTAATGAACATTTATCACTTTTTTGCTCATTGTAAGCGCTCTTTTGTAATATTATAATTTTTATTGAACAACTGTGCAATAAAAGACAAAGGGGGCCGTTTCCGATGAGACTAAAAGATAAAGTAGCAATTGTCACTGGTGCTGCGTCAGGCATGGGGAAAGCAATTGCAGAAGGTTATGCAAAAGAAGGGGCAAAAGTCGTTGTATCAGATTTAAATTTAGAAGGGGCTCAACAGGTAGTACAAGGAATTAAAGCTACAGGTGCAGAGGCCATTGCTGTTCAAACAAACGTTACCTCTGATCAAGATATTCAACGTCTATTCGATGAAACAAAACAAGCTTACGGGAAATTAGATATTCTTGTTAATAATGCAGGTATCATGGATGGAATGGAGCCTGTTGGTGAAGTTTCAGACGAACGCTGGGAGAAGGTTTTCTCTGTGAATACAGTATCTGTAATGAAAACAATGCGTATTGCAGTGAATCTATTCTTGGAACAAGGACACGGTACGATCGTCAATAATATTTCTGCAGGTGGATTATACGGTGCACGTGCTGGCGCTGTTTACACAGCATCTAAACATGCAGTCGTTGGCCTAACAAAAAACACTGCCTTTATGTATGCGAACAACAACATCCGTTGTAACGGTATCGCTCCTGGAGCAGTCATAACAAACATTGCTTCTACAATGACAAATGTGAGCGAATTTGGTGCGAGCCGCCAAGCATTAGGTATGGCAATTAATCCACGTGCTGGACAACCAGAAGAAGTTGCACAACTGGCTATCTTCTTAGGTTCAGACGAAGCTAGTTTCGTAAACGGACAAGTGATTTCTGTAGACGGCGGCTGGACTTCATATTAATTTGAATTCAAATATATAAAAGTAAATAAGTTATGAAAAAGTAATGCTCCTGTCAATTTGGCAGGAGCATTGTCCGTATAAATAAGCATTTTCATAGATTGGGTGACTTTACGCTATAGAGTAATGAATAGCCAAAAGGGGTAGTTATTAATGATTAATAAATTTAGAATGAGGATAGATAAAGCATACATTAATTGCTCTATCTATCTTTTTTTGTGAGCCGTGCTAATAAATGATTCTAGTTTGAAAATTATAAGGACTATGTAGGAAATATAGAAAAAATAAGCCACCCCGTATCTTTCTACAATAAAAAATCGTTAAACAAAAGAACGGATTTTTAATAATGAATGGGGGAGAACCATGAAAATTTTAATTCTAGGCGGTACTCGTTTTTTAGGAAGAGCTTTTGTAGAAGAGGCTTTGAAAAACGGGCATGAAGTTACATTATTTAATCGCGGAACGAATAAAGAAATTTTTCCTGAATTAGAGCAGTTAATCGGTGATAGAAATGATGATGTATCAAGTTTAGAAAATCGAAAATGGGACGCTGTGGTGGACACTTGTGGATTTTCTCCGCATCACATTAGGAAAATAGGAGAAGTGCTTAAAGATAATATTAAACACTATACATTCATCTCAAGCCTTTCCGTATATAAAGATTGGATTCCACATCACATACAAGAAGACCATATATTACAACCTGACCCGCAGGTGGATAAGGTAAAGGCTGTAGAGAATGGTGAAATATCTCCTTATGAGTATTACGGCGCATTAAAAGTATTATGTGAAAAAGAAGCAGAGAAGTATTGGCCGGGTCGTGTTTTACACGTAAGAGCAGGACTTCTTTCGGGAATGTTTGATTATACAGACCGACTTCCTTATTGGATTCAGCGCGTAGCAAAAGGCGGAAAAGTTTTAGTACCAGGAAGAAAAGACCGACCAGTTCAGTTAGTTGATATAAAAGATGTCGCAAGCTTTGGATTAAACATGGCAGAAAATAATAAAGCAGGTATATTTAATGTAACAGGTCCGAAAGATAAATTGACGATGGAGGAATTATTAAATACGTGTAAAGAAGTTACGAATAGTGATGCTGAATTTGTTTGGGTCGATGAATCATTTATGAATGAGAATAAAGTACAGCCATGGACAGAAATGCCTTTATGGCTACCCGAAACTTTTGCATTAGAAGGTGAAACAGAGTCATGGAAAGGTGGATTCTCTATTAATATAGAGAGCGCAGTTAAAGAGGGACTTACGTTTAGAAGTTTAGAAGATACAGTTGCAGATGTGTATGAGTGGATGAAGGATATGAAAGATAGGGAACCAAAAACGGGTATTTCAAATGATAGAGAAGAAGTGCTGTTAAATAAGTGGTATGAAATAAAGAGAGTGTAAGTAAGAATACGATGAAAAAGGGACTCTGTTTAATGTATAAAAACAGAGTCCTTTTATGAATCTACCACTCAATCGGATCTTCTCCATACATTTCCCATAGCTTAGGAAACATCTGTTTCAAGCCTTCTTCATCATCTTCATTCCAGTCTAACTCGATATCTATTTCGTCGAATTTTTGTTTGGATAAGAAATGATAAAGTGTAAAGTATGTATCATCTTCATCCCCAGTTTTCTCCACATATACTTCTTGCCCGAAATATAGCGTAAGTTCTTCTATTTCTGGAACGTCATACTCACTCAAATTTTCTAACACAGGAATTAACAGTTCTGGATCTTCAATACACGCATCGTACACTTCTTTTCCTTGGAACAATAACCATCCACGGAAATAATCAAAACAATCATCTGAACAACCACCTAAAATTATATAAGCCGCTGCCCATAAGCGAGACGTATAAGAAGCCTTTAATATGCGGTGCATATGAGTATCAAAAGCTACAATTTCAGTTTAGCAAGGTGAGAAGTAAGCCATTCTATTTGTTCTTCTTGATCTTCACCTTGCGTTTTTGCACGAGCGAGTAGATTCCAAAATTCTTCTTCCGTTATCGTTTTTTCTTTTATGTAAACTTCCCCAAGGATAGGGTCTGTATATCCTTTTTTTCGTTTGGAAGCGATTAGTTTGTTAGCTTCTTTTATGCATTCTTCTTCTGTTTCAAACTCTTTCGCTTTCACACTACCAGCTGTGCCAATTTTTCCGTAAAACACAACGTAGTCTTTATCCTTCACAACGATTTTCCAAAACTTATTTGATTTCTCAGTTTGCTGGATTAATAACGTTTCCATTCTTACCCCCATAATATTTTTCTAGTGTACATTGTGATTGTAACATATGTATATACACCTGTAATGATAAATGAGGAAAGGGTGAATTTCAGAAAATTCGAAAGTGATTGAATGAAATAGAGAAATTTAGTAATCTTATTTGTACAGCACATACATAATAGTTTTGTAATGATTCGATATTTAAATAATATATAGGGGGGATTAAGTATGGACCTTACGTTTAAAGTAGAGGAAACATGTTTTAATTACCGCGTCGGAGCAATTTGTAAACACGATAATAAAATACTCATTCTGCAAGGTGATGGTGAAGATTTTTGGTACGTACCAGGCGGACGTGTGAAAATGCTAGAAAATAGTGAAGATGCATTAAAACGGGAGCTTGCAGAAGAACTAGGTGTTCCTATTAAAGGGAAGAGATTAATATGGTCAGTAGAAAATTTCTTTACACTTTCTGAGCGGAAGTTTCATGAAATCAGTTTTTATTATGAAGTAGAGCTACATGAGTTACCTGCAAATGGAGCGGATCAATATATTTTGGAAGAAGAGGGTAGAACATATTTGTTTAAGTGGGTGCCGATAGAAGAGCTACATGCATATAACTTACAGCCAGCATTTATAAAAGAGAAAGTAAAGGATATAGCAGTTCATATAGAACATATCGTTTTACAAAAGTAAACGTATCCGGAGGGGAAAACCGTGAAGGGGAATAAAAAAGAGATACATATAGATGACAAAGTAATTCGTTACACACATATCGAAAAAGGTTTTAATACAGTTTGCTTTATGTTTTCAGGTTCAGGTTACAATTATGATAAGCCATTATTTTATTATACAACGATGGTAATGCTTCAAAATAAAATCGATGTTGTACACATCCATTACTCCTATGATGAACAATTAATGAAAAAAACAATGGAAGAAATAACGAAAATAATGATGGATGATATTAATCCTGTAATGAATGAAGTTCTAAAAAACGGGCAATATAACAAATCGATGTTTTTAGGAAAATCACTCGGAACAATCCCGATTGCTAATGATTTAATGAAGCGAGAGGGATTTTTACAGTCAAAAATGATATTACTTACACCTTTACTGACGTATCATTCGATTTTTGAGTCAATCTTACATAGTCATCACGAAGGGCTTTTAGTAATTGGAGACAAAGATCATCAATACAATGCAAATCAAATTGAGCAATTAGATCAATCGAATTTAAAGATTGAGGTTGTCAAAAATGCTAACCATTCTTTAAATGTTGGGGAATTTGAAACAGAAAATTCAATCTCAGCTTTATCAAGAGTAATAGAGAAACTGAAGGGAATCGTTAGAGAAAACTAATTTGATTTTTCAATACATGTAAAAAAGAGGATGACCCAAACTATCTTTTGGGACATCCTCTTTTTTATTATATAGGTTGCTACTATTGTCATTTTTGATCGGGAAATCAATATTCATTGTAGAATTGCCGATATAATTGCATTTACTAGAAATCTAATTCCTATGAAATGAAGACCGCATTAAATAGGAATATTACTTTTCTTTTTCCTATAAAAAACGGATAACAATTTTTAATAGTAGTTATTACAATTTAAATACGGAAAATTCAGAAAAATAACCAGGAGGTTAGGAGGGACTGAAAGCGTTTACTGATATTGGAGTATAAGAAAGAGAAAATTCCCTTATAAGGAGGCTATTAAAATGAAATCGATTAACCCAATGAATGTGATAGACGAGAGCCGTATTCATTCGATGCATATTTGGTTGATATTTTGGTTGTTCATTGTAATTGCATTTGATGGATATGATGTTGTTATTTTTGGGGCGTCTGTTCCTTCTCTTATTAAGGAATGGGGGATATCGGATGTGACAGTAGGAGCAATTGGTAGTTACTCGGCTATAGGTACTGCAATAGGTGCTGCTTTCTTTGGTTTTTTGGCTGATAAAATTGGTCGTAAAAAAATCATATTAGTAACTACAATCATATTTAGTCTTTTTACATTTTTATCAGGTTTTGCGAATGGGCCCGTTATGTTTACAATTTTTCGTGTCATCGCGGGTATTGGGCTCGGTGGAGTTATGCCAAATGTAATTGCGTTGGCAACGGAGTTTTCGCCCAAACGGATTCGGACTACTATTGTATCTTTCATATTTTGTGGATATTCAGTAGGTGCTATGGCAGCGGCACTTACAAGTCGTTCCCTTCTTGTGACAGCAGGATGGAAACCTGTTTTTTGGTTAGCGGGAATTCCATTATTATTCATACCGTTTTTAATAAAAAGTATTCCAGAGTCTGTTGGTTTTCTTTTAATGAGAGGGAAAATAGAAGAAACTAAGAAGGTAATAGCTAAGATAAATCCACAATTAAGTAAAGATACGGCAATTGAATTTATAAAACCACCAACTAAAGAAGTAGGCTCTCCTGTTGTTAAGCTATTTGAGGAAAAACGGGCAGTAAGTACAATTATGTTTTGGGTCTCATGTTTTAGTGCTTTCGTATTAATTTATTCGATGAGTACATGGTTGCCACGACTTATGATGCAGTCTGGGTATGATCTTAAATCAAGCCTTACATTTACAGCGGTCATGCAGATTGGTGCAATTGTTGGAACGATTATTTTCGGTCCAATTGTGGATAAGCTTGGTTTTAAAAAGGTACTTGTACCATTATTTTTCTGTGGAGCAATAGCATTATCATTAATCGGGTTTGCGAATAATATGTTTGTCGGGTTTCTTTTAATTTCAGTAATTGGTGCTTCATCTGTAGGATTACAGAACATGTCGAATGCCTTTGTTTCCCAATACTATCCTAGTAGTATGCGTTCAACAGCAGTAGGAAGTACAATGGCCTTTGGGCGTCTTGGTGGTGTAGTGGCCCCAACATTCGTAGGTATACTTCTTTCAATGCATTTTATGCCGCAATATAATTTCGCCGCTATTGCGAGTGCAGCTGTACTTGGCGGCATAGCAATGCTATTCATTAAAGAAGAACATGGAGTCTATTATAAAGAGAAAAAACAAATAGAAGCGGAAAATAGCAATTTTACCTCAGCTAAATAACTTTTTTAAATCCCGGAGAGGTAGGATTCTTCGGGATTTAAAAATGATTAGCGAAGAATTGTCATGTTTTTCTATAATAATTTTAATAGAATAATCTTGAAATATTTTCTTTCATATTATATATCTCTTCTTTTACAATAGATAGAAAAGGTGAATGGAGGAGATGATCTATGTCTGTCAAAAAGAGGGAAAAATTAATGAAAAGAGTTGAATATCATTTACGAAATACATCACGTAAGCTTATAAAGATTGATACTGAAGAAGAAGCACTTCAATATTTAACTGATTCCTTTTGCTCTGAATTATATTGTGATTTCGTAGCTGTAATATTGAATGAAGATGGACAGTTTTTACCGAGAGCATGGAGTGGGAATTTAGTTTCCTTAGCTGCAGCATTTCCTATTCATTCTGATGAATGTTCTCCGAAACTTCAATATCAAAGCGTAACGGATCAAACGGCAGACGCTCCAGAAATGTGCCTACTGGCGGAAACTTTGGAATATGCTGGTGTGAAGACTTGGTTTACTGTCCCATTAAAAGATGACATCCAACATTTTGGTTTTTGTATTGTTGCCTTCTCAAGTCATGTGCCTCTTTTAGATATGGAAATATCATTTGAAGAGTTTGGAAAAGACATAGCCGTGGCTATAGCGGTAGCTAGACAAAAGGAAGCGCAATTAAAAAAAATTGAAGGATTTGGATGGTTTAGTAAAAATCTTTCGCTAGACGTTCCGTTAGAGAAACATGTATATGAAGTGACTTCTAAAGCTGGAATTGGAACAGGTGCAAGTTTTTCATATATATATCTTTATAACGAGGAGGAAAACAGTTTTGTCTTTCAGCCGCCCTCATACGGAGAAATAGGGCGTCCGCAGAAAATGATGATAGAGGATAAATATGCACTCAAGGAGCATTTTCCTTTTTTTGAGACCATTGGTGGTGAACAAATTACTGTTCCGTTGCTCATTGATATGAAACCTATTGGGGTTTTGCATGTTGAAAATAAACGTGAAGGGTTCTTTACGAAGGATGATTTAAAAGCGTTGGAAATGCTCGCGAATCATTTGGCAACTATACTTGACAATGCAAGGCTATATAATGGTGAAAAAGAACATAAGCAACGTCTTCACCTTCTATTAGATTACCAACAAGCTTTATTAAAAGAAACGGTCGCGGATAATAATTTTGAAGGAATTACAACAATGTTAGGCAGTCTGTTCCAAGATTCAGTTATTATTTTTGATAGGTTTATACAACCTATTTCAAATAATAGTGAGGAAGATGAGATAACAGAACAAATAGCTGAATTGGCAAGAGAAGAAAGAAGTAAACAACGAATAACTGATACATTTTATATTACTGATCCAAAGCATATTGGTTATTGCTTTTCATTTTGGATTATCAATGGAGGCGGTAATTTACTAGGATATTTAGCGGTGCGAAGACCGGTTGGAGAAATAGATATATTTGATCAATTGACGGTGGACTTGGCAAGGAATATTTGTTCCATTCAGTTTATTAAACAGAAGCTCGTTCTGGACACGAAAGAGCAGATGAAAGACAGCTTTATTAGTAAATTGCTTACTGAAAAAATAGAAGATCGAGATAACATTTTGCAATATGCAAACTTGTATCAATGGGACCTTTTCAAAAAACATCGACTAGCTATATTATCGATTTCACTTGATGAGAAAGAATTAAGAAAAGGGAACCTGCTCGAACAGCAAGCGAAAAAATCACTTGTATGGGATTTAATTAAGTCACGTCTCCCGGAATTTGGAACCGGCATTTTAGCTGCTTCTCATAATGATGAGCAACTCCTTGTTGTGCCTATCGAAAATCAAAAGAACAGCCCGAAAAAATTTTGGGAATTACTATATCATAGCATCCAAAAATGGATAGGTTCGTCACCCATTTCCTGTAGTGTATTAATAGGAATTGGCGGGGTTACACAACAACTAGAAGACTATTATATTAGTTATCAGCAAGCAATACAGGCTCTAAATATTTTAGACAGCCGCTTTCGCAAACAGGGATTTGCACTATTTGAAGATTTAGGATCGTATGCTATTTTACATCATTTAAATCATTCTTCAGCCGTAGACCTATTTATTAATAAGCAAATTGGTCCCCTTCTTAAATATTCAGAAGGGAAGAATATAGACTTATATAATACATTACATGTTTTTTTACAAAATAACGGAAATGTAAAAAGCGCTGCAGAAGAACTTTATATTCATAGAAGCTCGCTTTTGTACAGGCTGGAAAAAATCGAGTCACTCATTTCAGTTGATTTAAATCATGCTGAAGAAAGATTCAATTTAATGATGGCACTAAAGCTTTATGATATGTATGGTGAGGTAATTGAATAACACCATTCTACTTCGGAACTACTGCGCTGTTAAAAGTTTGAAAAATCAAAAAAGAAAACGAAAAGAAGTTTCTCCTGAAGTGAAACTTCTTTTCGTTATTGTTTTAAATTGTAGATAAGTAGTCACGCATTTTATCTATAATTGTTTTATAAAACTTGTTACACTATAAGGGTATTTGAAAAAGGGATTATAGATTTGAAGGTGATATGCATGAAGAAATATAAAATAGGGGAAGTAGGAAAGGAATTTGGTGTTTCGATAGATGCTTTAAGGTTTTATGAAAAGAAAGGCTTCCTAAAACCACAAAAAGATAAAGACAATGGTTTTAGATTTTATACATATGAGGATTTTGGAGTATTTTTAGCAATTAGAAGCTTTAGACAAATGGGATTTCATGTTAAGGAAATTGGATCGATTTTTAACGGTTTAGAATATGATGACATAATGAAAAAATGTAATGATAAAATAGCTGAAAAAAATGAAGCGATAAAGCAGTTAGAATTAGAAACAAAGCAAATAAATGAATTTATAAACTTATTACAAGAATACAAACAAGAAGGTGAGCGATGGGTTATAAAACAAGCTGAGACTTATTATTTTCTCAAACATGTTCATTTAAATGAAGGAGCGCTATGTGTAAATCCTCTATTAAAAGAATGGTTAAATTTCTTGCCAACAGTTTCTCCAGCATTATGTATTCCACTTGAAGAATATAAAATAAAAAATATAGATAACAGTTATTGGGTAATGGCTATCTCTGAATTAAAGATGAAAGAATGCCAATTACCTATGGATGATTCAGTTTTTCAAATAGATATGGGCGAGTGCTTAAATTATTTATATGAAAAAGACGTGAATGAACCGTTATCATCGTTGATATTAGATGAACCGCTATATGTTATGCAGGAACGGGGATACACTCTAAACGGCGATATTTTATGTCGATACGTTTGTGAAACAAAGAGTCAAGAAAAAACAGTTGAACATTATATTATTATGATCCCTATTCTTAAATCAAACGGTGCAAAGTGATATCGTAAATGTGAAGTAGAGAACGAAATGAAGAAATGCATGTAATTGTTAGACATAGTCTACAATTGTATGCATTTTTTTTGAAATTAAAGAAATGTTACTCGTTGTTTAGTTAAGTTTATACAAAATAAATGAATTAATTAAATTAAGCTATTGACCCTAGTCTTAGACCATAGTTTATATTGAACTCATGAAGTAAGCGTTTACAAAAACGAAATGTAAAACGCTTAAATTAATTATTGGAGGTTTTTAAAATGAGAAATATCGTACTTTTATGTAATGCAGGTATGTCTACGAGTATGTTAATGAACAAAATGAGAGGGTATGCAGAAACAGCAGGCTATAACTGTGAAATTAATGCTTATGCATTAACTGAAGCAAAGAACGTTGGGCCAACAGCAGACATCATTTTATTAGGGCCGCAAGTTCGATATGCGTTAAATAATGTGAAAAGTCAATTGCCAGAAAAGCATATTGAAGTAATTGATATGGCTGCTTATGGCATGTTAGATGGAAAAAAAGTAATTGAGCAAGTTAAAACCATTTTAGGTGATTAAAAGTTTATACATAGGGAACGATTAACGAGCTTTATACGAGTTATGTCAGTTATGAAAAGTACATATTTTGAGGGAGGTCATCGTCTGAAAAAGATAAGGGAATTTCCAATTTTATGTATGGTAATTGGGAGTCTAGCAGGTGGTTTGGTACTTTCAGGATGTTCATCAGAAAGTAAAGATAAGGCTTTAAAAGACTCAGATATAACACTTATAACGAATGTTCTTCCGTATGGGGAAGTAGGAGCTACCGTCGTTTGTGATTTTGGAGATACAATAGATAGCTCAAAAATCACAAAAGATAGTTTCAAAGTTGAGGTGGAAGTGAATGGGAAACCTCAAAATAGAAAAATAAATAAAGTGTACACAAATAATAAAGCTGAGGCATCAGAGGCTTCAAAAGACGGACAATACGTTGTGATCGAATTAGATGAAAACGATAAATATGCATCTACCTCAACATTTAATGAAGAAAAATTTTTAAGCACAAGAGATAATTTAGATTATAAGTTAACGCTTAAGAAAGAAATTAAAACAAAAGAAGGTGCAACTTTTAAGGCATCTGAACAGAAAAATAAAATTTCAAATGTAGTTACTCCTGTTGTAGATGATTTTAAAAAAGGCGTATATCAAGATGCATCTGGAAGCAAAATGCAATATAGACTTTTTGAGCCTAAAAAAGAGCCTAACAAAAAATATCCATTAGTCTTATTTTTACATGGATCAGGTGAAAGAGGAAATGACAACTATATGCAAGTCGTAGGAAATGAGGGCGCTGTAGCGTGGGCTAATCCAGAACAACAAAAGAAACACCCTGCATATGTGTTAGCTCCTCAGGTTGAAGTAGCTGAAACCCTTACAGCATATTGGACCGAGGAACCAAACTATACTACGATGTTTAATTTACTAAAAGAAACCATCGATAAATATGATATTGATAAAAATCGCATATATGTTGTTGGTATGTCCAATGGTGGAATTGGGACTTGGAATGTTATTAAGAAAAACCCGGATCTTTTCGCAGCTGCTGTTCCGATTTGTGGAATAGGAGATTTGCCGGAAAATCAGCTTGTTGAAGAATATAAACCATTACAAAATACTTCAGTATTCAAGGATATTAAAGATATGCCAATTTGGGTCTTCCATGCAGAAGATGATCCGCTAGTTGATGTGAGATATAGCAGGGATGCTGTACAAGCTATTAAAGAATTAGGTGGTTCTTTAGTCAAATATACAGAATATCCAACTGGAATCGTTAAACCAATGGGACATTTCTCTTGGGTACCAGCTTTGCAAGATAAAGAGATGATAAATTGGTTGTTTAATCAGTCAAAATAACTATTAAATATCTTAATTATAAAAATATCATCCTACTCATGTGGGTGGTACAGCATATTTTTATAAGCCCATAAGGAGATTTCATAATGAGTAAAAAAATAGTATCACTTTGCTTATTAGTTTCTTTAACAGTTTCATTATTTGGATGTTCAGCAAATGAAGGCCAAAAAGTGAAAGAGAAAAAAGAAGAAGAGCCGGTTGAGTTTTATTTAGTAAGGCATGGGAAAACGATGCTAAACACGACTGATAGAGTACAGGGATGGGCAGACGCGCCCCTTACTAAAGATGGAATTGAAGTAGCTGAATACCTTGGAAAAGGTTTGAAAGGTGTTAAGTTTGAAAAGGCATATAGTAGCGATAGTGGACGTGCAATAGAAACAGCGAAAATTGTGTTAGATCAAAGTGGAAATAAAGATATGAATATCAATCAAAGTAAAAATTTACGGGAAGCGTGTTTCGGTGAGTTTGAAGGGGAGTTAAATCATACTTTTCGGGAAAAACTTGCACAAGCAAATAATATGACCCATGAAGAATTTATGAATAATTTCGACATCGATATCATGCTGAATACGGCAGCAAAGATTGATCAGAGTAAACAAGCTGAAGACACAGAAACAGTTACTAAGAGAATGAAAAATGAAGTTGATCAAATTGCAGAAGAAGTAGCTGGAAAAGGCGGCGGTAAAGTCCTTGTTGTATCACATGGTACATCATTAATGGGGCTGTTATATACAATATCCCCTGAATCGTTAAATGAAGTGGAAGAGGGGTTAGGAAATGCAAGTGTTTCAAAAGTTGTATATAAAGATGGGAAATATACAGTTAAGTCTGTAAATGATATGAGTTATGTAGAAAAAGGAAAAAAGTAAAATAATTAAAAGTCAGAAACGTTGGAGGTAATTATGAAACTATTAGAGGGGATAAGAAACGGACTAGAAAGAGTTATTACACCACTAACAAATTATCTCGGAAATAGTAAAGTAGTGAATGCAATTACATCAGGGATGATGATGACAATTCCTGTTACGATCGGTGTTACGTTGTTTGCTATTTTAGGTAATCTACCATTTAAAGGATGGAAAGAGTTTTTAATTCAAATTGGTTTATATACGCACATGCAGGACATGATTAGTGCGACACTTAGCTTGTTAGCAGTGTATATGGTTGTCATTATCGCTTATTCTTATGTGAAAGAAGAAGGCATGAACGGAATGACAGCTGCTGTTATAGCATTAGGTAGTTTCTTATGCTTAATGCCAATGTCAGTTAAGGTTGGGGAAGAACAAATTCCAGCTATTTTAAATCAGTATTTAGGTAGTGATGGAATATTCGTTGCCATGTTTGTCGGCGTGTTCACTGGTAAATTGTACTGTGCATTAAAAAGAAAAAATATTGGAGTAAAATTACCGGAATCGGTACCACCTATGGTAGCTGATGCGATTAATCCTGTATTTATTTCAATCATCATTTTCACGCTTATCTTCTTTATTAGAGTAATATTTGGATATACTCCATATGAAAATATTTTTAACTTTGTAAGCCAAGTAATCTCGTTACCTGTAAAAGTAATTGGATCGTCCGTTTGGTCAGTTATTGCGATCTTTACTTTTATGAATTTATGTTGGTTCTTCGGTTTACATCCAGCACCAATCATAAATGTATGGTATAGTGCGACGGCTCCATTATTTACGGCAGCAATTACAGCTTTCGCTTCAGGAACACCTTTTGCGGAAATTCCTTATTTAGGATTTAGTTTAATGCATTTTGCAGTTGCCATTGGTGGAACAGGGAATACGTTAGGTTTAGCTATAAATCTGTTATTTGCAAAATCGGAGCAATATAAATCACTTGGAAAAATCGGTATCATCCCAAATATCTTTAATATTAATGAGCCGATTGTATTTGGATTACCGCTTGTTCTGAATCCAATCTACTTTATTCCATTAGTAGCATCTTCAATAGTTGGCGGGTTAATTTGTATCGTATTCCTTAAAATCACGGGAATCTTATCTAAATTCAACCCACTTATTGAATTGCCATGGGTAACACCAGCACCATTTGCAGGTTATATTTCTGGTGGTTGGTTACTATTAATCATGACGGTATTAATTATTATCTCTCAAATTCTACTATATTATCCGTTCTTTAAAATGGGAGATAAGAAGGCTTATGAGGCAGAACAACAAGTAGCAGCACAACAACAATAATAATGTATTCCTCAAAACCCTGATTATTGTGGGCTAGTAATGGGTGGGGATGAGCTAAACCTCACTGATTATTTTTTGAATAATAAAAATAAAAAAATGTTAGGAGAATAGTTATGGAACAAAATGAATTAGTAGTATTTCAAATTATATCAGCGGTAGGTAGCGCACGATCTTCATATATTGAAGCAATTCAAGAAGCAAAAATGGGTAACTTTGAAAAAGCAAGAGATTTAATGAATGAGGGTAGTGAAACTTTTATTGAAGGGCATAGAGCGCATGCTGGATTAATTAGTAAAGAAGCAGCTGGTGAAAAAGTAGAAGTAAGTTTATTGTTAGCACATGCAGAAGATCAATTAATGAGTGCAGAAGGATTTAAAATTATAGCGGAAGAGCTTATAAGTGTTTATGAAACATTTTTAGTGAAACAAGCTTAATATAAACAAACTATAACAATACTATTTTTGAAAAGGACAGGTAAAAATTATGCTCAATCGTACATTTAAAAAAGACTTTTTATGGGGGGCTTCCACAAGCGCTTACCAAGTAGAAGGAGCCTATAATGAAGATGGAAAAGGCCTTTCTGTTCAAGATGTGAAAGTTATTCCTGAAGGTACGTCAGATTTTAAAGTTTGTAGTGATCATTATCATCATTTTAAAGAAGATGTGAAACTTTTTTCTGAATTAGGGCTAAAAGTATATCGCTTTTCAATAGCTTGGACGCGAATTCTTCCAAATGGTACAGGAGAAGTGAATGAAAAAGGTATTACATTCTATAGCAATCTAATTGATGAATTGCTGAAGCATGATATCTTACCGTTAGTAACGATGTATCATTTTGATTTACCGTATGAATTAGAGAAAAAGGGTGGATGGAGCAATAGATCTACCATCGATGCATTTGTTAATTATTGTGAAATTCTTTTTGAACGTTTTGGTGATAGGGTTAAGAATTGGTTAACCATTAATGAGCAGAATATGATGATTTTACATGGTGAAGCGATTGGTACATCTGTATTATCTCAAAAAGAGCTGTATCAACAAAATCATCATATGCTTTTAGCGGAGGCTAAGGTTACGAACTTATGTCATCAAATGATTCAAGACGCTAAAATTGGTCCAGCACCGAATATTAGTTATGTTTATCCGAAAACATGTAAACCTAACGATATTATTGCAGCTCAAAATTGTAATGCAATTCGAAATTGGTTATATCTAGATATGGCTGTATATGGACGCTATAACAATATAGCGTGGAATTTTATGAAAAGTAAAAATATCGAACCAGTTATATTAGAAGGAGATATGGAAATTTTATCTAGCTCAAAGCCGGATTATATCGCTTTTAACTATTATTCTTCTATTACTGTTAGTGAGTACGATGAGAACTTTGTAATTGATAATACAGGTGACCAACAAATCGAAGTAGGTGAAGAAGGATTCTTCATAGGTGATGATAATGAATATCTAGAATTAACCGATTTTGGCTGGGAGATCGATCCAATTGGTTTTCGCGCTACATTAAGAGAAGTTAGTGATCGTTACAACCTACCGATTATTATTACAGAGAATGGAATAGGTGCATACGACAAGTTGGATGAAGATGGTTCCATTCATGATAACTATCGAATTGATTACTTAAGAAAACATATTGAACAAATGGAGCTAGCTATTGCCGATGGTGTTGATGTCATTGGGTATTGTCCTTGGGCAGCGATAGATTTAATTTCTACGCATCAAGGTTTTAGAAAAAGATATGGTTTTATTTATATAAATCGTGATGAAGACGATTTAAAAGATTTAAAAAGAATAAAGAAACAAAGCTTCTATTGGTATAAAGCGGTTATATCATCAAATGGTAAAGAACGTTAACATATAGTTGCAATGTTTACATCATATAGAGTGCGTGCCTCAAGGGAAAATTATTTGTTTTGAGGTGCGCACTTTTTATATGAGAAATAACTGTACCTCGCTTTAAATGGAAAATGAAGCTATTTGAACTGAAATGAATACCATCAAAATGTACGAAAGAAATATGTGTATTTCCTACACTATGTAGATACAAAAACTTTTTGGATATAGATATAATTTATTTACAGAATATTTGCAAAGTTGAGTAGGAGGATGAAAGATGTCGATTCAAACAATTGGTATTGTCGGTGCTGGATCCATGGGTTCTGGAATTGCGAATTTAGCTGCAATAAATGGATTTACAGTTATTTTACATGATATTGAGGAACGCTTTTTAGATAATGCAATGCAACGTATGAATGGATTTATGACGAAGAGTGTTACAAGAGGAAAGATGACTGAAGAAGATAAAGAAGTGGCGCTTGGCCGAATTCGATTGACTACTAGTTTGGAAGATATGAAAGACGCAGATGTAATCATTGAAGCAGTGTTAGAAAAGTTAGAATTAAAGAAAGAGATCTTTGCTGCGCTCGACCGGATTGCTCCGGAAGGGGTTATACTTGCAACGAATACATCATCTATGTCAATTACAGAAATCGCTTCTGCGACGAATCGTCCGGAACGTGTCGCAGGTATGCATTTCTTTAATCCTGCGCAAATTATGAAACTTGTAGAGGTAGTACGAGGGTATCGAACAAGTGATGAAACAGTTGAAGAATTGAAAGCGTTATCCAAAAAACTTTCTAAAGAACCAGTCGAAGTAAAAAAAGATTCTCCAGGATTTATTGTTAATCGAATTATGATTCCGCAATTTATTGAGGCAATCAAATTGCTCGAAGATGGTGTTGCGTCTGCTGAGGATATTGATAAGGCAGTTACACTTGGTCTAAATTATCCAATGGGTCCGTTCGCACTACAAGATTTTGCAGGTGTAGACATTGGTTATCATGTGATGGAATATTTCAAAAAAGAATTAAATGATGATCAATATGCGCCACCGTTACTTTTAAAACAGCTCGTTAGGGCAGGGCGACATGGGAAAAAAACAGGTGCAGGTTTTTATGATTATGAATAAAGAATGGGGGATAAAAGAAATGAATTATGAATTTTTATTATGTGATATCGAAAATAAAGTAGCGATTGTTACCATTAATCGACCACCTGTAAATCCATTGAATACACAAGTGTTCAATGAGCTTTCCAGCATGTTTGATGCGCTTGAAGCGAATGAAGAAGTGCGAGTTATCGTTCTTACAGGAAGCGGAAGAAAAGCATTTGTCGCTGGCGCTGATATTAATGAAATGGCCGCACTTGATCTTGTCGGTGTGAACAAAATGAACAAAACATCTCGAACGGTATTTACCAAAATTGAGAATATAACAAAACCGGTTATTGCTGCGGTAAATGGACTAGCTCTTGGAGGTGGATTTGAACTAGCGTTAGCCTGTGACTTGCGTATTAGTTCTGATCAGGCAAAGTTCGCTTTTCCAGAAGTAGGATTAGGAATTATTCCTGGAGGCGGAGGTACGCAACGTCTCCAAAAGATTGTTGGTCAAGGTGTAGCAAAAGAACTGCTCTATTTCGGCGACATGTTTGACGCCCAGCGTGCCCTAGATTTACAAATTGTAAACAAAGTAGTGCCTGCTGAAGTGCTGTTTGAGGCGGCGAAAGAGTGGGCATATAAACTGGCACAAAAACCACCGGTAGCGCTTCAAATGTTAAAAACTGCAGTGAATGTAGGAAGTAATACTGACCTTGAATCGGGCCTAATAATCGAAAGTACTTGCTTTGGCAATGCCTTTGCAACAGATGATCGTAAAGAAGGACTTCAAGCATTCGTTGAAAAAAGGAAGCCAGTTTATTCGGGAAAATAATGAGGTGAGAGGCATATGAGAGAAGTAGTTTTATTAGAGGGAGCAAGGACTCCATTTACTGAAATTTCTGGATCGTTTCGGCATATCAATGCAACAGATTTAGGAGCTATTGCTGCGAAGGAAGCAATACGGAGAGCTAACATATCTGCTGAAGATATTAATCAAGTTATCTTCGGAAATGTTCAGCAATCTAGCAAAGACGCGCATTTATTGGCAAGGCATGTCGGCTTAAAAGCTGGTACTCCAATTCACGTTCCTGCGCTGACAATCAATCGTCTTTGTGGAACTGGTGTCGAATCCATTTTAACGGCAGCTCGTTATATTCTTAGTGGGGAAGCGGATGTTGCGCTTGCAGGCGGAACTGAAAACATGAGTCAAGTGCCACACGTAATACGCGAGATGAGATGGGGGAGCCCTCTTGGCGGACCAGTTGTCGAAGATTGGTTATGGGATGGACTTTATGATACGTATGGTAAATGCACGATGGGAGAAACAGCTGAGAATTTGGCTGCAAAATATAAATTAACTAGAGAAGAAGTAGATCAGCATGCGCTATCAAGTCATGAACGAGCTCTATTAGCAAGGGAAAAAGTCATTGAGGAAGATGAGCATATCCGTCAAACAAGCTTGGAAAAACTTGCAAAGTTAAAGCCGCGTTTTGTCGAAAATGGCGTCGTAACTCCCGGAAGTGCAAGCGGGATGGTAGATGGTGCAGCAGCCGTTATATTAGCATCGAGTGATTACGCAAATAAAAGAGAGTTAAAACCAATTGCTAAACTTATTTCTTGGGCTGTAGTTGGAGTTGAACCGAAGTATATGGGTATCGGACCGGTTCCTGCTATTCAAACTGCATTAGAAAAAGCGAATCTGACTTTGGACGATTTAGACTTAATTGAAATTAATGAAGCATTCTCTGCTCAGTATTTAGCTTGTCAAAAGGAATTAGGCTTCGATCTTGAGAAGGGCAATGTCAATGGAGGAGCAATTGCGATCGGTCATCCACTTGCTGCGAGTGGAACAAGAATTTCCTTGTCCTTAATTTATGAATTAAGAAGAAGGAATAAAAAGTACGGAGTATCGGCTGTTTGTATTGGCGGAGGCCAAGGGATTGCAGCAATTTGGGAAGCGTTGTACTAGGTAGAAAATAGGAAACCAGGGAGAGATATTCCTGGTTTTCCTTCATCGTTTATGCTGATATTAGCGAACTTTCTGTAAGTAGGGGGATCGGGAAATTCCGACTAATGGAAGTTCAACTTTAGAATTGGACTGGTTGGTAAGATGATAGAAGGTGAGTGAGAGCATGAAAAAGAATGAAAATTTATTAGCGGTGTATGAGCTGTTAGAACATGTTATTTCAGCATATGGCGAAAAAGAAGCACTATATGATTTAACTAAACGAATCACATATCAACAATTAAAAAACGATGTAGATTGTTTGGCTGCGGCATTAAAGAGACTAGGAATAAGTAAAACAGACCGCATCGCTGTTTCTCTACCAAACTGGTCCGAAACAGTAATTGTTTACTTTGCAGCAGCAAAATTAGGAGCGGTGATTGTCCCTTTTAATCCAAAATATAAGTCACATGAAATTGAATATATATTGAAAAATTCCACACCAAAGATATTAATAGCTTCAGAAGAATTTGAACAGAATTTTGGTTTTGAAAAAGCACTGTGTATGGTTCAAAAAGCTATTACTGTAAGATATCAACCGTCTCATATGAGGAGTTAATTCGTTCAGCAATACCTGAAATAGAAACAGTTGATGTAAACGTAAATAGTGATTTGTTTTGTATTTTGTATACTTCAGGAACAACTGGTATACCGAAGGGAGTAATGGTTACACACCGAGCTGTTGTACAATCTGCACAAACAATTGGGCGAGAGTTACGTAGTACACAAGATGATGTGTTCATTATTTCCGCACCGCTGTTTCATATTTTCGGTATGGCAATTAACATGCTTTGCGCAGTCGCTGCGGGTGCTCGAATGGTCTTACAGGAAAAATTTCGACCACGAGAAACTTTAGAGCTAATTGCAAAAGAAAAGGTAACGATCCAGCAAGGTGTACCAACGATGTTTATTAAAGAACTAGAATTAGAAGATTTTGACCGTTATGATTTGTCTACATTACGTGCAGGACTCGTCGGCGCTGCACCTATTCCGGCGAAAACAGTGACGGAAATACGAGAACGGATGGGAATTAACCTTTGTCAATCGTTTGGGATAACTGAAACAGTTTCTATTACGATGACCTCTTATGGTGATACGGAACAGAACATAACAGAAACTCTCGGAAAGGCAATTCCAGGAGTAACATTGAAAATTGTAGATGAAAATAGAGTGGAGCTTCCCACTGGAGAAGTGGGAGAAATCGTAGTGAAGAGTTTTGGTGTAATGAAAGGTTATTATAATATGCCCGAGCAGACAAAGCAGGTTTTGGACAATGACAATTGGTTTTATTCAGGAGATTTAGGCACTCTCGATAATGAGGGATATTTAAGATTCGTAGGCCGGAAAAAAGAAATGATTATACGTGGAGGTCTAAATGTGTACCCTCAAGAAATTGAAGCGGTGCTGATGAAACATCCGCAAGTAATAGAAGCGGCAGTCATTGGTCTTCCGGATAAAGTACTTGGGGAAGTAGTATGCGCGGTCATTCGGCTGAAAAGTGAAGAAGTAAGTTCGGAAGAGAAAATGAAATTTTATCTCAAAGACCAAATGGCAATATACAAAATACCAGAAAAAGTAATATTTACAGACGAATTTCCTGTAACAGCTAGTGGGAAAATCCAAAAGTTAAAATTGAGAGAGCAAGTAGCTTCAAATAGTAGTCCAATGGCTTAAAAGATAGAATAGGGGGGATCAGAGACGATGGAGGAATATACATTTCAAGTAAGATGGGGAGATACTGATGCAGCGGGCATTGTATATTATCCTAATTTTTATAAATGGATGGATGAAGCAACTCATGAATATTTTAAAAAAATTGGTTATCCTTCCGCCAAACTTTTCGTAGAACAACAGATTGGTTTACCGTTACTCGAAACAAAGTGTAAATTTATGTCGCCTCTTCGTTTTGAAGATCATGTAGTTGTGAAAAGTACGATAAACGTTTTGTATAATAAAGTCTTTACAATTCAGCATGTCTTTGTAAAAGGGGAACAAGTTGTAGCAGAAGGTTATGAAACTCGTGCATGGACTTCTTTCAAAGAAGAAGTGAAAGCGTATCCAATACCTGAGGATGTTCGGCAGAAGATGATGCCAGAGATAAAGGCAGTGGAGAGTTAAAAACGAATAAACTAAGGCAAGGCGTAGGGAGTTTATAGACAAAGGGGAGTTATTTATGGCAAATGATAAAAAATATGATGTGATTGTCGTTGGTGCAGGTCCAGTAGGGCTTATAGCGGGACTTGCATTACAAAAAAAGGGGATATCAACTTTAGTAATAGAAGCGGATCCATTAGGTAGACCACGCCCAGGAAGTAGAGCCATTTATTTGCATAGTGCTTCATTAAAGCTTCTGGAGGAGACTGCAGAAGGACTTGGTTTTACACTTGCTCGAAATGGAATCATTTGGCCTGTCAAACGAACGTTTTACAAAGGAAAGGAAGTGTATATGCGCAATTACGGCAAAGATGAAAATCTTGAGTCAAACAGATTACCCCATTTTACGGCGCTCCATCAAGATGAGATTGAAAAGCATATATATGAGGCTTGTATGGAGGCGGGGGTTGAATTTTTATGGAATGCCCCAATTAATAAGTTAGATGTTACAGACTACGGAGTGCAATTAACTACTACGCGTGGAGAAACTTTAAAGGCACAGTATGTGATTGGTTGTGATGGAGCGCGTTCGATCGTAAGAGAGCAGGCTGGATTAAAATTCGAAGGACCGCGCACTGCAGATACTTTTATCGTTGTGGATGCGAAAGAAGATGAAGCGAACCCGCTACCTTTAGAAAGAATATTCCATTACCAACATCCAGCTATGGGGGAAAGAAACGTAATGTTTGTTCCGTTTAAAGGAGGATGGCGTATTGATCTACAGCTACTTGAATCAGACAACGTAGAGGATTACACAAATATTGAAAGTGTTAAAGAATGGCTGCCAAAGGTGATGGATGCTAAGTATGCTGAGCGGATTACATGGGTGTCTTCATATCGTTTCCACCAAGTAGTGGCAAATTCATTTACTGACGTAAAGCGTCGCATTCTTCTTGCTGGGGAAGCTGCACATTTATTTGCTCCATTCGGTGCACGGGGATTAAATTCTGGGGTTCCAGATGCTGTTATTGCTGTACGAGGCATAGAGAAAGCGTTGCAATCTCATTCTGAGGAAGAGCGGATAGAAGCGATTGAAGCAGCTGCAAAGGAACGCCGAATCGCAGCTAAATGGAACCGTGATGCTTCGACGACTGCACTTCATCACCTTCAAGGAAATTCTTCTGAGATGAAAATGAAACGAGAAATCGCGGCCTCAATGGTATCTATCGTTCCGAGATTGGGAAGATGGCTTGATGAAGGGCCTTACGGACCAAAATTTGGACCACCTGAACTGACTACAAAATATTAATCTTGGTGAAATTGTAAGAAAAAACAGCTAGATGAGTAATGTGAACAAAATGAAAGGAGAGATATGGAGTGGCCTTGTCGCAATTAATAAATGAAGAGAAGTACGGTTCGGGTGCTCGTCATGCGAATGAAATAATTGAGCGGTTAACGACTTTGGACTGGTATGTGAATGCTGGACAACAGAATCTAGAAGCCGAGAAGAAAGTAGATCGATTCATGAGTTCACTAAATATTAGTGAATATGAAATAAGATGGATTTCGAGAAAACAATTAAATGAAACAATTGGAAGGCTTTCTTTTGAAGACAGTACTTTTTGGGAAGCACTAAAAGAAGTGCCAGATCAGTTAAAGGGGAAAATTGTACGTACAGGAAACGAAAAACTCCTTGCAGATGTGGTAGATAAAGTGCCTGAGGCAATATTCCATGGAGCCTATAAGCAAGCGCTCAATATATTTGGTGATGAGAAAGCAGTCAAATTTCTCGTAGGGCATGCGATGTACATCAGTGTTCTTGCATGTGCAACTGAATTAGCTGAAGAAAATAATCTGTTTCTCCCGATAGTTGAGTTACTAGAAGGGGGACATTTACCTCTTGGTCCGGAAGGCGATACCTTTTATCTATTGTAACTAAGATAAGAGTATATAAAAATGTGGCCCGCAATTACTTTTGATTATGTAGGAAGAAAGAGGTTTACCTATTTGAGATCTATATTTTAAGAGAGGGAGATTAATATGAAACTTGTTACTTTTACACATAGCGGAGAAACTAGAATTGCAGCTTTAGAAAATCGAAAATTAATTGATCTGCACGCAGCTTTTAAAGCGAAGTTGAAATCAGAGGGGAATCTTCGGGCCGCTCAAATTGCAGAAGCGTATATTCCAAAGGATATGAATGGTTTTTTACAAGGTGGAACAGAAAGTATGAATCTAGCAAAGGCAGCTATTGCTTATGCACTTGCGAATGAGAATGAAGTTAAAATGATATTTGAAGAGGAGGAAGTCAAAATCGAAGCTCCAGTTCCTTCTCCAGGAAAAATTATTTGTGTAGGCCACAATTATCGTGAGCATATTTTGGAAATGAAACGAGAGTTACCTCCATATCCAGTTATCTTTGCGAAGTTTGCTAATACTGTAGTTGGCCCACAAGATGATATTCCTTTTTATCCAATTTCTGAACAGCTAGATTACGAAGCGGAATTTGCTTTTGTAATTGGAAAGCGTGCCCGAAATGTTTCAGAAGCAGACGCTCTCGAGTATGTGGCAGGGTATACGATTGCAAATGATATTACTTACCGTGACATTCAACGTCGTACAATTCAGTGGCTTCAAGGTAAGACAGTTGAAGGAAGTGCTCCAATGGGGCCGTGGTTAATTACATCGGATGAATTAACAGACCCATCTGGCTTAGAAATTGTCCTAACAGTTAATGGAGAGAAGCGTCAACAATCCAATACCGCGAATCTAGTATTCTCTGTTCCATATCTTGTTTCATTCTTATCAAATTTAATAACATTAGAGCCGGGTGATGTCATCTTAACAGGTACTCCAGGTGGTGTAGGTGTAGCGTGTAATCCGCAAGCATTTCTTAAAGATGGAGACATCGTTCGTATCGAAATTGATCAAGTGGGTGTACTTGAAAATAGAGTGAAACAAACATCAGAGGTGCCGGTGCTATGATTAAAAATTTGCAGGTAAATGCTATCGAATCTATCCATGAATCGATTAATAAAATAGAAACTGTTGTTAAGTCTTTGCCTGAGGAAGCGGTTCGTTGGAAACCGTCAGAAGACGAATGGTCAGTAATGCAAATTATTACACATTTAGTAGAAGCAATTCCATATTGGGCAAAAGAAATTAAAAATATTAAATTGGAACCTGAAAAGCTATGGGGCCGTGGCCTGACAGATAAAGTTCGCCTACAGACAGTTTCTGAAGAGAATATAAATAAACTATCAGTAAATGAAGTCATTCAACAGCTTTCTTCAATACCTGTCATTATAGAAAATGTATTAAAGAAATTAACAGCCGAAGATTTAGCCATAAAGGCTCCAAGTCGCAATCCTCGTTTCGACAACAAGCCGATTGAATTCATCGTAAATCACCTCATCGTAGAGCATACAGAAAAGCATTATAACCAAATCGAGCGGAATATATCTAAATTTAATGAGCGATAAAGGAGGCAAATAAAATGGCAGAAAAAAATGTTTTTTTTGAAAGTGCACTCGTTCAAGATTTTAACCGTGATATTGAACAATATCATCTTGGTCCATTGTGGAACGCGATCCCAGATTTAATGAAACATACACCTGAACCGCATGCGCAAGCATACCTTTGGAAATCTGAATTGCTTCATAAAAAGTTAATGGAAGCGACGCAAATATTTACACCAGACCGCGGGGGAGAGCGCCGGGCCATCTATTTACAAAATCCAGGACTTAATTATAGAAAACCTTGGGGATGGGCTTCGACAACCCAAACATTATATGCAGCGGTTCAATTAATACAACCTGGAGAAACCGCTCCATCACACCGGCATGTTCAAAACGCCTTGCGTTTTGTCATGGAAGGAGAAGGGGCTTACTCAATTGTTCAAGGAGAGCGTATTTTCATGGAGCGAGGAGATTTCTTAACAACTCCAAATGGACTGTGGCATGGACACGGTCACACTGGTGACAAACCGATGATTTGGATGGATTGCCTTGATATTCCGACCATTTATTATCTTGGCGGCACGTTCTTTGAGCCGTATCCAGAAAAAATTGAACAACCAAATGTTCCAGATAATTATACTACTAAGCGATATGAAGGTGGAATGGTTCGACCTATTTCGGATCGATATGCAAAGAAAGCTCCTCTTAGTTCTTATAAGTGGTCAGGAACAGAAGCGGCGCTTATTGGATTAAGTCGTTTTGAGCCAGATGCTTACGATGGCTATGCTGTTGAATATATAAACCCATCGAACGGAGAGACAGCATGTCCAACGATTGCGGCTTGGATGCAAAAATTACCAGAAGGATATAAAGGGAAAGCACATCGCCATACACATGCATCAATCTATCATGTGCATGAGGGGACAGGATATACGATTATTAATGGTGTTCGCTTTGATTGGTCTAAAGGAGACTTCTTTGTTGTACCAAACTGGGCATGGCACGAACATGTAGCATTAGAAAATAGCTATTTATTTTCAACTAACGACCTTCCGATCTTAGAAAAATTCGGATTAGAACGTAAGCAAGAGTATGAGAACAATAATGGATATCAAACGATTACAGGAGAGTTTGAACCAGCGCTACCGTAATCTTATTTAAAAAAAGTGCCCTCTAGAAAAGGATTTATCATACTAGAGGGCGCTTTCTATTTTTTGTTGATTAATAAGCCTTCAACACATGAAGTAAATAATCTTTCCGATTGAGCGGATTAAAGTCAACCCGTTTTCGAGTAGGGAAGGGAGCCAACAGTTCTGTGAAACCAGCTGGCTTTGTTGTAAAGATACCTTCACCTTCAGTAAATGAATGTAGTAGTCGCTTAAAGTTTTCAGTTTTTGATACAGGTAATGATCCAGTTAAGTGGTAAGAATCATTGTACAATATAGGCTCTGCGAAAGTTGCTGGAATGGCAACTAGTTTATACATCGCTGTACTAATTGCGTGCTCCGGAACTGTTAACTCAAATTCATTTACTGGTTCATACACACAAGTTTCGGCTTGTTTTAAAGCAGCCATTAAAACGAGCGGTGTTATATTTCTAAAGTCGCTCGCTGTTGTGACAGGGCTTGCATAACCGGTATGAGTTAATGTGACGGAAATATCAGTAACTTCCCATCCGTATAAACCTTGTTTTAATGTTTGAAATACAGTATCTTCAATCGCTTTATGAAATGCTAAAGGTAGTGATCCAAGCTCAACACCTAAGTTATACGTTATGCCAGAGTTAAGCTCACCTCGTTCAATTTTGAAGCCGATTGTTGCGTAAAATGGGTTCGCTTTTTCTCCCATCATTTCAATGGCATTTCCTATACCAACTGGTTTTTCAATACATACAACTCGCGTATTTGAAAAAGTAACTTGTAGATTGTATTTTTCATGAAGCGTTGTCTCGATAACTTCTTTCTGCACTTCACCGAAAAGGCGAATGTACAGTTCATTATGAATATTATCTTTCCACACTTTTATGAGTGGATCTTCTTCGCATAGCTCCATAAGTGCAGCGTATAAATCATGAATTCGTTCTTTTGGCATTGCTTCAATAGCTGCTTCCATTTGTGGTTCGGCCAATTGAATGTCTTTAATATGATTCGTCCGTTCTCCGATAATATCACCAATTTTAATATTGCTAAATCCCCACACTTTACCAAACTCTCCACTTTGAACAGTAGGAGTTTGAACTGCATTGCCATTATGAAAAATACACATTTTTTTAATCTTTTCTTTATGTGTAAGAGACTTACTACGCTGAATATCAACATGTTTTCTAACGTGTAAACTACCAGAAAAAACTCTTACATAAGCTATCTTTTCGCCAGAAGACTCACGTTCAATTTTAAAAACAACACCGGACAATATATCATCTTGAGACGAAATATTTGCTGGAAGCAAGACTGAAATATTTTCGAGTAATTCAGTTATCCCTATACCTGTCATTGCTGAACCGAAAAAGATAGGGTATACATTTGCTCGCTGTATTTGCTTTTCTAGTTCTTTTCTTAATAGTGCGTCCGGTACAATTTCGTTATTTACATACGATTCAAGTAATGATTCGTTATATGTTGCTAGTAGTTCAATACAATCTTCATATGATTCATATTCAATAATGCGAGCTTGTTTTGTTCCTTCGTTTTCAACTGCATAGAAGGGTAATACTTCATTTGAAAGAGTTTCTCTTATTTGTTTCACAACTTTTTCAGTATTTGCACCACTACGATCAATTTTATTAATAAATAAAACAGTCGGTATGTTTAGTTTCTGTAATGTCCGCATTAAGATTTTTGTTTGTGCTTGCACACCTTCAACGGCAGAGATAACTAAAATCGCACCGTCTAAAACGCGGAATGATCGCTCCACTTCAGCGATAAAATCAGCGTGTCCAGGTGTATCAATGACATTTACTTTTAAATCATCAAGAAAGAAAGAAACGACAGATGCTTTAATTGTAATTCCTCGTTGTCTTTCTAATTCCATTGAATCAGTATGCGTATTTCCGCTATCTACTCGGCCGATTTCTTTAATCACATTTGTTTCATAAAGAACACGCTCAGTCAAACTCGTCTTGCCAGCGTCCACGTGCGCGACAATCCCTATATTTATTGTTGTCATATATTGAAATCCTCATTTCGTTTTCCATTTTTATTTCCTCATTTCTATTTGTGAATTGCCGCATTACAATCACTCTCCAGTCATTTAAATTATTACTATTATAATGTAATTTACATTTTTTGTAACGCGACAAAGCGCCTTAATTTGGAAAAATAAGAACGAAAACAAAATGCTTGCATTTTAAATTGTTATCTATTATATTAATTGACATATCAACTATTGATACATCAAATGTTTTTGTTTTGAATGTAAAGGAGGGGTAATTTGACAAGTTCATGCTCAAAAGAAGCGATTATTTTATATAAATTACACTTCCTCAATAAAGAAGTAAGTTCGAAGTTTGAAGGGTGTACTGGTATGAGTCAGTCTAGACTAGAACTCATACTTCAGTTATATGAAGTAGATGAAATTAGTCAAAAAGCACTTCAGCAAGAAGTGAATATTGATAATGCCGCAATTACGAGGCATTTAAAACAGCTGGAAGCAAACGGAATGATTACAAGACGTAAAAATCCAGATGATAACAGAATTACTTTAGTTTCTCTAACTGAAGAGGGAAGAAATAAAATTCAAGTGTTTCAAGAGGAAAAAGAACGTTTTGCCGCTTCAGCATTTAAAGGATTAAGTGAAGAAGAACGCGATAATCTTTTAACTATGTTAGATCGCATTCAAGAAAATATAAAAGAATTATAAAAAAAGGGAGAATACAACTATGACTAACTCAGTAAAAACAAATGATTTTAACGAAATTTTAACAGGGCGTCGTTCAATTCGTAAGTACGATCCTTCAGTAAAAATTAGCAAAGAAGAAATGACAGAAATTCTTACAGAAGCAACACTTGCACCGTCTTCAGTAAACATGCAACCATGGAGATTCTTAGTTATTGAAAGTGAAGAAGCAAAAGCAACACTTGCGCCACTTGCTAAATTTAATCAATCTCAAGTAGAAACATCTTCAGCGATGATTGCTTTATTTGGTGACTTAAACAACTTTGATAACGCAGAAGAAATTTACGGTACAGCAGTTGAGCGCGGTTTAATGCCAGCTGAAGTAAAAGAAGATCAAATGAAAAGACTTTCAGGTTACTTCTCAATGGTTACACCAGAAGTAATGAAAGATACAGTACTAATTGACGGTGGTCTTGTAGCAATGCAATTTATGCTAGCAGCTCGTGCTCACGGTTATGACACTTGCCCAATTGGTGGATTTGAAAAAGACCAAATCGCAGAAGCATTCGGATTAGATAAAGAACGTTACGTACCAGTAATGTTAATTTCAATCGGGAAAGCTGCTGACAGTGGTTACCAATCAGTACGTCTTCCAATTGACAAAGTTGCTGAGTGGAAGTAATCTTATAAAGTCTTAGAAATATATGGAATGTGAGAGGGGAAACACCATGATTATTATTCACGCAATATTTCAAGTAGATCCAGCAAAACAACAATCATTTTTAGAAGAAATTCAGCCACTAATTCATGGTTCAAGAGAAGAAAGTGGAAATGTATCTTATGATTTATATAGAAATACAGAAAAAGAAAGTGTTTATACGATGGTAGAAGTATGGAAAGATGAATCCGCAGTTGCGAGCCATAATGCGAGTGAACACTTCACATCTTTCGTTAGTAAGGCATCACAGTTTTTAACTGCTCCGTTAAATGTTCAAGTGTATAATGGAGAGCTAGTACAAAAATAAGAGAAATCCTTGGGAACTTTGAACTAAATCCTAAAAAAGATGACTTTTGCTAAAGTCATCTTTTTTATATCTACGATTCGTGGTACAGCTCAAATAGAAAATAAAGTCGATGAATTCGATTTGTACTTTCATTCTTACATGCTTCCCTACAGTATTTATACTAATTTATGAGTATTTAACTAAAAAAGTCACAAATCTAGAATCAAAAACAAAAAATGAATCAATATCTTATAAATTAGATAAAAACTTAGCAAAAAAATATAAACGTTTATATGTACAAACGGCAGGTAACTGACTAGGTTAACCGCCGTTTGTGCATGACACGGAGGAGAAATCCCCGTTTTGAAAAGAGTGAAGCCGGTGGGAAGTCGGTTCTGAGGTAGTATGTGTAAAATAAAAAAGATTATTCGTAAAGGGGAATGGGGGATGGACAAACAAAAACGCATTGAAATCGTAAATTCACTTCTTAGTTACTTAGCAGATCACGAAAAAGATATCTTTCATTATGAAGATGAAAATAGAACAGCTCATTTTAAACATGTTGGTAGAAATCTATGGTTTGTTGGCCACTATTCCAATGCGTATGACAAGAAGCGATGCAGATACTTCTCAAGTGGCGGAACGGTGTGGGGGTTAATTAGAGATTTTCCGGATTGTATATTTGGTAATGATAATTCAAATGGGAGAAATGGTTATGCGGGATTGTATTGTACTCATTGGAGTCGGCCAGAAGAAGGAATGGAAAAGATGTGTAATTGTGCAAGGGAAATCAGGTATTTAAAAGCTTCATAAAATAGTTATTTGAATAGGAAAAGGGAAAAAATTAAGTTCACTCGTTCTTAAGATTTTTCCCTTTAAAATTTACTTTTTGTTCGTTGTTCTATATACGTCTGAAATTGGTAAGTCCACGCCATGTAAATCTTGAGTAATGCCTGTCTTTTTAACATTGGTGTTGTTTTGATTATGTGTCTCTTGAGATGTTTCTTGCATTTGTTCTTGAGCCTTACTAGGAGTATTCAGAGCATCTGATGATACGTGGTCAAGTTGTTGACTTAATAGATTTTTTTTATCCATGTTATGTAGCTCCTTTGTGAATTTAGATATAAAAACAATGTAATTATAAATAGTTACTTAGATATTTTGTATCTTTGAATGGAATCATATGCACAAATTATATTGAGAAATTAACTGATTATAAAAATTACATAGTGGGGTACGATTACATCGTTATCAAGCTAACAAAATTAAATACCCCCAAATCGAAAAAATAAGCTGAATTCTCTTAAATAACTAACTGTAGAGAAGTGGAATTTTTGCTTAGGGGCTACTTCAAAATCTTATCTTGATGGGCATGAGATAACGGAGACTTTTTAATTTCTAATCAAAATAATAGCCATTGTAAAAATAGGAGGCAATCTTTTTTTGAATTTACAATGGTATATTTTTGTCATTATATCTTATTAAAAAACATCTTCAAATAAGAATAATCTATGCTATAGTAATAGAGAATAACTATAAAACGAATAACTACACTGTGTGTGGTTATTTAAAAAGCTGCTATCCACATGGATGGCAGCTTTCGTCGTTTTATAGGGATTTCGATTTTGATTCTTCTTCTCAATAAAAATGAAAAAGGAGCGAATAAGAATGAACACAGAAGGAAAAACATTATCGAAAGATAACAATATTTCTAATTCAACGTGGGGACAAATGTGGCAAAAATACCATGAACTAATCCTTGCTATTCTATCTGGTATTTTCATTTTAGCCGGTTGGATGTTAACCAAAAGCGAAGTAACAACAGCTGGGATTATCTTTTATATTCTTGCATATCTCACTGGGGGTTACGTAAAAGCCAAAGAAGGTATTACAGATACGATTGAGGAAAAAGATTTAAACGTTGAAATGTTAATGCTTTTTGCTGCTATTGGTGCTGCTAGCATTGGTTACTGGGCAGAAGGTGCAGTTTTAATATTTATTTTTGCATTAAGTGGTGCAATGGAGACTTATACACTAAGTAAAAGCCAAAAAGAAATCTCAGCATTGTTAGATTTACAACCTGAAGAAGCTTTACGTATTTCGAATGGAATGGAAGAACGTATTTCCGTAGATCAATTACAAATTGACGACATTATTTTAATCAAGCCAGGTGAACGCTTGCCTGCTGACGGTATTATTCATGCTGGTGAAACAAATATTGATGAGGCAGCCATTACAGGGGAATCTATCCCAAATGGGAAAACAATAGGTGATGAAGTATTTGCTGGAACTGTGAATTTACGTGGTGCGATTGAAGTTAAAATTACGAAACGAAGCGATCAAACCTTGTTCCAAAAAATTATTCGTCTTGTACAAAGTGCTCAAAGTGAAAAATCACCATCACAGCTTTTTATTGAAAAATTTGAAGGAACCTATGTAAAAGGTGTGCTTATCGTTGTTGTTCTTATGATGTTTGTTCCACACCTTTTATTAGATTGGAGTTGGAATGAAACATTTTATAGAGCTATGATTTTACTCGTTGTTGCATCTCCTTGTGCACTCGTTGCATCGATTACGCCAGCTACATTATCTGCGATTTCTAACGGAGCACGAAATGGTATTTTGTTTAAAGGCGGAATCCATCTAGAACGCCTTGCTTCTGTAAAAGCAATTGCTTTTGATAAAACAGGCACATTAACACAAGGAAAACCCTCTGTAACGGATGTCTATGTACGTGATGGAATATCAGAGCAAGAGGTAGTGTATATTACAGCCTCTATAGAAAGTCATTCAACACACCCGCTTGCAGAAGCGATTGTTAAATATGCAAAGCACGCATATGACATTACATTGACGAAACCAGAAAAAGTAGAGGATGTAACTGGATTTGGTTTGAAAGGAGTACTTGAAAATAAAACTTATAAAATCGGAAAGGCTGATTTTATCGGCGAAGAAGCACATTTGTTTCATAATGGTATTGCTAATACGCTCGAGCAAGAAGGAAAAACAGTCGTGCACATTAGTGACGAAGATGGAATTCTTGGTTTAATTGCTTTGAAAGATACATTGCGACAAGAAACGATTGCCGCAATTCGTGATTTACAAAGCCTTGGTGTAGAAGCAATTATGATTACTGGCGACAATGAACAAACAGCAAAAGCAATTGCAACTGAAAGTAATATAAAAGAATACTATGCATCATGCTTACCAGAAACAAAAGTAGAAACAGTCAAACGACTGAAAGAAAAATATGGTACGGTCGCTATGGTTGGTGATGGGATTAACGATGCCCCTGCACTTGCTACAGCAAGTATAGGTGTTGCTATGGGAGAAGGAACAGATGTTGCTTTAGAAACAGCAGATGTTGTTCTTATGAAAAATGAACTCTCTCGACTTGCTCAAGCAATTCGTTTATCAAAGCGAATGAATCGTATTGTAAAACAAAATGTTATCTTTTCACTGACAGTAATTGCAATGCTCATTTGTTCGAATTTTTTACAATTTTTAGCTCTTCCATTTGGCGTTATCGGTCATGAGGGAAGCACAATTCTCGTTATTTTAAATGGTTTGCGATTATTAAAAGGAAGTAATTAGACGGGTTCCCACTGGGAACCCATTATTTTGTACTTGGGGGGGTAACAGAATGTCTTAAGTTGATAACGCACCAAAAACAAAAGAATGTAAATTTTTATCTTAAGGAAATGCAGTAATTACTCACAATTCATACTCTCCCATCTCCTTTAATATTTTGTAGTAGTCGTCACTTTTGTGGTGATTTTTTCTTTATTGCATAGAAATTATATAATAATGGGGAATATAGGAAAATCCCATGTGCAATGACAATAGAGATAATTAAATGGACATTTGATAGGGTCTAACCTCTAATCGAATCTAGTACTAGCCTTGAAAAAGTAATATAGGAACCAGACAGCATGGTTTTGTTCATCTGCGGCTATTCTACGAAATGTTTCTTTAATAAATGGATCGGTTGTGTCATCTGAGATTTCTAAGTAAAAATCAACCGTACGTTGCTCATCTTGTAGTGCACATTCTAATCCATCTAAATAAGTGTCTGGGCAACTTTCCGTTATTTTTGGTTGAGGTTGTTGACCGGTTAAACTGACATAAATTTGAACAAATTGTAATTATTTAAATAGTTATTCATGTGCAAACCTCCAAATGTATTTTTAAATATCCTATGTGTAATTATGAGTTAGGTGTAAATCCTACAAGGCGCTGCCGTTATCTGGGTGGCGTCTTGTTTGTTGT
The DNA here is from genome assembly GCF_001043575.1 of Bacillus sp. LK2. NCBI lineage: Bacteria > Bacillati > Bacillota > Bacilli > Caryophanales > Bacillaceae > Bacillus > Bacillus sp. LK2. The sequence goes on from NZ_LDUK01000038.1 coordinate 43,463, forward strand.
TAAGGAAAGATAAGGGCTGAAGGGTATGAATAGCTTAAAAGCTGTGATTTATAATACTTTCTATGCTTTACTTTCACTACTAGTGGGGTTCTTAGCTTATTGTATGGATAAGAAAGGGTTAGGTAAATGAATAAATGTCTAACTTGTAATGAATGGTGGGTGTTATGTTCCTTGCGTGTATTCCAAGGGGCATTTTTTATTTTGGGGCAAGACGACTCTATCTTCTAAATGTGTATGGCATAAGCACATGAAAAGTGACGGTGTATTTATTTTCACAGCAAAACATGCATTATTATCTTAATAATGGGGTACTATCCCAATTTGAGAATCCAGTTAATGTTTTTTAGCAGAGATAAAGGTTTTTAAAACTTTTTTAATAATAGCCTTGTAAAATGAAAAATAAACATTCAAATATTTTTTATAATGAGGCAGGAGGTCATGAATATGGCTAAAATGGGAAACAAAATGATTACGTTGTGCACAGTTGCTGTAGGAATGATATATACAGCGGGATACATTGTTACAGAATCTCCAAAAGTAGAAGGGGCACAAACTTTTCAAAATACAACGAAACCTACAGCGCAATCTAAACAGCCATCTACTACCTCTAATATGTCAATTAAAAAGGTTAAAAGTACCTATAAAGATGGAACATATTACGGTCAGGGTGCCAATCGTATAGGTTCGGTAGGAGTAGCAGTTACGATTCAAAAAGATAAAATTACATCTGTACAAATAACAGATTGTACCACATCTTATTCTCAATCTTATATTGACGATTTACCTCAACAAGTTCTAAATCGGCAAAGCTCAGGTGTAGATGTAGTTTCCGGGGCGACAAGAAGTACAGAAGATTTTAAAGAAGCAGTTCAACTGGCTTTATTGCAGGCAAAGCAGGCCAATTTTTAAAAAATAAAATATAGAAAGTGTGACAGGGAATGCTTAGCAATATAAGAAAAACATATAAACAATCTGCCCTTTATATGGGGACAATTATCCATATTACAGTAGTGACATCACACACAGAAAAATATGTAAAAGAAAAAATCAAAAAAGCATTTTTATCATTTTATTCTGTAGAAGAAGTATGCAGCCGTTTCCACCAGCAAAGCGAGCTTCGACGCCTCTCTATGCAAAGTGGTAAGGCAATTCAAGTCAGTCAAATTCTATTTCAGGTTATACACTTTGCAGTACAAGTAGCTGATTTAACGCAAGGGACATTTGATCCGACATTAGGCCACACGCTTGAAAAGTACGGATTCAATCGTCATTATTTAACAGGTGAAAAAATAGTTGCATCTACCTCAGTTTCTGCTAATTATCAAGATATAATTCTGGATGAAGAAAAACGGACTGTTTTATTAAAAAAACCACTTTTGTTAGATATAGGTGCTGTAGCAAAAGGGTTAGCGGTTGATTTAGCTGTTCAAGAACTACGAGATTTTGAGGGCTTTGTCATCGATGCTGGTGGAGATCTTTTTGCGAGTGGAACGAATGAAAAGGAAGAGCCGTGGACCATTGGTATTCAACATCCTTTCCAAAAAGAGAAAACAATTTGCAAAGTTCGACTAACCAATCAGGCAGTTTGCACTTCTGGTAGCTATGAGCGGAAAAGTTCTGTTCATTTTAATGAGCATCATCTCATACACCCACATTTAGGAACGTCTCAGTCTAATATTGTAAGTTGTACTGTTATCGCACCCTTTACAATGTTAGCAGATGCTTTTTCAACAGCTGCTTTTCTATTAGGAAAAAAAGAAGGGATTACACTACTTAAAAATGTTGATCTTGAGGGTATATGGATTACATCTTCTTTAGACATAGATATGACAGAAGGAATGGAGGAGTATTTGTATGAGCGTGGATAAAAAAGAAAACGTAATGAGCAGGACTAAGCAAAGATATATTCACACACCAAAGGGATATGTGATTGTAGACGAATTAAGAGAAAGTAGACATCAAAAGCGTGGCCGTAAACCTTTTATGACTCCGAAAAGACTAGTTTTAGTTATGCTTCTTTTTTTAATGTTAATAGCTCAGGTAAACATGCCTAATTATACTGGTTTTTTTCATGCGGGGATTGCAGCCACAACTGCAATATTCATAGACACTTTAATAGCTGTGTTAAAAAAACGAAAACTCGCATTTCCTGATGGAGCTGCTATTACAGGTCTGATAATTGCACTCGTGTTAAGTCCAATGGTTTCAATGTATATTTTAGTATTAACGACAGTAATTGCGATTGCATCAAAACATCTATTTACAGTTAAGAAAAAAACTATATTTAATCCTGCTGCTTTCGGTTTGCTTATCACGGCTACTTTGTTTTCAAGCGGACAAAGCTGGTGGGGCGGACTATCAATGTTTCCTTATTGGTGTATTGCATTTGTATGCATCGCGGGTTTTTTTGTAACAGGGAAAGTAAATAAATTCCCACAAGTTTTTTCATTTTTAGGTATTTATTTTCTTATAGTTCTAGTCATGGGGGGGATAGGAATTGAAAATGTAGGCGATATACTAAGAGTGCCTTATATAAATTCAACTTTATTTCTAGCATTCTTTATGCTTACTGATCCGCCGACTTCTTTAGGGAAATATAAAGATCAAGTTATATTTGGAGCTATTACAGCTATAGCGAGTATAGCTTCTTATATACTATTCGGAGGGTTAATTTTTCTATTAGTAGGCATATTAATTGCAAATGGATGGAAAGCATTTAAAATTTCTAGAAAGAAAAATCTTGCACGTGCATCATCTGTTTCAGTAGCTACTTAAAAAGGAAATAGAAAGGGTGCCGATAGGGAATATTTCCTATCGGCACCCTTTTTGCGTTATACAGGAAGCTTGATGGTAGTACGTGTTCCTTTATGAAGTTCACTACTTATTTTTATTTCTCCATTATGAGCGTCCACAATCCACTTCGCGATAGATAGACCTAATCCGGTTCCACCTTCAGAGCGTGTTCTACTCTTATCACTGCGATAAAAACGATCAAAAATGTGTGGGAGTTCCTCGTTTGAAATACCGATACCTGTATCTTCTACGATAAGAGTGATAAAACTCCCTCCTTTACTACATGTAACTTGAATTCGTCCATTTTCAACATTATATTTCATAGCATTATCAATCAAAATAACGAGTAGTTGGTGAATTCGTTCTTTATCACCTTTATACATCAATCTCTCATCGACATCTTTAATAATCGAAATATTTTTCAGTTCTGCAATAGGTTCGAATTGATGAACAATTGTTTTAACTAAATCTCCTAATTCAAACTCTTTTCTTTGGATAAGCAGCTGATTCGAGTCTGTTTTTGTGAGGGTCAGCAAATCGGCTACAAGTTTGTTCATTCTCTTTACTTCTTGTAGTACTTTGTATATTGTCATACTTTCTTGTTCAATTGTATATTGTGGATGCCGAAATAATAATTCCAAATGCGTCTGGATAACAGACAAAGGTGTTCGAAGTTCATGTGAAGCATCCGCTGCAAACTGAGTTTGTCTTTCCCAAGAATTCTGAATTGGCACAAGAGAGCGGTTTGCTAAAAACCAACCTATAAAGAATGAGATGATAAATCCTGTAAGGCACCCGACTATAATTAACTCGAGCAAGTTTTGCAACATAGTCATTTCAGGATCTATATTTAAGACAATCTCGATTGTACGAGCTGATTTTATCCCGATATCTTCTAAATAACTAGATGGTGGCTCAAACTTAAGGATACGATAACTATGTTTATTGATTGTTTGTGTCCAGAGATTATTGTCTTTGAATCGAGAAGGGGAGAAATCATTAATATCACTTGAGAAAATGGCGTTTTCCGGTATGCTTTTTAGGAACTGGCCATTCTCACCCCAAACTAAGTACACAATTTTCCGTTCCGATTCTCGTTTGGAGTCATGTTCTTTCACAACATGTCTCATGCCTTCTTGTTGTATTTCTTTAAATACACTGTTAAGCTTCGAGTCAACCTCTGTATAAATGCTATGATTCATATATAAATACAAAACGACACCAAATGCACATAAAATTAATGAAAAAACAATAGTATTTAATGTGACAAGTTGTATCTTCGTTTTTTTAAACATTTTGATCATTTCCTTTAAATATAAAACCAACTCCACGTACAGTATGGATAAACGGTTTATCATGAAATGTACTTAATTTTTTTCTCAAATGATGCACATATACATCTACAACCCCGAGCCCAACGTCAGAATCTAATCCCCAAATCCGGCTAAAAATCTGATCGCGAATTAAAATTTGTTCTTTATTCCTTATAAAATATTCAAGTAGTTCGTATTCCTTAATAGTTAAATTCAACTTATTTCCATTTATGTGGCCGTCACGCTCTTGCACAAGTAATTGAATTGGACCACAAGAAACCCCCTGTTCTCCAATCGTTCCTTTTTCTCGTAACAGTACACGTATTCTCGCAAGTAATTCTGGTACGGCAAACGGCTTAATCAAATAATCATCTGCCCCAACATCTAAACCTTTTACACGATCTTCTACACTATCTTTGGCAGTAAGAAGTAGAATAGGGGTTTTAATAGAAGCATCACGTACTTCTTTCACAATTTCAAAACCATTCATCTCCGGCAACATAATATCTAAAATAATAGCATCATAAATATTTTGTTTGGCCATAAATAATCCTTCATCGCCCGCTACAGCGCAATCTATTTCATAGCCTTCTTCTTGTAAAACTGTAACGATTCCTTCTAGAAGAGGCTGATCATCTTCAATTACTAAAATTTTCATTATGTTCATCCATTCTGTTAGATTTTTAATTATACACATCATATTATATAGGATTCATCTATCAATGTATAAAGGAAACCGACAGTTCACAATACAGTGGTAGGGGCCTGACGATAAAACGGAGATATTATACGTTAGGAAGACCTAAATTAAAAAATACTTAAAATATCAAGGTTCTAACATATTATACATGGCTAATATGTTAGAACCTTTTCTTTTTGGTAATAAATTTTGGTATTAAATTTGAATAGTATTTCGCTCTATTTTAATAGATATATTTAGATAGGAAGTAAAATAATTTGCTTGATGGTTATGTGGGGTACCGCCATATCGCCATCAAGCTAAAATAATTTTATATCCATATAACGAGAAAAACGTCATTCTTTTTGCACCAGAACCAGGTAGATTAATATATAATAACTCACTCAAAAAAAGAAGTGAAAAGTAAGAATTGAAAGTCTTTTCACATTTTTTTCAAATAACACACAAAAATGCCATAAATCTATCTTATTTTTATATATAGCAGTTATTTCATAAACAATGTTTCTTGAAATAGTTACTACATAGAAAGGAGATTTTAAAATGGATATGGATTCATATTATTGGGAAATGGTTAAGAAGAATATAGGGGTTTATTCTAAACAGGAACAAGAATGCCTTCGAGAGAAGAGGGTCATTATTTTTGGATTAGGGGGAGTAGGTGGATATGAAGCGATTCTGTTTTCTCGAATGGGAATAGGGCATATTACAGGTGTTGATCCCGATGAATTTGAAGTTTCTAATATTAACAGACAAATGTTAGCGCTTTCTAGTGTGTTAGGTGAACCAAAAGCAAAGGTTGCAGAACAAGTTGTAAAAGATATACACCCCTATATATCAACAAATTTTATACAAACAAGAGTAGATGAGGATAATGTAATTGAACTTATAAAAGGACACGATGTTGTAGTAGAAGCCGTCGATGATATGCCTTCAAGAGTTATTATACATAGAACAGCTAGGGAATTGGGTATACCAAGTGTCGGGATGTCAGGTAGCCCGCCCACACGAGGGTTTGTTTCTACATTTTTTCCAACCGGAATTCCTTATGAAGAAGCATTAAACATCTCAAGTGTCGGATGCAAATTAACAAATCAAGAATTAAGACAACAGATTGCTGATATAAAGAAAAGTCGAGCTTGGTATTCTGTGGAGAAAGGCGCACCGAAAGAGTGGGCACAAGATTTTTGTGATGGAAAAGCAGGGTGGATTATCACACCGATGCGTGCGCATCTATTGTCGCTATTTAGTTTTCATGAAGCAATACAAGTTTTAACTGGTCGTGAACCTCTAGCTAGAGCGCCTAAAGGCATTGTAATGGATTTAGATAGTCATATTCCGGTTCAAGTAAAAGAAGTCCCAAAGGGTGGATGGGATTATAAAACACTGTAAGGAGGAAAATAATTTGTTAACAAAAAATAATGATATGCAAAATATATATGAAGAAAGTTTTACGAGAAATATTGGTGTCATCTCTGTAGAGGAGCAGGAGAAATTAAAAAATTCTCGAGTTACTGTAGTTGGGGCAGGAGGCGTAGGAGGAATTACACTCATCCAATTGGCACGAATGGGTGTGGGTTCTTTGCATGTTATTGATCAAGATATATTTGAAACAAGTAATATCAATCGACAAATGCTAAGTTCCATCAGTAAATTAGGACAGCAAAAAGCAGCGGTGGCTTTAGAAGTTTTGCAAGACATTAACCCATCATTACAAATAGAAATAACAAAAGAGTTTGTTACAGAGGACAATGCATTGGGACTTCTAACAAATACAGATGTCATTATAGATGCGACTGATAATTTAGTAGCAAGAGTAATCATCCATCGTACAGCTCAGACCTTAGGAATTCCTTCAATTTGGATTGCGGTTACGCCTCCATTTAGAGGTGGCGTCATGTCTTTTACTCCTGACTCTACACCCTATGAAATTGCGTTAGGATATCCGTCTTATCAACAAGAGCTAACAACAGAAATCCAAGATGAAATTCATAAATTAAAAGATGGGCGTGCTCTTCATTCTGTCACGTACGGCGCGGATGAGAACTGGGCGAATAGTTATGTACAAAAAAATCGGCCATGGGCGGTACTCTCTCCTGTTGCGAATATAGTAGGCATTCTAGCAAGCTTTGAAGCATTTAAATTTATGATAAATCGAGAAGAACTAAAACCTATAATAAGTCCAAATTTAATTCAAATTAACCTTGCAAATCAGAATATGGTACAAGTTTTTGTACCGGAAAATGGTAGTTGGGATTATACAACACTATAGATGAGGTAAAAGAATATGTTTCCTTTTTTGTTACTCGGAATTATTGTGGCACTCGCCCTGCTAATAAAGGATTATGCCCTAGCTGGTGCGGCTTGTTTATTAGGAGTTGTACTTGCTGTTGGACAAAAAACTTTATTACATCTTATTCAACAATATTCTTTTCAAATTGGTATTTTCTTTCTGATGTTATTCCTTTTAGTACCAATTACATCTGGGAAAATTACAAGTGAAAATGTAATAAAATTAATTACCTCTCCTATTGGATTAGGATCCATTCTAGCAGGTTTTACTGTGTCATACATAGGAGGAAAAGGTGTAGGAGTTCTACCTATGAATCCTACGATATTGCTAGGTGTTTTAATAGGTACTCTTATTGCCGTATTATTTACAAAAGGGTTACCAGCCGGATTAATTATTGCGGCAGGGATAATAGCTATTATTTCTATGAAATGAAAGGGATATTCTAAATGAAGATAAAATGGGCACATATTAGTTTAGTAGGGATTTTTTTGATAATACTTATGTCTAGTTGTTCTAATATCAAAGAAACTTCTCAAAATGATCAAACTTCTAAAGTGGTAAAACAAGAATTAGAAATTCAGCAAGGAGAAGAAAAATTATTTTTACTTCATAAAAACTTAAATAATAAAAAACAGTATACATCTGATGAAATTATCTTATTTTTAGAACCATTTAGTGTACCTACAGCTCAAGCATTTGATGTACCGAAACTTTCATGGATGGATGAGTATGCCGCAAAAGGATATGATACTTGGGCTATGGATTTCAGAGGGTTTGGTCGTTCTTCTCGCCCTAAAGAAATGTCAGATTCTCCTTCCCAAAACCGTCCGGTTATTCATTTGAATGATGCAACTAAGGATCTAGAAACAATTGTAAATTGGATTAAAAAGAAGAGAAACGTAAAAAAAATTCATATTGTTGGATGGTCGTATGGAGGCGTTGTGGCTGGAAATTATGCGATCTCCCATCCACAAGATATTAATAAAATGGTGTTATACGGATATATGCATGGATTCACGCTTCCTATGATGACAAAACCTCTTGAAAATCCATTACAACCTAATCAATTTAATCCTGAAGCATCAGCCTATCAAATGGTGGACTTTGATAAAGGAATGCATCATTGGCATATGATGATGGGAAATAAAAAAATTGTTACAAATGAAGCAATGGATGCCGTAAAACAAGTTTTTATTGATTCAGATCCTATGAGTAAGAAAAATAATCAAATGATTCGTCGACCAGTTGGTCCACTTGAAGATTTATTTTATATTTGGAAAAATCAGCCTCTATATGATGTATCTAAAATTACTGTCCCAGTACTTGCTATTTATGGTGAAGATGACATATTTGCAGACCGAAATATGATGTCAAAATTAACAAGTACAAAACAAAAAAAAGAGGTAGTAATCCCTGATGCAACACACTGGGCTCTTTATGAAAAGAATCGTAATACCCTATTTGAACAGACATTAAACTTTATAGAAGCGAAAGAAGGCAAACAGGAATGAAAAAGGGTTTAACAATATTAGATGCTACCTTACGTGAAGGAGAACAACAATGTGGTATTCGTTTCTCCAAGGAAGACAAAATTAAACTACTTCACATGTTAGAGGATTTTGGAGTAAGTCTTATTGAAGTTGGACACCCTGGCATCTCTGAAGAAGAAGAAGAGATTTGCCGAGAAGTTGCAGCATCTGCAAAGCATGCCGAAATACTTATGCATGCTCGAGCTACAAATGAAGAAGTTCATGCGGCTTATCGGGCTGGTGCCAATTGGATAGGAATATGGGCGTCTATTAATTCAATTTCTTTACAAACAAAGTATAGTAATCGCTCAAAAGATTACGTCATCGATCAAGTGAAACAAGCAATTGAAGAAGCAAAATCTTTAGGTATGAAAATCCGTTTTACTATTGAGGATGCTTCACGAACTGAATGGGAAGATATCGCCTACATTGGAAAGGTTGCAAATCTAGCTGGAGCAGACCGAATTAGTTTAGCAGACACTGTAGGAATTTGGGAACCAAGTCAGTGTGCGGAAATCGTGAAGAAATCTGTTGAGACATTCCATTGTGAGATTGAAGTTCATCTTCATAATGATTTAGGATTAGCCCTAGCAAATGCTCTTGCTGCAATCGATTCAGGGGCATCTGTCATTGATACCACATTGTGCGGAATAGGTGAACGTGCAGGGATTGTTGACCTGCTAAACTTATCCGTTTTATTATCTCAAAAGCGTAATCTTCCGTACTTTAAACTACAGATGATTCCTGAATTAACTCAATCACTTCAATTAGCTACTGATTGTAAAGTAGATCATTGGAGACCAATTATTGGGAAAAATATATTTACACATACCGCACCCTATCATATGAAAGCTGTTCAGCAGAATTACTCAGCATACGAGGGCATTCAGCCAGAAATGATAGGAAGAGTAAGGAACATACAACAAAAACGCATAGAGAGAAAAGGGCCTAGGCTTTCAAAGTCTTTGCGAGTTAGTAAACCATTTGTAAAGGGGGCATCTGAGCTTTTATATCATCGAGATGGTCCAGGAAAACGTTGGGTACAGATGGATTATAGAACTGATGAACGAGCATCATTTTATGTGATACAGCGTGTATTTTACGATGCACAGATGGATGAGAACTTAGAAGGACATGTAGATATTCACGCACATCATTGTGATAGTGCCTTTATTTTCTGGGGGAATAGAATAGATGGTACAGGTCTCATATGTGAAGTGGAAATTGAAGGGGAATTGCAAATAATTGAAAGTCCAGCATCTGTTTTTATTCCATCGGGGTTAAAACATAGGTACAAATACCTTTCAGGGACAGGAACATATACAAACATCGTACTAGCACCTAATTATAATTCTAGTTTGCTAGAGAAAAATTTATGGGAAATGCGTGTGCATTGATTGAAGATAGCAAAAGTTAGTGCGTATATAAATTAAAAAAGTATAGAACGCCCATTTTTATACTTTTTTCTATAAGGGATCAACATACATGTCCATCTCCATAATTCTATGGTTTTACACCATTCATTAAGCAAAATAGACGTTATTCTTTCTGTAGAAGTATAGGAAAGGATGGCGTTTTTTGTATGGTCGTAAAATGGATGTTATTTTAAGAAAGACGCGATGTTTTGAACAGAGTTGAGACGTTTCTAAAAAAGCCACATAAGACAATAAAAAAATAGCATATACTATATTTGGATTCTAGATTCTACAACATTTCAGCTTTGAGATAAGTTTTCATCACATTATCGAGGTTTAGGTGGAAGTAGCCATACGGCAGGAGTCAAAATTCAATTGTCGTATACAAGAAAGAAAGTTTGCTATTGAAATTGCAGATGAAATAATTGAAAACCTTGAATTTAGAAGGTAGTTCACTGAACTCAACTATAATCCTACATAAGGATGTGGATTTCCAGCAGTACTACACCTCAAAACTGCCGCGCAAGACGTTCTACTACAATCACATAGAATAGCATTCCAAATCATAAAATGTTATAATTTGGAATGAATTATTATTTTAATTCTCAGAAATTATATCAAGAGTAATATAATCTATCTTATGCTGTAAACTGGTGTAGTCTACAGTATAAGGTCTGCTCCGCAAGCTATTATAGTCAACAGTCATGGGTACATTAAAAAAAATTATCAACAATATTTCAAAGGTAATCATAGGAAAAGATGAATCGATTGAACTAGCAGCTATAGCTCTTATAGCAAGAGGACATATTTTATTAGAAGACGTCCCCGGTACTGGAAAAACAACATTAGCAAAAAGTTTAGCGAAAAGCGTGGATGCTAAGTTTCAAAGAATTCAATTCACAGCTGATACTTTGCCAGGTGATGTTATTGGTCTCGAATATTTTGATGTGAAAGAATCAGAATTTAAAACGAGGTTAGGACCTATTTTTGCAAATATAGTATTAGTTGATGAAATTAATCGAGCTGTACCAAGAACGCAATCTTCGTTACTTGAGGTTATGGAAGAACGTACCGTTACGATTGCGAAGCATACATATTCGTTGCCAAATCCTTTTTTAGTTATAGCAACACAAAACCCTCTTGAATCAGCTGGCACATTTCCTCTACCAGACGCCCAATTAGACCGATTTTTACTCACTATACGTCAAGGTTATCCAACAAGAGAAGCAGAAAAGGAAATGATGAGACGATTTCAAACGAATGATCCTCTAGAAGCACTACATTCTATTATTTCAACTGAAGAAATTATTGATATACAGAAAAGAGCAAGAGAAGTGTTAGTAGGAAATGATGTGCAAGATTATCTTCTTGAAATCATTGAAGCAACGCGTAAGCATGAGTTAATTGAAATAGGTGTAAGCCCACGAGGTACATTGGCATTTATGAGAGCGATTCAAGCACGAGCAATATTAAATGAAAGAGATTACTGTACACCAGATGATATAAAGCTACTAGCAACATCAGTTTGTGCTCATCGATTAACTTTGACGATAGAAGGCGAGATGAAAACGAAAAAAGAACAAATAATAAAAGAAATTCTTCATACGATTGATGTGCCAGTGGAGAATATACGATGAATCAACAGCTCGTGTATACATCATTAGCGGAACCTTTCGTTATAGGGGGTATATCAGTTGTAGCCGTTATTTTATGTATATTTTCAAGTAATCTACTAATCCTATCGCTCGTGTTTTTATACTTAATATTAATAGGGGCTACCCATAGTTACATACGTAAAGTATCTCACGTTCAATGGAAATACAATCAAGGGAATTCGAACGTTTTTATAGGTGAAACGAATACGTGCAAAATAAAAATTTCAAACAACTCGATATTTCCTATTTTTAATATTGTATTTCGATTTAAATGTGAAAATAAGTTAACTTGGAATCATGATGAACTAAACAAAAATCATAGTACAGGTTCAAATTATTATTTGAATTTCAATATAAAAGGAGGAGAGACAGTTTCATTTGATTTACAAGCTGTAGCGTTAAAAAGAGGTATCGCGAAATGGGAAGAAGTTGAAATCGTTATTACTGATTTTTTTGGATTCATAGCAAACTACATAACATATAGTCAAGTTGATACGCCGTCATATTTAGTCTTACCAGCTGTTCCGAAAATACAAGTCCCTGAATTACAAGAATGGTCACGTGGATTTCGAAAAGCAATGTCGTCTCCGCTATATGATGAAACGAAAGTAATGGGAGTGAAATCATATGAAAATGAAGATTTTCGCTCCATTCATTGGAGTGCAACAGCAAAAACAGGGACGATAACTGCAAAAAAATACGAACGGACACAATCTGATAAATATGCGATTTATCTCAATTTACAAAATAAAAGTGGCGTTTCTTTGCGAAATGATACAGAAGAACTAATTGAATTAACAGCAGGTATATGCAAACAACTACTCATGCAAGATTGTTCATTTGAATTATGGATTAACAGTGTGAAAGATAACGGATTGTTACATATAAAGAACGGCGATAATCGGAAACATTTGCAAAATGTATTAAAGGTACTTGCCTCAATATCGGACCAAGATACTCCTGTATCGTCTTCTTATTTTTACACAGCTGGCTTTCGTCGTAAGGAATTGGATGCAGTTCCCTTAATACTCGGTACCTCTCCAAAAAGGATTAGCCGAACAAACAGATGGATTGTAATTAAAGAATAAGAAGGGGCTTATGTCATGTTTAATAAAAAGCGCCATATGAAAGTGAAGTTTTGGGGTGTAAGAGCCTTAATAATACTGTTCTTTGCGTTTAGTTCGATAACGTTATCACAAGGTGTTGTGCATTTACAAGACATAGTAAAAGAGCGTTTTTTTAGTGAGACTAAACCGGAAAAAATTTATAACGATACTAGTAAAGACGAACAGTTTGATGATTCTGCAAGATTTAAGGATGATGAAGAAAAAGGAGATACAGGTATAAGAACGAAAACGAATAGAAAGTTTCCAGTTTTTGAACGGGAAAGTTCATGGGGGGACGTATTTTCTGCGCTCTCAAATTCATGGATTACTATAGCTTTTTATGTGACTATCACAGTGGTGATTATATATTTCCTCTACAAATCTATTAGGAAAAGGTTGACGAAAACAGAAATAGAGCAGGAGAAACAATCGGTAAAAAAAGAGAATACGGTAAGAACCGTAAAGAATGAAAAAGTCATTCATCAGTCAGAGCAATCACTGCCTACAGATCTAATACGGAAAAGGTTAATTGAATGGGAGAGGACTTTACCATTTCACGAACAGCGAAGGTCCTATGAAACGATGCAACAATGGTTAAAACGAATATGTCGAACGAGAGATATTATTCCGATATATGAGTCTGTTCGGTATGGTGAAAAGACGTATACGGAGTTAGAGGTAGAAAAAATAATACGTTGGATAGAGGGGGATGGGAAATTGGATTAAGTTAAGATGTATAAAAAAATACTAAACGTATTAAAGATTCATTTCATGAAGCACATGTTGTCCAAGTTCATATTGAATGGCTTCAAGTTATTCTTGTGTATAGTCTTGACCATCGATTACAACATTAATATTTAAAAGTTTCACAGAATAGTTATTTGAAATAAAATTACATAGCTGGATATGACTACATCGCTATCCAGCTAACTAAATTAATACCCCTACAACAAAAACGCTATTCTTTTTCATTGCGGATATTGTATTTCTTTAACCGACGGATCAGTGAAGTTTGGGTAATTCCAAGAAATTTTGCAGTTTTACGTGTAGTCGTATTTTCCTTAATTGCCTGTTCAATAATTGTTTTTTCCATATTTTCGATAATCTCGCTTAAATTGTTGCCTTTTTTCAGAGATTCTAAAGCTTCTTCTTTCATACTTACTGAAAGAAAGCGCTCTGGTAAATCATGAATCGAGATTTCTTCCTTTTTAGCCATAATAACGAGCTGCTCAACAGTGTTTTCCAACTCGCGTATATTTCCGGGCCACTGATAACGTTGTAAAACACCTATCGTTTGCTTCGAGAAGGTACGTGTCTGGTTGAATATCTGGTTATACTTTTGCAAATAGAAATGGATTAGCGGAAAAATATCTTCATGTCGCTCGCGTAGTGGCGGAATGTTTACTGGTAAAACATGAAGGCGATAATATAGATCGGCCCGGAATTTTCCTTCTTTCACCATTTCCTCGATTTTGCGGTTTGTTGCTGCAATAATGCGAATATCAGCCTTTACTAACTGTGAACCGCCAATAGGCATATAGGTTTTGTCTTGCAGTAATTGAAGGAGCTTGGGCTGCAGATGTAGCGGAAGTTCACTAATTTCATCCAAAAAAAGCGTCCCTTTTTCGGCTGTTTTGACGAGCCCTGTTTTCCCTTTTGAATTTGCACCTGTAAAGGCTCCCTTGTAGTAGCCAAACAATTCAGATTCGAGCAGTGAATCGGGAATTGCTGCACAATTTAAGTGGACAAAGGGTTGACTGTTTCGTTCGCTTAACTCATGAATACGCTTCGCAACTACGTTTTTTCCAACACCTGTTTCTCCGTTAATAAGCACAGTTGAATCAACACTTGCCACTCTTTCCATGATTTCAGCAAGCAAATTATGTACTTTACTATGTCCGATAAAGGACTGTTCCTCCTTTATTAAAATATACCGTGTATTCATTTTTTTTATTTCTAGTAAATACCGCTTCAATACGGGGGCTAATTCTTCCCATTCTAGTTTAGAAACATTATCCATCCAATTGCTTATATCATGACCATGTGCTACAAAATAAATGGGGTTTTCCTGCTCATCCAAAATAATGTCTCCTGTTACTGTCATCTTATTACCACCAGTAATTTCTTGCACAGTGGTTACAGTACTTCCATTTTGTAAAGCCATTTCGATTACGGATGGAGTGAACGCACCCTCTTTTTTCAGAACGAAAATATTCCTGCCAATCAAATCTTCCTTGCTTTTGTTAAAAAGCTTACAACATGCTTCGTTTACCCACATAATCGTTCCATTTTTGTCAACAATATTCATCCCACTTTCAAGACTATCGAGAATTTTTAAGAGATATTTGGTTTCAATTTGGACAGGAATGTCGGACATGGCTTGAACCCTCCTATGAATGCATCTATTTTGAACCGCAAGTGGTTCAAAATAGATGGAAATTAGTGAAAAGAATGAACCATTTATGAATCAGTTGAAACGAACTGAATTCATTATATCTCACAATTGCTAGATTTAAAGTAATTTTTATAATTTTCTGTCTATTTACTCTATTTTTGTTCAAAATTGATGGCATGATTTTTGCATTGTAAAAGTGTACAGTGCGGAATTATTAATTTATAGGGGGAGGTATTTAATGAAATCTTTTCTATTTACCATGGATTTTTCTTTTATTGGTACGGAAAAGATCGCCATTTTTATTAACAGAGAAAAACAGCTTATCCTAGGAATGTCGTTAAATGAAAGCGTTTTAATTATGCGTTATTACAATTAATAGGATGATGAAAAAATACTAAAAATATATCCATTTTGACTTTCTAGCTTATAAGTCGCGGTTATAAAGAATAAAAGGTGATCTGCACTCGGTTTCTCTCATTGTTTTCACTTGGCATGGGGCAGGAAAAGGATCTGACCGTTTTTATGAATGACTGGATTATCTCTCCCATCTAAAAAGAAAGGTTTTATGTCGGCTTTTCAAATTGTACTTATATTAAAAAGGATGGTGTATGTATGAATGCAAATCTAGTATTTATCAATGGTGAAGTTATTACATCAGACAGACAAAACTCAATAGTGGAATCTGTAGCAATAAAGGATAATCGAATAATTGGGGTCGGTTCAAATTTAGAAATGAATAAATTCATTGGGGAGAAGACTGAAGTCATTGACTTAGCAGGCAAATCCCTTCTTCCTGGATTTATTGATGCTCACACACACCTGGTTTTATATGGGGTTTTTCAGTTGAATATCAGTTGTAAAGAAAGTCACATCGATTCTGTTGCAGCTGTGCTGAATGAGCTTAAGAAAAAAGCGTTGGAAACTCCAAAAGGTGAGTGGATAAGAGCTTGGGGGTTTAATGAAACCACCGTAAAGGAGAAGCGGTATCCAACGCTTGCTGAGCTAGATGCCATTTCAACGGAGCATCCAATCATCATTTCTCGTACGTGTGGACATATCTGTATCGTAAACACAGCAGCACTAGAGAAGGCTGGAATTGACGAAAAGACACCGAACCCTCAAGGTGGAGTAATTGAAAAAAATGAGAAGGGGGAAATTACAGGGAAATTATTTGAAGCTGCAAATATGAAGATGAATGATGTAGCAAGCTATACAGATGCTGAACTTATGAAAGCTGTTAAAATCGCGTCGGATCATTTCATTTCAGGGGGTATCACGAGTATTCATGAAGCAGCTACTTTTGATTCTAATTGTTATCGTTTGTTACAAACAGCTATAAAAACCAAAGACATCGGTGTTCGGGTATATGCAATAATTGGTACCATAAATGAATCTGATAAATTTGTAAGTAAAATGATGAATGCAGGGATAGTAACCGGTACAGGGGATGAGAGATTTAGGGTTGGGCCGGCTAAAATATTTTTAGATGGAAGTAGCTCTGGTCCAACGATTGCAACTCGAGAACCTTACTCCAGCGATGCTAACAATTTCGGGATTCTTTATTATAGTGAGGAAGAAATATATAAAATTTTAGGTGAAGCACATAAAAAAGGATATCAAATTACAGTACATGCTCAAGGTGATAAAGCCATCGAAATGTATTTAAATTGCGTAGAAAGAGCGTTAAAAGAAGCACCAAGGAAAAATCATCGTCATCGAATCGAGCATGCAGGAGTTTCAACCCCAGATTTACAAGAAAGAATGAAACAACTTGAAGTCATCCCTATTCCAAACCCACCATTTCCATATGAATATGGCGAGATATATGCTCACAATTATGGTGAACGTGTTAATTATATGTACGCTGCTCGTGATTATATAGATAAAGGTATTGTTGCTGCAGGTAGTTCAGATGCACCGGTTACTGATTATAATACTTTATTAGGAATTCATACTGCAGTTAATAGAAAAAGCCAATTTGGAGCTGAAATTGGCACTAATCAATCCATTAGTGTACTAGAAGCTATTAAACTTTACACATGGAATGGCGCTTATGCAAGTTTTGAAGAGGATATAAAAGGCAGCCTAGAGGTAGGAAAATTAGCTGATTTAGTTATTTTAAGTGAAAGTATTTTAAAAGCTGAACCAGACCGTATTAAGGATTTGAAAGTGGAGACAACGATTATTGATGGAGAAATTGTCTATCAAAAGGAGAATGATTTAATGATGAAAAATTAGATTTAGGCAAAATGATTTGTTAATAAAAGGGGGGTATTACAATTATATTACTTCGCATTAATCAATTTTTACATCAATTAAAAAAAGAAATACCCCTCATTTTAGATGGGAGAGAGTATCTGGCTATGCATAGAAGCGGTCAGATATTTTTTCTGCCACATGTGTGGTGAAAACAGAAAGAATAAATGAGTGTAGGTTACCTTTATTGTGCATAGCAGGGATTTAGATGCCAGAAAATTAAAATGGATTTATATATTAACAAATCCTTTTATGATATTGGCTCTTAATCTATAAAAATTCAAACTATGAAATAGGAGGTCGAGCATATTTTGAAATATATTAAACTCTTACTCTTAATTCCTTTTATAGGGTGTGTTGGATTCTTGCCATTTGCAAATAAAATTGAGCCTTACGTATTAGGAATGCCTTTTCTTTTATTTTGGATTGTATTTTGGATGGTACTTTCCTCAATTATTTTAACCATTGTTTATAAGCTTGATCCTGATAATAAAGGGAGTGAGGCAGAATGAATATATCATTATTTATTATTTTTATTTTCTTAATCCTATCTCTTTATTTGGGGATAGCAGCAAGAAGAGGAAAAAAGATGAATTTGCAGCAATTTTCAGTTGGTGGCAGAGGTTTTGGAACCTTGTTCATATTCCTATTAATAGCTGGAGAGGTTTATACGACTTTTACTTTTCTAGGCGGAAGTGGTTGGGCGTATTCCAAAGGTGCTGCTGCATATTATGTGCCTGCGTATATATTTCTAGCATATATAATATCTTATTGGATTGCACCTAAAATTTGGAGATACGGTAAAGAACATGGTATTATTTCACAACCTGACTATTTTGCATCTAAATACGATAGTCGTGCAATGGGGGTTATAGTGGCTATTGTGGGAAGTTTAGCGCTTATACCATACATTTGTATACAAATGAAAGGGTTAGGGATTATTGTTTCAGAGGCTTCTTTTGGAGCTATTTCACCAATAGTTGCAAGTATTATAGGTGCAATAGTTATTACAACATATGTAATATTCTCTGGTATTCATGGCTCAGCTTGGACAGCTGTGATTAAAGATATTATGATTTTGGGAGTAGTTATTTTTTTAGGTCTATACATCCCTATCCACTATTTTGGTGGCATTGAGCAAATGTTTAAGTCTGTTGAGGCTGTTAAACCTGAATTGTTAACGTTAGCCGATCAGGGACTAAGTGTACCGTGGTTTATCTCTACTATCCTTTTAAATGCAATATCTTTTTATTTATTACCGACTTCTTTCACTGTAGTTTTCTCAGCAAATGGTGAAAAAGCACTTCGCAAAAATGCAATTACCCTACCTTTATACACTATATTATTACTGTTTGTTTTCTTTATTGGCTTTTCGGCTGTCGTAAAAATCCCTGGTTTACAAGGAGCTGATGGAGATCTTTCTCTTTTAAGATTATCTATTCAAACATTTGATCCTTGGATTATCGGAATAGTTGGAGCAGCTGGTTTACTAACGGCTTTAGTACCAGCATCCGTTATGTTAATGTCTGCATCTGTTGGCTTAACAAAAGGGATTTACAATGTTATTTTTCCAAAAGCTACCGAAAAACAACAATTAGTAGCCTCAAAATTATTCATCATTATCCTTTCTTTTACTGCTTTAATCTTCACAGTATTTGGTGGAACAGCACTTGCAATGTTAAATATCATGTCATACAGTCTTATCGCACAATTGGCACCTGCATTATTCCTTAGTTTTTCCCAAAAAAATTATATTAATAAATATGGTGCAATGACTGGAATTATTACAGGAGTGCTCATTGTATTGTATGCTACGATTTTTAATATAAAAATTGCAACCTTTTTTCCAACAGTCCCACATACTATTAACGACATTAGTACAGGAGCAATAGCATTATTTATTAATATCGTAATAACTATTATTGTAAGCTTAGCTTCAAAAAACATACCGATTGAAAAGGGGTCTACCACATCAACATTAAGCTAAAATAATTTTATAGTTTAGTATAAAGATAAAAAAGAATGTCAGTTGTATGACATTCTTTTTTATTTTGGATCAAAGAGCTAAGGGTTAGATTCTGAAAATTGTTATTTTTGAAATCGTTCCATATAATAAACGTTATAGGGGTTTTACAGGGGAGTTATGAATGGAAGATACTTTAGTTGATTAACTATTTTTCGTTTTAACCAATACAACAGTTAATAGATTTGGAGTTGAATACATTGGGACAAAGCCAATTAAGATGGAGTAATAAACAATTACGAGAGCATGTTGAAGTGATAGATGGCACAAGAAGTCTGCACATTTTATTAAAGAATGCAACATATTTAAATCCGTACATACGTGAATGGACGATAGCGAACGTTTGGATTTATGATGATCGAATAGTATATGTGGGAGAAAAGTTGCCGCAACAATTAAATGATTGTGAAGTTATAGATTGCGAAGGGAAGTATTTAGTTCCCGGTTATATAGAACCACATGCACATCCATACCAATTATATAACCCAGAGACTTTAGCAAATCATGCGATGCAATTTGGTACAACAACTTTAATTAATGATAATTTAACTCTATTTTTCACATTACAACGTGAAATAGCGTTTCGTTTGTTAGATGAATTCAAAAAGATTCCAGCAAGTATGTATTGGTGGTGTCGTTTCGATGGACAGACCGAGCTGCAAAATGGTCAATCTTTGTTTAATAGTGAAGAAATAATGCAATGGCTTAACCATGAAGACGTTCTTCAAGGCGGCGAGTTAACAGCGTGGCCAAAACTATTAAATGGTGATGATGAAATGTTAAATTGGGTACAGGAAACGAAACGGTTACAGAAGAAAATAGAAGGCCATTTTCCGGGGGCATCTGAAACTACGTTAGCGAAATTAAAGTTACTAGGTACCGATTGCGATCATGAAGCGATGACAGGGCAGGAAGCGCTAACACGTCTTATGCAAGGCTACACCGTTTCTCTTAGAAATTCTTCGATCCGCCCAGATTTAGAAGTTTTACTGAAAGAATTACTGGAATTAGGTGTTAGACAATTTGATAGATTCATTTTAACAACTGACGGTTCACATCCGTCATTTTATGAAAATGGTATGACAAATGTGATGATTTCTACCGCGATAAAACAAGGAATCCCAATAATTGATGCTTATAATATGGCAAGCTATAACATTGCTCGTTACTATAATATGGAGCATTTACACGGTACGATTGCAACAGGAAGAATTGCAAACATTAATATATTGGAAAGTAAAGAAAATCCAACTCCAATTAGTGTAATTGCAAAAGGGAAATGGGTGAAGCGTGAAGGAATAAACAAAAATGAATCAGTAAGTGTACAATGGGATAAATTCCAAGTAGCTCCATTACAATTAGACTGGTGTTTACAGAAAGAAGATATGATTTTCACTGGTGCAACGGGCATAAAATTATTAAACGACGTTATTACAAAGCCATATGTTAGTGAAATCGAATTAAACTGTGAGGAACTTTCTTTTGAACATGATGAATGTTTCTTTATGATGATTGCTCGTGATGGTACTTGGCGAGTGAATACAGTTGTGAAAGGGTTTGCGAATCGATTAGGCGGTTTTGCAAGCTCTTATTCTGGTACAGGGGATATTATTCTAATTGGAAAGAGTAAAGAAGATATGTTAGGCGCCTTTAATAGAGTAAAAGAACTCGGCGGTGGCATGGTACTAACTGAAAGGAATGAAGTTTTACATGAAATTTCATTGCCGTTATTAGGTATTATGTCAGACTTAGAAATGAGCGCATTAATACATAAAGAGAAAATGATGGTGAAATTATTACAAGAACGAGGTTATTCTTATAACGATCCAGCTTTCACAATACTATTCTTTTCAGCGACTCATCTACCTTTCATTAGAGTGACACCAATAGGTTTATATGATGTAAAGAATAGAGAAGTAATTGCTTCACCGATTAAATGTTAAATATAAATCCCCTATAAAAATCAATTTTATAGGGGATTTATATTTACAGCTTAAGAATAGAATCTCCTCAAAAACAAATAATATAGTATCTAAATTATTTGAGGTGATACTTAAATATGAAAAAACTACTGTATGTTTTAAGTGTATTTATTTTATGTGTATCTATACAACAAGTAGTGCATTCTCAAACAGATGCACCAAGGCTGTCTTCGGATTGTATGGAGGAAAGGAATATTCGTGATGAAAAGTATGTGAAAAATATAATGAAGGACATCAAATCTACTTTCGAAATAAATATTGATGAAGGTGGATTTATGGAAGTAAGTAAAAAAGATTTAGAAGCTGCGCACTTAATGTATGGTGGACGGGAAAATGATTCTTATTATAATTCGTTAACTAAAGTTTTTGCTAATGGTGGATATAGAGGAGAGCCTAGGTTGTTTGTGAAGGCACTTGAAGCATTTTTACTGTATAAAGAAATAGACGATACAAATGTTATGAAACGCCTAAAACTTGAAAAAGGGGAATGGGTTGTTACCGAAACGAAAAAGAAGCAAGGGAAAATAGTGGAATACAAACCGTTACAATGTGAAAAGGGTTATCTGAAAAAGAGAAATGAATATCAAAATATAAAATGATGTAACCAAATACTAATTAATGTTGTTTCTATCCACTGATAGCTTGTTGTCTATATAAAATAGGGAAAGGTAAGTAAACATATTAGTCTTATGTAATATGCTTATTTACCTTTTTTTGAATGGGTTTAAAATTCGGAATGGTGTTTGGTGAAAATGATTTGCTGGCTAATGCAATTATAATATTCAACGGATCCTTTCATCGTAAAAAGAGGAGTTTGTGTCAAAAGATTTATACATTGTTGAACCGTTTGTGTATATTTTATTCTACAGTAATAATAAAAGAATGTTTGATATTCACAGGAAATATTATTGGCACAGTTTTTGCTAGTATTAAATTTAAGGAAGGAGGATTACATTTAAGAAATTTGTATTAGTAATAGTAAAAAACAAACTACTATTGCATCATTGATCTTACTTGTATTTATAGCGGAACTGTAAATACATACAAATAAGAATGTTCTGCTTTTAAAATTCAGAATTTTCTTTTAAATTATTAGGGGGTAGCGGTATGGTTAAATATTCGAAAATTTCTAAGCTGATTCTTGGTGTTGGACTAGTGACAATATCATGTAATGGTTTGCAAATTCAAGCAGAGACAAAAGAAAAAAATGTGAAGAACGTATTACAAATGGAGCCGGTAGGAATACAGAAATCCGTTGATGAGTTGGCACACTCTTCGAAAGTACAAGAAAATGCATCTTTTACAAAACGGTTAAAGTTAGCGGATTTATCGCAGCGTCCGCTAGCACCAAATGAGAATGAAAAACAGTTAGCTGAAGAGAAAAAATATTCGATGGCCGAATTAAATCAATTAAGCAACAAACAATTAACTGATCTTCTTGTGACGATTAAATGGTATCAAATTCCGGAATTATTTCAGTTTAATAGTGATAGTCTTAAGTTCTATCAAGATGATAGTCGCATGCAAGCGATAATTGATAAACTAGCAGAACAAGGACAAGCTTATACGAAAGATGATTCAAAAGGGATTGAAACATTAGTAGAAACTTTACGTGCGGCATTTTATTTAGGTTTTTACCATGATGAATTAAGCAAACTAAATGAGCGTAGCTATCATGATAAATGTTTACCGGCTTTAAAGACAATTGCAAAGAATCCAAATTTTAAACTTGGTACACCAGCACAAAACCAAGTTATTTCGTCCTATGGAATGTTGATTGGAAACGCATCCGCTGATGCTGAGGTTGTTCAATATGCAGGTGAAATCTTCAAACAATATAACGATAATGTGGCAACTTTCATTGAAGACTATACAAAAGGAAATGCTGTATATGAGTTGATGAAAGGAATTGATTTTGACATTCAGACGTATATGTATAATACAGGAAAAGAAGCAAAAGATACGATGTGGTATCGAAACATCGATGGTTTTATTAATGAAATTAGTCGTTTTGCGCTAATTGGTACTGTAACAGATAAAAACGGATGGTTAATTAATAACGGAATTTACTACGCTGGCCGATTGGGCAAGCTTCATAGTACGCCAACAAAAGGACAGCAAGTTGTTACAGATGCAATGCGAATTTATCCATATTTAGGGGAGCAATATTTTGTTGCGGCAGAACAAATTACTACAAATTATGGAGGAGTAGATGCGAACGGAAAAACTATAAATTTAGATCAAATTCGAGAAGATGGTAAAAAGAAATATTTACCGAAAACGTATACGTTTGATGATGGAGCAATTGTCTTTAAAGCTGGGGATAAAGTTAGCGAAGAGAAAATTAAACGTCTATACTGGGCGGCAAAAGAAGTACGTTCTCAATTTTATCGTACAGTTGGTAGTGATAAACCACTTGAAAGTGGACATGCTGATGATGTGTTAACGATGGTCATCTATAATAGTCCCGACGAATATCAATTCAACCGTCAATTGTATGGTTATGAAACGAATAATGGTGGGATTTACATTGAAGGAAGTGGAACGTTCTTTACATATGAACGTACACCAGAGCAAAGTATTTATAGTTTGGAAGAATTGTTCCGCCATGAATTTACACACTATTTACAAGGAAGATACGAGGTTCCGGGATTATGGGGCCAAGGGGAAATGTATCAAAATGAACGTTTAACATGGTTTGAAGAAGGAAATGCAGAGTTCTTTGCAGGTTCAACGCGATTAGACAGCGTAGTACCACGAAAAAGCATAATTGGTGGATTGTCTTATGACCCTGCGAAACGTTATACAGCAGCACAAACATTAAATGCAAAATATGGAACGTGGGATTTCTATAACTATTCGTTTGCATTACAATCGTATATGTATAATAACCGTCCAGAAATGTTTGATAAAGTGCATGATTTAATTCGTGCAAATGATGTTCCAGGTTACGACACGTACCGTTCTACATTAAGCAAAGATAATAAATTAAATGAAGAATATCAATCTTACATGCAAATGCTTATTGATAATCGTGATAAGTATACAATTCCACAAGTATCAGATGAGTATTTAGCACAGCATGCTCCAAAACCGCTTTCAGATGTTGCGTCAGATATCACCAATGAAGCAAAGTTAAAAAATGTGAAGGTAACGAAGAATAAATCACAATTCTTTAATACATTCACACTACAGGGAACATATACAGGAAGTGCAGCAAAAGGAGAAATTGAGGACAGGAAAGTGATGAATCAAGCAACGAATGATATGTTGAAACATCTCTCAGAAAAAGAGTGGAGTGGATACAAAACTTTGACTGCTTATTTTGTAAATTACCGTGTCAATGATGCTGGACAATTTGAATATGATGTTGTATTTAGTGGAGTAAATACGGAAGAAGGTACTGCTGTAGAAAAAGAACCGAATAATTCATTTGATACAGCAAATCCATTATCTTTGAACACGTTATTAAGAGGAAACTTAAGTGATCAAGATCAAGTTGACCGATTTGTTATCGATGTAAAGGATCCAAAAGATTTACAAATTACAGTTACGAACGAACAAAACCTTGGACTGAACTGGGTGTTATATTCTGAATCAGATCTAGATAATTATGTAACTTATGCAACAAAACGTGATGGAAACAAATTGCTTGGAAATTATAATGCGAAGCCAGGGAAATATTACTTAAGTGTATATAAATATGGTGGTGGAACAGGGAATTATACAGTAGAAGTAAAATAATTTAATTATGAAGAAAATAAAATTTCTTTGTTAGTAAAATCGATTGATATTGAAAAAAATCAACTGAAATATTAATTATTAATAAAAACCAGTGAAAACTTGTATATTATATAGACATTTATTATGGAGAAATGATGTAGGTGCTTTTGAGTTAAAGTTCTTTTTAAATTAAATGTGATTTACTAAAAATGGCTATTTTCAATTACAGGTGTGATTTTTATAATAACACTTATACTTAAACGATTTTTGTATTGTATTTTTAGTGTAGGAAAGTATGTAATGCCAGTATAACCCCGTATTAAGAACGGGGTTATACTGGTTTTAAATTTTATAATTAAACAATTGCATTGGATTTTGACAAGAAAGAAACTATTACGGATTAAAATTCTCGTCCATAAAGCATCTTCATGGTTAAATCTACTGAAATCATTTTACATATAAATTCATCTCGCTATAGTAGTTCATCAATAGATTCATACAAAGAATGGAGTGAATAACCTGTAAGTTAAACAGTCTTATAAAATGAAAATCACGTTTCACCATTAAAATGACCATTTTAATCTTCTTAATGCTTCTTCATTTCTATCTCTATTCTTTTTGCCAAATCAGTTGATACCTTATTGAAATACCCCATAACTACCTTTCTAATATCATCGGATATAACTTTCAAATCATTAGCTAAATTTTCAGCAAGATGTTCTTTCTCTATTTGTGTTAACTTCTCATAAAACTCACCAGCCTGTGCAAAGTCATTTTGCTTAGTTATAGAAGTTCTTTCAAGCTTTCCTTCAACGTATCTTCCATCACCACTTGTAATTTGATTAGCAGGTGTCCAATCTTGCTGTTGGTTAATCGCTATTTTACGAAATTCGGGTCCAATTCTTCTTCTTTGAGAATCACTATAAATGTTAGCGCGGCCTTGCAACATTTTATCATCTGATAGTTCTGCACCGTCTAGTAAATTAGAAGGGGAGAAGGCGACTTTTTCAACTTGTTCCATATAATTTTCAGGATTTTTATTTAATACCATTTTGCCTACTGGTATAAGAGGATACTCCTTTTCATCCCATACTTTTGTATCGTCTAAAGGGTCATAAGAAAGGTGTGCTTCATCTTTTGGATCCATGAGCTGGACATATAAACCATATTCCACTGGTTTACCAGCCTCAATTGCATCGTATAAATCTTTCCCGCTATAATCAGGATTTTCGGCAGCTAGTTTATTTGCTTCCTCACTATTAATGAATTGTACACCTTCAAATGGATACCAATGATACTTTACGTACTTTCGATAACCTTGAGCATTTCTCCAAACATATGTATTTACACTATGTCCTGGGATGTGGCGAAGACTTTTTGCCGTACCAGCATCAGAGTATAAACGGACGACAAAATGAATGGATTCGGGTGCTCTAGCGACAAAACTCCAAAATCTATCAGGGTCTATTAAGTTATTTTTAGGTGAAGGCAACAACGCTTTAATAGTTTCAGGGAAACGCATCGGATCTCGAACAGAAAAGACAGGAAGATGATTACATAAAAGATCAAATACGCCTTCTTTTGTATAAAATTTTGTAGCAAAACCGCGTACATTTCTAGAAGTATCAGGTGTTCCTTTCGTACTAACAGCTAACGAAAACCGCACCATAACAGGAACTTTCTCATTTGAATTTTGTAAAAAGCTTAGTTTTGTATGTTCAGACATTGGATATATCGTTTGAAAATAACCGAATGCACCAAATCCTTTTGCATGAACAGGTCTTTCTAAAATTTTTTCATGAATAAATTCTTGTAACGCCTCGTGCAGTACACTATCTTGCTTTAAAACAGGTCCACGTGAACCAACTGTTTGAGAGTGAAGTTTAGCTGGTTCATTAAGCTCTCGATTGCTATTAAAGTCTTCTCCTAATAAAGATTGCCTCTGTTTATCATATTTTTCATTCATCGATATAGCCTCCAAAATTTTTTCGTTGATTGTTACTAAATATGATTCTTTAGCCTCGATTATGTATTACATACGAAGTTCAATTTAGTAACATACCGCTAGATGAAAAAAACGCACATGCAGTGGACCTGTTGAAATAGAAGAAATTATGGAAAAATGAATATCGGGAAGAGAAATAAAACGTTTTATTAAAGAGGTGGAAGAAAACCACTATTAAAATTTCAATCTTAAAAATTAATTTGAAAATGACTTTATAGATAATAAACATTAAAAACGGGAAAAATAGCTAGGAGGAATTTATCATGACGGATTGGTTTCAATTAGATAAAGAATATATTATGCCTACGTATTGTCGTACGGAGGTTGCGATAGAAAGAGGAGAAGGCTGTAAACTGTATGATGTGAACGGTAAAGAATATTTAGATCTATTTTCTGGCGTGGGTGTGAATTTATTAGGCTACAATCATCCAAACATTGTGCAAACCACATTAGAACAAGTTACGAAATGCCTGCATCTTCCATTCCATTTTTTAAATCCAGTTGCGATTGAATATGCAAAGAAATTAGTTGATTATACTTTGCAAAATGGTAAGGTCTTCTACACAAACTCTGGTACTGAAGCGACAGAAACAACATTGAAATTAATTGATAAATATAGATCTATTACAAACGAAGAACGTGACGGAGTAGTTGTATTGAAAGGTAGTTTTCACGGAAGAACATTAGGTGCACTTCATTTTACAAGACAAGAAAGTATATATCAAAACTTCCCGAAAACATCTATTCCTGTATATGAAGTGGAACGAGAAAATATAGAAGAACTAGAAAGAACGATTATTAATGAAAATCCAATTGCAATTATGCTAGAGCCTGTATTAGGAAGTGGTGGGATCTATCCTTTATCAAGTGAATATGTAAATGGCGTTCAACATCTGTGTGATAAATATAATGTAATTCTAATTGTTGATGAAGTACAAAGTGGTATGGGCAGAACAGGGAAATTATTTGCGTATCAAAACTTCAATATTACACCAGACATTATTCAATTTGGTAAAGGGGCAGGAGGCGGGATACCGCTAGGAGGAATCATTGTAGGCGAAAAGCTATGTGATGTATTTTCACCAGGAGATCATGGAACAACATTTGCTCATTCATCAATCGGAACGGCTTTAGGATTAACGGTATTAAAAACATTAATTGATGATGGTTTAATGCAGGAAGCTTATGAAACGTCACTATATTTAAATGATAAACTTCAAGAAATTCAGAAAGAAAATTCGTATCTCATTAAGGAAGTACGTCATTCTGGAATGATGTTTGGAATTAGTATGAATGATACGAATGAAAACGTAAAGAAATTACAGTTAGCGTTATTGGATAGAGGGATGTTAGTTGATGTTACGCAAGGGAATATCATTCGTTTACTTCCGCCATATATTATTACGAAAGAAGAGATTGATACATTTGTTAATGAGCTTATTTCCTGTATTCATAGATTGTCAGCTTTAGCAAGTGTTTGATTTCTATGTATAATATTTTCATTACAATAAATTAATTGTTTGTGACGATTAGAATGTAAAAAGTAACTTGTTTTCAATTCACATAAAAAGAGATTAGGGGAGAAAATCATTGATTTATGTTCTCTCACGCACTATAAAATATAATAAATGTAAAGCTTGAAAAAGGCACTAATATAGTGTCTTTTCTTATTTTAAAGTACTTATTTCCTTAATCAAGGAAGCATCTCATTGGACAAATAATTAATTATGTGAAATAATAATAACAGATAAGGAGACGTTGCTTTTCCTTAAGTGCTTCGTATTAATTTTATTCAATAAGAGAAGGTGTGCTTAAAGAAGATAAATTAAATAAGGGGCTGTTTTACTATATGCAACAAAATAATGATTTGAATTTTGAACCTCAAGACGTTAATATTGTCAATCCTAAACAGGCTAGGAAAGCAGTTGTTGCTACTGGCATTGGGAATGCAATGGAGTGGTTTGACTTTGGATTATACGCGTATTTAGCGGTAATTTTAAGTCAATTATTCTTCTCAGGTGTGGATAATAGTGGTTTGCAACTTGTACTTACATTTGGTACATTTGCGGCGGCCTTTCTAGTTCGACCAATTGGAGGTATTTTCTTTGGGAGAATTGGTGATAAATATGGCCGAAAGATTGTTTTAAGTACAACTATTATTTTAATGGCACTATCTACATTATTCATCGCATTACTACCAACCTATGAACAAATTGGTGTATGGGCACCAATACTACTTTTAGTTGCTCGAATGATTCAAGGCTTCTCTACAGGCGGAGAATATTCAGGAGCAATGGTTTATATCGCAGAATCTTCTCCAGATAAAAAGCGTGGTATACTCGGTAGTGGTCTTGAAATTGGGACACTCTCAGGTTACATTGCTGCTTCGGTAATTGTTACCATTTTGACGTTATTATTAACAGATGAGCAAATGCTCAGCTGGGGATGGCGTATTCCTTTCTTAATCGCTGCACCAATCGGTTTGGTCGGCTTATATTTACGACGTCATTTAGATGAATCTCCAATCTTTGAAGAGATGGAAAAAGCGCAAGAGGAATCTGAAGACAATGAACAAATTCCGTTTAGTGATATATTAAAATATCACAAAAAAGACTTCTTATTAAGCACAGTAATTGTTGCCTTCTTTAACATTACAAACTATATGATCCTTTCATATATTCCTTCTTATCTAACACAAGTATTAAAAGTCAAAGAAACAACTGGCTTATTAATCATTTCAATTACGATGGCACTTATGATTCCACTGGCACTTTATTTCGGTAAATTAAGTGATAAAGTTGGTAATAAGCGCGTAGTACAAATCGGTTTAATTGGTTTAACATTATGCTCAATTCCAGCATTTTTATTAATAGGGAATGGACATATTGCAGCCATATTTGCAGGTGTTTTCGTTTTAGGTTTCTTCCTAAGTGTTTATGAAGGAACATTACCATCGTTATTACCAGCACTCTTTTTCACCGATGTACGTTATCGTGCACTTTCTATCTCCTTTAATATTTCTGTATCCATATTTGGCGGGACAACACCGCTCGTATGTTCATATTTAGTTCATGCTACTGGTAACCCGCTCGCACCTGCATTTTATTTAACTGGTGTAAGTGTAATTGGATTAATTGTATTTAGTGTACTGTTTGTTACAACATCAGGACGTGCACTAAAAGGATCTTATCCTACAGTAGAATCGAAAAAAGAAGCACACCTAATCGCTAAAGAAGACCCTGAAGAAACACTTTGGTGGCATGAAGAATCTTTAGAAATTGCAGAAGAGCGAAAAGCATAAATTGTGAAAAGCAACGTGGACTTTTACACAAAAAGACTCCTAGTTTAATAGGAGTCTTTTTGTGTGTATCAAAACTTAAATTTATTCATTTTCTCTTCTTCTTCAAACTCTTCTGATACGCATAAAGCTTATGAACCTCTTCCTTAAATTCATACAGAAGTACAGTGTTTTCACCATTTGAGTAACGTACTGCATTATACGCATCTATAATGATATGCCTCTGAGTATTTACACCTTCTTCATCATTAATTCTCTTTAGCCAAGCTTCAACTGTTTCTCCCCGTTCGCGGTTTAAAGGAGGGGATAGTTTACTCTCCAGTTTGAAAATTTCTTTTCGAATTTCGTTTTGTGGTGGTTTATTTCGCTTCATTCGTTTTTGGCTAATTCCTTCTTTATCAGTAATGATTGTAGATTCGAAGACTGGCATGTTTGCTAAGCTCAAATATTTTCGTTTTTTTACTATTTTCCAAACGACGTAAATAGCGATGGTTGTACAAACTATTATTGTAATGCTATTTATGAGTATTGGGTCAAAATCAGGAAGTTTTTTCCCGTCTTCAATTCGTGGTTTTAAGAGATGTCCTTTATTTGCCCAAACCCCTTCAGTGTCTTTTAATTCAGCGGCTATAAGTAATGGATTTATAGCGTAGCCGACCCCTAATGCGATTACTTCCGTGATAAAACCAAAAATAAGTCGAATGAAAGGAAATACTTGAACAATTAATATACTCATTACGCCAATCGTAATGATAGAAGCGAAACGTAATAGTTGTTGTTTGCGATTGGCCCCAGTTAGCCAAAATGTAATCATAATGTGCAAAGCTAATAATAACAATTTCCATAATGGAGGAAATGGTGCATAAAATATAGCTGAAACGACAAACCATACAATGCCGCCTAACGATTTTTGAACTGGATATCCAGGTCCGACCGCGTGTACGATAAAGAAGAAAAGCGGTAACATAATTGTGCCAAAAAGAGAAAATGGTAGTGTTAAAGAACAACCGACTATTTGAGCAACTAACAGTATTACAAATCCTGTTGTTTTTTTCTTCATAAATTTATTAATAAAAAGTACTCCTACATAACCGGTCGCTAAAAATATAGCAATACCAACTAATTCATCCCTTTCTGTTAATAACGAAAGGAGGAGGAGCAGAATAAAGTCATTAACGTGATAGAGCCAAGTTTTCAACTGGTTCCACCATCCCTTCGTTATTAATGAGAAACGTAGGCTGCGATAGAAGAGGGAGCTCATTCTTCTGAAAGCCAATGAAAATCAATGTAGATGATCGCTCTCTTTTTCTCGTGACATAATGAAGGAATCCTTGTTTCGGAAGTAACGTACTATCATCTGAAATACGTGCTAATTCCTCTAACGTCTTTGCGTAATGCGTTTGTCCGTCGTTTAAAGGTAAGTGCAATGGGCCACCTTCTGCTAAAATACTAATAAATAATTCAAATGGAATTTGATGCTTCGTTGCGAATTGACAAATGTAAGTTGTAAATGAAATAAGTTCTTCTACATTCTCTTTCCAACCAAACCCGCGATCAGCAGCTAAAGAAAGACAAATCGTCCAACTATAATTTTTTACAGGCTCATATTGCTTCGCTTGTAACGCCTGCATTTTAGCAGATGCTTTCCAATGGATAGAGCGGAAAGACTCACGTTCGTATCGCTTTACACCGATAATAGATGTTTCATCATTGTAAAAAGAAAAATTCGTTCGATAAGAACCAGTTAATAGTTGCTGAAGTTCTTGCAAACCGGCTACTTCTTTAGGAGAAGGGTATACAATAATTTCAGTTTTTAATTTATCGAAAACAGGTAAATGTACAGTTAATAAATGAAACGGATCTTTTAATACGCATTCGAATTGTTCAATTTGAAACACACCACGCTTCGTTGCGGTTAATGTTAAATCCCATTTTTGTGCTGAATGAGCAGGTTGTGAAAAGGGGAAAGAAAATAACGTTTTTGATATTTGTTCAATTCCTTGATCCTTATGCGGTATAAGGGACGAATTTAAATGAAAATAACAAACACCGTTAACGAGTGGTATATTTGCGCCATTTTTTAAATGAATAAAAAACTGTCCAGATTCATCAGGGAAAAGGCGAGTTGTTTGTTTTTCATTTATAACTTGAAACTTTTTTTCTATGTAAGCGACATATTTATAAATGAAAATCGCAAATAAATAATAGAAGAAAAAGAGAAACATAAGAATTCGTTGCGGTAGAAAAAACGTAAATAGTAAAGCAATCGGCACAGTTAGTTGAATAATATGAATTTGAAAAAATAAAGGTACAGTTATAACGCGCTGTCCATTCATGCTTGTTCAATCTCCACAGGTACGTCAATTTCTTTTAAAATCCTTTGCATGATTTCATTTTTTGTCGTACGTAAAGCTCCTTCCATTGACAAAACGATACGATGATTCCAAACGGAAGGAACTAAAAATTGTATATCTTCAGGTGTGCAATATTCTCTACCGCGTAAAAAGGCTAGTGCTTGAACGGCGCGTACTAAAGCTAATGTGGCACGCGGACTTACACCGTTAGCTATGTAATCGTGATTTCGGGTCGCATGAGCAAGTTTAATAATGTAGTGTTCTAACGGTTCTGATACAAACACTTCTTTCACCTGTTTCTGTGCTTTTAAAATATCTTCTAAAGAAATGATAGATGTAACGCTTTCTAACGGTGTGTTATTGCGAAAACGGCGCATCATTTTTAACTCATCTTCAGGAGCCGGATAACCAATAGAAATCGTCATTAAAAAGCGATCAAGCTGCGCATCTGGAAGAGGGAAAGTTCCTTGTGATTCAATCGGGTTTTGCGTCGCAATAACAAAGAACGGTTTCGGAAGAGGAGTAGACTGCTTTTCTAGAGTTACTTGTCGTTCTTCCATCGCTTCTAACAAACTAGACTGAGTTCTCGGCATCGCGCGGTTAATTTCATCCGCAAGTAATATGTTTGCCACGACTGGTCCGAGTCTTAACTCGAATTCACTCGTTTTCGGATTGAAATACTCAATACCAGTTACATCACTCGGTAGTACATCAGGTGTAAATTGAACACGAGAAAAACTACCACCAATACTTTTGGAAATTGTTTTAGCTAGTAATGTTTTCCCGGTGCCAGGCACATCTTCAAGTAGTACGTGTCCGTCAGCAAGCAGTGAAACGATGAGTAAATCAATAACATTGTCCTTACCGACAAAAACAGATCCTATATTTTCTTTTAATTTATTAATCATATGTATCAATCCTTTCATAATAAAAGTGCTAATATTTCTATATTTTAACAAATTATTCAGAAAATTTGTATTATTTTTTAATTCAAAGAAATGGATATTAAAAGAAGATGATTCCGTATAGTAGACGGAATCATCTTCTTTCATTATTATCTAAATTCATTTTGTTCACTCTTTTTTATATAATAAAAAACATATAATTAAGGCGTAGAACTAAGAGCGCAGTAAATCTTAACAAAATCATAAATGACAACGAAGCTGTTAAGTAACAAAAAAGTAGTCATTTGAAACATAATAAGGCGCCAGCCATGCTATTCAATAATCGGACCAAATTGTTGAGTAACGTTTTTGATAATGTTTTAGATTTATGTTAATAACATCGCGGAAATTGTTAAGGTTTTCACTTAAAGAAAATATAAGGTGAGTAGGATTTGTTTCTAAACCAATTTACATTTGTTTGGGAATTTAAATAAAAAAAGAACCATATAAAATTATGAAGGGAGGAGAGTCATAAAATGCAGAGTATGAACAATTATTTTCGGGCGCGTGCGAGTATGGTGTACATGATGACTAATAATGAAGTGATGAATTCCATTATTGCTTTTCACATGGACACGAATGGAATGCTCACCTTTGTGGGTTCTTATCCAACATACGGAAGAGGTACTGGTATAAAGGAGTTTCTACAGAAACGGCAAATGATGGTATAGATCCCCTAGCATCACAAGGTTCTCTGACTTTGTCCCGTGATGGTCGTTTCCTATTTGCAGTTAACGCAGGCAGTCATAGTATCAGTAGTTTTATCATAGCAGATAACGGGGTACCGGTTTTCGTGGATGTAAAACCATCAGGAGGTGCTCAACCGAATAGCATTGGTGTGTATGGTAATCTTCTCTATGTCTCCAATGTAGGTTATGCTGCAAACAATTTTTCATCAAATATTACTGGCTTTCACATAGATGATAAAGGAAGTCTTACTCCTATTCCAGGATCTACCCGTTCTCTTAGTACCTTCAATGCTCAGCCGGCACAGGTTCTCTTCACTCCGGATGGTAGTAAAATCGTTGTTTCCGAGCTTACATCAAACCATCTCAGTGTATTCACTGTAAATAAAAACGGTACGGTTACAGGACCAATTGTTAATAATTCTTACGGTAAAGGCCCATTGGGAGCTTATTTTCTATCGTCTGGAATTCTCTTAGTTACAGAAGCAGTTTCAAATGCGCTGTCATCTTATTCATTGAGTAACGACGGTATCCTTCATGTTATCAGTGGCTCTGTACCGAACGGATATAAAACTGCTTGTTGGGTTATAACAACGAAAGATGAACGTTTTGCCTACACTACCAACACTTTAAGTGGCACCATTTCCACCTACCAAATTGCCCCGAATGGAGCATTGTCGGTAGTAAGGCATATTACTAGTACACCGCCGGGTACAGCACCAGGTCTTCCGATGGATGTTGGAGTGAGTAAAGACGGACGGCATTTTTACACCCTTAATGGAAATCAGGCTACAGTGTCAGTATTTAATATTCAAAGTGATGGTAGTCTAGTAAGGTTGCAGGTTGTTGCTTCATCCAATGTTCCTTTCTTTGGGTCGCAAGGTTTAGATGTTCTTTAATTTCTATTGGGTTCACTATAATTGTGTGAAACAGAAAAATATATGACGGTGTATGAATAGTAGACATGTAGATGAATTATGAACCTTTGAGTAAACAGTGATTGTGCACCTTGCTGATGTAAAACAGAAAAAACCCCCTATAGAAAATTGATAGGGGGTAGGGAAAATGTTTAAGAGAAAGACTGATTTTGAGCTGGTTTAATAAATTGTTCAGGATTTTCAACAAGCCCGCACACAGCACATTGGACGCGGTAAGTTGGTCCTTGATAAGCCATATGAAAAGCATTCATCGTTTCATTTGTGTATTCTTCTTCTACTTGACCAGTTTGCGGATTTAATTTTACTGGTTTTACTTGTTGCTCAAGAATATTAAAGCGAGTTCGGTTCGTTTTACAGCTTGGACATAGCATTGGTTCCATATGTATACACCTCCATTTGTAGCATTTCTTAAATGGTATGAATTTATGCACATAGTTTTATGGTCATGTAGAAAAAACTTTCTCAATATAAATAGGTATATATTATATTTAAAATTCAGAAAAAATAAAATATAATAAATGTAAGAACTGGTTATGTCCAAACCAAATCTCCTGTTTTATGCCAATAAGCTGGGGGGCCGAGAAATCGGCCTCATTTTTTTGTGCTCGGCTTTATAAGGTACAAGGTTTTTAAAAACATTTGTCGAATTTTAAGAGGTGAAGGTAAAGGAGGAATAATGATGAACTTAAAAATGAAATACATTATTTTATATGTAGAAAAGTTTGAACAATGTCTTCAGTTTTATAAAGAAATTTTAAAATTACCGATAAGAGCTGAACACGGTACATATATCGAATTTGAAACAGGAGCAACAATTTTAGCGATAAATACACGTGAGGACGTTAAGGAGTTAACAGGACTACCTCTTACAGAAGGTGTACTACAATCTTCTCATTTTGAATTAGGGTTTATTGTAGAGGATGTAAAGGAAACGATTGAGCAATTAAAAGAACAAGGGGTTAAAGTTCTAGTCGAGCCAATTGTAAAACCGTGGGGACAAACAATAGCTTACATAGCCGATCCAGACGGTAATTATATTGAAATTTGTAGTTCATTAGAATAGAAGGAGAAAAAGAGGATGGAGTTTCCAAAATTAGAAACAGAGCGTTTACTATTAAGAGAACTTACACTGTTAGATGCAGAAACAATGTTCCATTATTTTTCAAAAGAATCCGT
Source organism: Bacillus sp. LK2 (assembly GCF_001043575.1). Taxonomy (NCBI): domain Bacteria; kingdom Bacillati; phylum Bacillota; class Bacilli; order Caryophanales; family Bacillaceae; genus Bacillus; species Bacillus sp. LK2. The sequence continues at coordinate 80,044 of NZ_LDUK01000038.1, forward strand.
TATTCGTTATTTCGGAATGGACTCTTTTGAAAATATTGAGCAAGCGAAAACGACAATTCAAACGTTTAGAAAGCGTTATGAAGAAGGAAGTGTATTTCGCTGGGGAATAGAGAAGAAAGGCACGAATCAATTAATTGGTACGTGTGGGTTTCATTTAATTAACAATCATCATAAAAGAGCCGAAATTGGTTATGAGCTAGATGATACATATTGGGGGCAAGGATACGCAACAGAAGCACTACAAGCAATGCTAGATTACGGGTTTGAAAAGTTGAACTTTATAAGAATTGCAGCTGTCGTATATATAGAAAATGAAGCTTCCCGTAATTTATTAAAAAAAGCAGGGTTTCAAGAGGAAGGATTACTTCGAAAATATATGATTCAAAATGATGTTGCTCATGACACGGTCGTTTATTCATTATTAAAAGAAGATTGGCAAAAGTAATGAGCACAAGTAAAATAATGAAAGTTATTAAGGAACATAAAGATGAGCGGTTTATTTTAGGTATAGATGGTCTAAGTCGTTCGGGTAAAACAACATTGGTTAAAGAATTGGAAGAAGATATGAAGCAAAGTGGAATCCCGTTTCATATATTCCATATTGATGATCACATAACCGAGCGTAACAAGCGATATAATACTGGATTTGCAGAGTGGTATGAGTACTACAACCTTCAATGGGATATAGAGTGGTTGCAGCAAAACTTTTTTTTGAAGTTACAAAGCAATATACAAATAGAGTTGCCTTTCTATCATGATGAAACAGACTCATGTGAAATGAAAGAAATACAGCTTCCTTTAGTAGGTGTAATAATTGTTGAAGGTGTTTTTCTTCAGCGAAAAGAATGGAGAGAGTTCTTTCATTATATGGTGTATTTGGATTGTTCAAGAGAGACAAGGTTTCTTCGTGAGAGTGAGGCAACGCAGCAGAACCTTTCAAAGTTTCAAAGTAGGTATTGGAAAGCTGAGGAGTATTATTTGGAAAAGGAATCGCCAGAGAAGAGAGCTGATTTAGTTATACAATGATTAGAAAATAAAAGGGTGAATGAAATGAATATTTTGTGGGACTTTGATGGGACGTTATTTGATACGTATCCAGTATATACAAAGATCCTCTCTCAAGTTATAGGCAAGAAAGGAAGTGAAGAAGAAATCTATACAAAATTAAAAGTTTCTTTTTCTCACGCGATTGATTATTATAAAATCTCTGAAAAGCAAATAAGTGAAATAGATGTTTTAGAGAGTCAAATTATTATAGCGGATATAAAACCATTTGAAAAAGTGGAAGAAGTTTTAAAGTTTGCACATAAAAATGTAATTATGACTCATAAAGATAGAGCTGGTGTATTATCTATATTAAACCATTACGGCTGGGACAAATACTTCGCTGATATGGTTACAATTGACGATGGTTTTCCGCGAAAACCGAACTCTTTAGCTTATGATTATTTACATAAAAAGCACAATATTGATCTAGCAATTGGAGATAGAGAGTTAGATCTATTACCTGCAAAGGAATTAGGCATTTCAACATGTATGTTTCAAGGTAAATGTGATGTAGCGGACTATTTTTTATCTCATTACTCTGAGTTTTTTAAGGTAGTTATTGATAGAGATAGGGAGTTTTCATTATAGAGTATAGACTGTATCTTTTGTTTAAAAGGTACAGTCTGTATGCTTTAGAGTTATTGCTTCTTTATGAGACAATTATTTAAATTCTATACACTTCAATACGTTCTTTCCCCCATGTATCTTGCAAGTTATTAATATGTACTAATTGCCACGGATTAAAGAATGATTGTCCATCTTTATTAAAGAAATAGCCGTCACCTACATAATAAGAAGCATGTATTATATTGTTTCCTTCATTTCTCCATACAAGGATATCTTTAGGTTGTAAAAAATCTAATGACATTGATTTTAATCTATAATTTTTTACGTCTAAACCTTTTAGAAAACTATAATCATGGACCCATTTTGTGATAATCCATTGTACTTCGGAATGTTCGCTACGTATACTCGCTAAAGTTGATGCAAAACAGTTTGGTCCATTTGTAGTTGTAAAAGTATTAAAATATGGAGCGATATGTGGGAACTGTTCATTAAATGTTTTAATTTGATTTTCATTTAATGAATTTGAATAAATAAATTGTCTCGCTAATAGAAGTAGAAATTTATATTTAAATTCTTTATGTAAGTTATCCCATAGCGTTTTTTGCATACTTATATATTGCTTCGAATTGTGTTCAAATGAATAAAGAGATAAATATTGTAATATAGAATCTCTTATTGAAACAGAATGGATATCTTGTAGTGCAAGTTCAATAAAATCCCATTCATAAATTGAACCGCTATTAACTTCAAGTTGAATTTGAAATATAATTTGGCGTGTCTCATTGTCTAATTGTGTAATCACATTAGGATTTGCTACACAAATTAAATTAACGTCTTTATGGATATTCCATATTTGATAGCTATTTCTATTATCAATATTGTTGAAAATAGAATGATTGAAAAACTCCTGCTTAGTCATAAATAAAGTGTTAGAAGTAAAATACTTTACTATACATTCATTTTTAGCTGAAAAAAAGAATAAATCATATTCAGGTAGGAATTGTTCTATCCATTTATTTAGTATATCTGTTTCTATATGTATACTAGTCATTAAAAATCTCCTCTAGTTTGTATTCTATAATGGTAGTTTAAATGCCTTTTCAGTTTGAGGGAAAAAGGATATTAACTATTATTATATTTGAAAATATAGGAAATATTATTCATTATTTGTAAGGAATCATGATATTCTAATGGTAGATTTCTATAAAGTGAGTGATTATATGAGTATTTTCATTTTAGAAGATGATGTCATACAAGCGCAGCAAATGAAGCGGCTAGTTGAGGAGATTTGTGCAAAATATATGTTGCCTTTTGACTTTATTGAGGTAACTAGCAAAAGTGAAAACATTATTAATAACATTTCAAGGGCGACTTATGTCCCAATTTATTTTTTGGATATAGAGATAAAAAGAGAAGAGCGTAAAGGTTTACAAGTGGCACAAGAAATAAGAAAGTATGATACGCAAGGGATTATTGTGTTTGTAACGACGCATTCTGAATTTGCACCTATTTCATATCAATATATGGTATCAGCTTTAACTTTTATTGATAAAGGATTGCCATATGAAGAGCGATACAAAGTTTTTGAACAATGTTTGCTTCAATATGAGGCGCGCAATAAGACTGCTATTCCAAATGACGATTTTATCGTTGAAAATAATAATGCGACTGTGCGAGTACCATTTCAAGAAATCGAATATATTATGACCGATGAACCACATCGTTTAGCATTAGTTACGTTAGATTGTATCATTTATTTTTACGGGACATTAAAGGAGATTGAAATAATAGATGAACGTTTATTTCGTTGTCATCAATCATATATCGTGAATACGAAGCAAATGTCTTCTTACGATGCGAAGCAAAAAATGATGATTTTAAAAAGTGGGAAGAGTATTCCGGTATCACGTCGTTTAGTGAATAAAGTACGTAAAATGTTAAAGGGTGAGATGTAATGTATATTTATGATTTATTTGCACTGCTACTTACTAGTATGAGTCATACATTCTTATACATTCAATTAATCCGGTACAACAGATTATCTTATAGAATGTTAGCAGTTTTAAGTGCTGTATTTATTATTTTGCTTGCAATTGTCGTAACAGTAACAAGATATCCAGAGTTAAATAGTACAATTGTGTTATTTCTAATAAGTTTAGGATTAATGCAAAATGAATTGAAATTTAAGCATAATTTATATTTTGCACTAGTTAGTATGGTTGTTATTACATTGGTGAAAATGTTGTGTTTGGAATTAGGTATGAAGTTATTTATGTTAACACCATTTAATTTATATTTATGGACAGGGAGTATCATACATCTTTGCGTGTCGTTAATTACTTTTGTCGGTATTATAGTAGCTCGTAAACAAATTCAAAAGATTGCGCAGTATATTGTAGGAAGTCCGCTGTATTATATTAGTTATGTTTTGCTAATTATAGGGTTTATGATTGAATTAATTTTGACGAGTCCATCCAATGATTTTTTAGCAAATTTAAATCAACAATATGGTGAATTGAGTTTCATTTCAGCAATTATATTATTCTTAGTATTACTACTTATTGTATTACTGAGTTCGCATTTAGCGAAAGAAAAGTTACTAGAAGAACATGAAAAACGTTTAGATAAAGAGTTACTCGAATATGTGGAGAAATTAGAATCAATGCATGATGAACTGGCTAGTTTTCGCCATGATTATATAAATGTGTTACTTGCGTTAGAAGCTGGTATACGTACAAAAAATGTAAACGAAATCGAGCAAGTGTATTATGACGTAATTACTCCTACTTTAAAATTAATAAATGATCATGAACTCGATATTGCGAAACTATCTCGTATACATATTCCTGAAATGAGAAGCGTATTACGAGCGAAAGTTGGTACTGCCCAGCAACAACAAATAAAAGTAATGCTTGATATTCCGGGAAAAATAGCGACGGTTTCAATGCCTATAGTTCCTTTTATTCGTATTATTTCAGTTTTATTAGATAATGCGACTGAAGAAGCTTTACATAGTGAGGAAAAGGTAATGCAAATTGCCTTTTTTGAAATGGATGCAAAGCAATATTTTGTTGTACGAAATAGCTCTCATCATAAAGAGATTAATTTACAAAAAATTTATGAGAAAAACTATTCGAGTAAAGAAGGGGACAGAGGATATGGGTTATTCTCATTAAAACGTATTATAAATAAAACAAATAATGCAACGTTAGAAACAACGTATACGAGTCCTTATTTCACGCAAACTTTCATACAAAAAAAGATAACCATTTATGATGGAAATCAAACCGAATAAGAAATAACTACATACTTTCTTCACTCGTTTTTATACACTTCAAGTAAGAGGTGAAACGAGATGAATGGTCTTATTTTTACAGCGTTTATAAGTATCGGATTACCGCTTGTTGCACTTTTATATGCTTTTTGGAAGAAACGCTATATCCCGTATATGTTCGGAGTATTGGCTTTTGTTGTATCACAAGTTTTAATCCGAATACCATTACTGAACTATTTAAATGGAAATAGCACAGGTTTTCAAATGTTTAGTGTTATGCAGCCTATATTATTTGTTATTGTGCTTAGTTTATCAGCTGGTATTTTTGAAGAGACAGCTCGTTTTATCGCAATGCGTTATTTTATGAAACAACGAGATTGGCAGTCTGGTTTTTTATTCGGAGCAGGGCACGGCGGTATTGAGGCGGTGTTGATAGTTGGTATCCCGGTAATATCTCTATTATTGTCACAAACAGTCATTCAAAATGGTGACAGTTATTATATCGGCGGTATTGAGCGCATTTTTGCGATGGTATTACATGTTGGGCTTTCCTTCATTGTATTGCAAGCTGTTGTTCAAAAGAAATTTCGTTATGTTGTATATGCAATTTTCATCCATGGGACTGTAAATGCATTAGCTAGCATTATACCGCTATATGTATCAGGGAAAAGGGGGATAATTGCTGCAGAAGTTTCAATAGCAATTTGTGCTTTACTTGTATTTAGTTATAGTTTTCTTTTAAAAAGAAAGGGTGTATTAAAATGAAGAGAATGTTACTCATTATTATAAGTGCTATCACGGCCTTCGCACTTGCAGCATGTACGGGTAATAAAGTAGATGAAAGCACTTCAAAAAAATTTATTCCGAAAGCGGAAGAAATTGTAACGTTACTAAATGAAGCTAAGTATAAAGAAGTACATGAAAAATTTGATAGCAAGATGAAAACAACATTATCAGAGGAGAAAATGAAAGATCTTACTCCTGTAATTGAAAAAGCTGGTACATTCGAAAAGATCGAAAAAAAGTCGATTGAAGAAAAAGATGGTTTATATACTGTGGTTCTTGTAGCGAAATATAGTAAAGAACAACGTACCTTTATCGTAACTTATAATGATAAAGAAGAAATAGCAGGGTTGTATATTAAGTAGTAGTTGAATGACAGATAAAGTGATCGTACTTACTTTATCTGTTTTTTTGTTTTACTAATTTTTAGTTGTTCGTACTAATATTAACTTATATGTATAAAGGAGGGGGGTTACGTTGAATACCGAAATAGTTCCCAAAAAGAAGTACAGTATAATAAGCTATATATCTTTACTCATCGGCATTATGTGTTTTTTATTCGTTTTTATAACTCCAACGAGAATAGCGAATGCCGGAAATATAGTTGGAGATTATATAACGATTGCTCTTACAGGTGCAGGTATTATACTTTCAACAATTGGAATTACGAAGAAAACGGAGAAAAAGGTAATTCCTATAATTTCTTTAATACTGTCCTCATCATTTATTATATTTTGGATAATCGCAATTATTTTAGTATTGACTGGTCAAGTTAGCTTTGCACCGTAATGAGCAATAAAAAGAGTCCTTCATTATATAGAAGGACTCTTTTTATTCGGTATCTTCAGGTTGATATTCTAAAATATCCCCAGGTTGGCATTCTAATGCTTTACAAATAGCATCTAAAGTTGAAATTCTAATTGCTTTTGCTTTTCCATTTTTTAATATAGAAAGGTTAGCCATTGTAATTCCAACCTTCTCTGAAAGTTCAGTTACGCTCATTTTTCTTTTCGCCAGCATTACATCAATATTTACTATAATTGCCATGTTATTCACCTCAGACCGTTAAATCATTTTCTGATTTTATATCTATAGCATCTTTTAATAGCCTTTGGAGAACGGCAGCAAAGACTGCGATAACCATTGAAGCAAAGATTAGGAGCATTCCAAGTATAATAATACTCGGTGCGTCAGCTCTCTCCGCCACGAGATAGAAGAGTGGCATGCCTACCACATATAAAATACTGATTGTTACTGCGCAGTATTTGATCTTCTTTAAAGCTCTAACAGATAATTTCGAGAAAGCGTTATTTTTGTCAATGAAGCTTACAAGTTTTAAAGCTTGATACAGAGCTAAATAAAAAGGTATCACCGTTGCATACAGATTGATTAAAACAAGATATTTTATAGATGCAATATCGGGATACAATTCCGCTGCATAATTTCCTATTTTAGGAACTAAAAATATACATAAAGCAAGAACAGGGATTCCGATAAGAAAAATAGCGGTCTTTAAAAAAAGTGTTGATCCTTGTTTCATATAAAGCACCTCATTTAAATATTATCTATTTAATCTAACATGATATTTATCGTTTAACAATAAATCTTTATTTATTTTAATCGTGTCTATATTGTTAAGCAAATTTGAATTTAAATAAAGATAATCGTTCCCTCTTTCTGTAAATGATGTTATGTTAAAAGTAATAATCAATCCTGTCTTATAATAAAAGTGTTTAGAAAATCTATATTTTGCGTAATTTGAAGAGGTGTTAATGAAATGAAATCGTATACACAATTTGAACGAAGAAAATATATACTAGATGAGTTAGAAAAGTATAACCGAGTTATGGTAAATGATTTAGCGAAAGTATTAAATGTTACAACGGAAACGATACGAAGAGATTTAGATATGATGCATAAGGAAGGGACACTTACTAAAATACATGGTGGTGCACTTAAGAAAAAAGATCAAACACTAGAATTTCATTTTAATAAACGTCGATCTGAGAATATTGAAGAAAAACGAAAAATTGCAATGGAAGCAAGTAAACTCGTAGAAGATAATGATATTATCGCAATTGAAATTGGGACAACTACAATGCAAATTTTAGATTACATACACGATAAAAAGAATTTGACGATTTTAACAAACTCCATACCAGCTGTAAATAAAATTATTGAGCTTAAAGAACAATATGATTCCTTTGATTGTAGGTTAATAGTTATTGGTGGAATATTGAATTCAAATTCATTAGCACTGTCTGGAGAAATGACGTTAAACTATCTTGATCATTTCACTGTTAATAAATTATTTGCTTCGTGTGATGGAATTTCATTAGAAAAAGAACTGACATGTTCGTATATTGAAGATGCACAAATATATAAGCAGTTAAAGAACAATGCAAAGCAAGTTGTCATGATGGCTGACGAGTCAAAGTTTAATTTAACAAAGTTTTATAAAAGCGGGAATTTTAGTGATATAGATGCATTATATACAAATGCTAAGCTTGATGAAGCGTGGCAAAATGTGTTAACAAGTAATGGGGTTGAAGTAATAACAGTATAGCAAAACAAAAAGAAGACTATTTCTTAGTAAGTTGAGAAATAGTCTTCTTTTTTGTTTATATGTTGTTTTATTTTGTTTATATGTTGTTTTTACAATTAGTTAACAAATTAACAACATTGTGTTAATAATGTACTCGTACAATATGAATTAGGAGGTGGCAAGAATGCAAATAAAACTATCAAAAGCTGTGTTCTTTTTAATACCAGTTGGAATACCTCTAATATTGTTTTGGATTATTCCGAATTTCATTAGTTTAGGTATTAGTTTTACTGATTGGGATTTTATGACGAATGATTTTAACTTTGTTGGATTAGAAAACTATTTCAATTTGTTTACACAAGATTCTTTTATGCAAGCATTGTTAAATACGTTTTATTTCGGAATTGGAACAGTCATTCCGACAATTGCATTAGGTTTAGGATTCGCATTATTCTTCCGAAAAAAATTTAAAGGTTCCGCATTGTACCAATTAATGATTTTTTCACCTTGGGTAACGCCAACGATAGCTGTATCCATTGTGTGGTCACTCTTATATGAGCCTCAATTTGGAGTTATTAATAAAGTTCTAAACTTTTTCGGGATACCAGGTTTGGACTGGCTTCAAAGTAGTAAAACAGCGATGTTAGCAGTCATTATTGTGACAGTTTGGAAATTAGTTGGATGGACAATGATTTTTTATATCGGTGCATTAGAAAAAGTTCCGGATAGTTTATATGAAGCAGCTAGTATTGATGGAGCGAATTCGTGGCAGAAATTTCGATATGTAACACTACCGATGGTTTCATCAACAACTTTCTTCTTAGTTGTTGTCAATACAATTTCTGCGGTGCAAGCTTACGACCAAATTAAAATTTTAACGCAAGGTGGACCTAGTGGTTCGACGCGTACGTTACTATATTTATTCTTCCAACAAGGGTTTGAACAGTTTGATATGGGATCTGCAACAGCAATCGCATTTATCATCCTAATCATTACAATTCTACTATCTGTTATAAACAAAATAATAGGTGACAAGTGGGTGAATTATTAAGGTGAATAATATGAAAAAAGGTCCATTAATCGTAAAGCATCTCTTTCTAGCGTTATCAAGTATCCTATTTATTTTTCCGTTCATATGGATGGTACTTGGTTCGTTTAAAACATCCAGTGAAGTATTACAAGGAGGCTTTTGGCCTAAGGAATTTCATTGGGAAAATTATCGTCAAGTATTAGATATACTTCCATTTAACACGTATTTATTTAATAGTTTCTATACTTCTTTCCTTATTACTATATATGTACTTGTTTCGTCAGCGCTTTTTGCTTATATGTTGGCATTTTACAAGTTTAAAGGTAAAAATATTACGTTTAGTGTTGTGATGGCAACCTATATGATCCCTGGAGCTGTATCGTATGTTCCTGTATATGTAATGTTAGGGAAGTTTGGTCTACTTAATTCACATTTTGGATACATGATTTCTATGGCTGTTAGCGTATTCGGTATTTTCTATTTAAAACAATCATTCCATAAAGTTGGTTTTGAAATAGTAGAAGCAGCCAAAATTGATGGAGCAAGTGACTGGCGTATTCTTTGGAAGATTATTTTTCCAATGACACGATCATCATTTGTAACACTAGGATTGGTCACATTTATTGGTAATTATAATAATTACATTTGGCCAGCTCTTATTTTGAAAGATAATACGCAAAAGTTAATCACGAATGGAATTGCTGATTATTTCATTAATAGTTCTTTAGGACGAGATTGGTCACACATTATGGTTGCAAGTACAATCGCAACGGTGCCGCTCTTACTCGTATTTTTAATTCTACAAAAATGGTTCTTATCTGGTGTTACAGATTCAGGAATAAAGGGGTAATTAAATAGTAAAGGAGATATGTGGGATGAAAAAAATATTCATGCTTCTAACAGTTTTAACATTGTTTGTTAGTGCACTTGCGGGTTGTTCAGGCGGAAAAGGAAGTACTGTTAAAGCGAGTAAAGAAGGCGAGAAGGTTGTTGTTCCATTTATTAATGGAGTAGGTGGTTCCCTTGCAGATCGTGTAGACAAAATCGTGGAAGAATACAATAAAAGTCAGGACAAATATGTAGTGAAAACGACGAAAGCGGGCAACTACGATGAGTCTTATCAAAAGCTACAAAGTGGATTTGCAGCGAATAACCAAGAAGCAATCGCATTACTAGGTTCAGACGTCATTCAAGAGTATGTTAAAAAACAGTTAATTGTGCCTATAGATGAATATGTTAAAAATGATAATAATTTCAAAAAAGAAGATTACGGAAAAGGTTTTATGGAGCAAGCAACGATTGACGGGAAATTATATGGGATTCCGTTTTACGGTACAACACAAATCTTTTATTACAATAAAAAAGCGTTAGTGGAGAATGGATTTACAAAAGAGGATTTAAAGACGTGGGAAGGTGTTGAAAAGGTAGCAAAAACAGTCGCAAAACGTGGTGAGAATGGAAATGTTACATATGCTGGCTGGATGCCAATGTGGGGGACGTCAAACTTAATTGATGCGGTCCGCAGCGCTGGCGGCAGCGTATTAAGTGAAGATGGTAAAAAAGTATTAATTAACGATGATACTTGGGTTACGGTATGGGAGAAATTCCGTACATGGCTTCATGAAGATAAAATTATGAAAATACATTCAGGTGGTACTGGATGGGAATATTGGGATAAAACAGTAATCGATTTAGTAGAAGGTAGAACGCTAGGGTTTACAGGATCATCTGGTGACCAAGGATTTGTTTTTAAATCATTAGGTAAAGGAATGACGGAAGAAGAACGTTTAAACACATTTGAAGCATTACCACAACCAGCTTGGGATAATCATAAACCAGCACCAAAATTAGAAACATATTTATTCACATTAACGAGAAATATTGACCCAGAAGTAGCAAAAGGTGCATATGACTTTATGAAATTTGCGACAAGTACCGAGAAAACGGCTGAATGGTCAATGGCAACTGGCTATATCCCTGTTCGTAACAATGTAACAGAGTATGGTCCATATGCTGAATTTGTTAAAAAACAACCACAAGCATTAGTTCCGTTAGAACAAGCTAATAATTACGGAGTGGGACCATTTGTAGATCCAACGGGCGGGAAAATTAATGATGCCTTAAATGTAGCTAAAGATAAAGTAGAGATTGAAGGAGTTCCAGCAAAAAAAGCATTAGATGAAGCAGCTAAAGTTGCACAAGAAGAGTTAGATAAAGTTCTGAAAAAGAAGAAATAAACCTGTTTTGTATGACTAACGTGAGGTGCTTTTGAACGAAAGAAGTGCCTCTAACATTCTTTTATAAAAATATAAAAAAGGTGTGAGAACTATGGCTGAAATGAAAAGTACGATAACACTTTCTCCATTCGTAAAAAATAAACATTGTTTCCAAATGGATGAAACTGATATTACAAACTTTACATTAACAATTGATCAAGGGGATAGCCGGAAAATTCCTCTTTTACTAATCTTGAGAGATCCTAACGGTTATGTACGTATACAATATCAAACTCCAATTGTAAATGAAAAACTAGTCGTTTCGAAAGATTCAAAGTTTTGTTCCGCTGGTTGTATTGGAGGAGAAATACAGTCAGGTAATTGGGAATTAGAAGTCGTGTATATACCACATTGTGCAAAGAAAGTAGTAAAGTTTACCGGAGAAAAAGTTGACTATACAGTAAATATAGTAGTGAATGATCAGTTGGAACGAAAGTATAATAGAGAGCATTTTTGCAAGGGAAATGTTTTTATCGATGAAGATCGTTTTAATAAGGTAGTAAATGAAGAACATCGCTGGTACAAAGGGGATTTTCATGAACATACGGATTTAACAGATGGTGAGATAGATGATGAACTTGGAATGAAAGTATGTGAAAAACAAGAATTAGATTTTTTATATGTGACGGAGCACAATATTGTTATGCCATCTTATGAAAAAGGAAACACATTAATTATACCATCTATGGAACTTACAACTCCTTACGGTCATTACAACATATTCGGTATGAAGGAATACGTGGATTTTACAGAGTATGTAGACGAATCGTATAGCGCCGAAAAAATGAATGCACTATTTTCATTCATGAAAGAAAGAGGCTACTTAATGAGTGTGAACCATCCATTTATGAAGCCTTGGGCGAACCAAGTGAATATTAATTTAGAAAATGTTCATACGATGGAAATTATGTGTGATCCAACGTATAAAAAGAGTAAGTCGTCTACTTTAGAAGCTTTGCGTTGTTTCGATCAAATGTGGTCAAATGGTCTTAAAATCTGGGGGATAGGAGGAAGTGATTCTCATTTACATCCGTCTAAAACATTCCCAGGATCAAAAGACCCATCTATTTACGGTGATCCAGGAACATTTGTATTATGTAACGGTTTATCTATTAAAAACTTAAAAGAGGCGATCAAAAACGGGAAAATTTATTTCTCTCGATTTAGAAAACTAGCGATAGATATTCAAAACGAAGGTGAAACGATTTATGTCGGTGATGAGGCTAAAGGAAATATTATGTACAACATTCGTACAGATAAACCGTGTGAATGGAGACTACTTATAAATGGACAAATAATTGAAAAAGAATATGGTAGCGACGTAACCTTTGAATTCTCTTTAAATGAAGGGGCATATGCTAGAGTTGAGGGATGGGAAGAGGATGAATTAGTAGCGTTTATTAATCCTATTCATAATAAAGTTCAGTATAAAAATATGAAAACATGGAATGAAGTTTTAGGGGGAATAAAAGGTGAATAAAGCAATAATTTTTGATAAAGATGGAACATTAATACAATTAGATTCAGTTTGGTACAAAATTGTGCATCGTGTGTTAGATGATATATTTCAAATGTATCCAAATGAAAAGAGTAAACGAGATGACTACTTAACGATTATTGGTATGAATGATAACGATTTTGAGAGTACGAGTTTACTAGCTTGTCGCACAAATTACTTTATTGCGGCTGCTTGGTTTTCGTTGTTAGAAAATCAACATGTGAATGAAGAGAAGTTTATTCATGATGTATGTCTTTTATTCAAAAAATACTCTACTGCAGATGACTTAGTATTTACAGAAGTGGAAGGTGCAAAGGAAACGTTACGATATTTAAAAGACAATGAATATATTATTGGGGTTGTTACGGCAGACGATGTTGATGCAGCTATACATTCTTTGAAAATGACAGAGTTATATGATTATGTAGATTTTTTAGGTGCAGATGATGGTGTGAATAGAACAAAACCTGAAAGTGACTTTTATCATATGTTTAAAGAACAATTTTCACTAACTGAAGAAGACGTACTTATGGTAGGTGACACATTAACAGACGTAACATTTGCGAGAAATAGTAATATTAAAGTAGCGGGCGTCTTATCGGGTGCGAGCCGGAAGGAAGATTTAGAAGGGAAAGCGGATTATATTTTAAACAGTATGAAGGATATTTCGAAAATTTTATAATACATGTCATGAGTATTTTTAACAACATCTATAAAAATAGCTCAAATTCTAGGAGGATATTATGGCTCAACTATCATTCAAAAACATTTACAAAAAATATGATCATGATGTGACAATTGTAAAAGATTTTAACCTAGAAGTAAATGATGGAGAATTTATCGTTTTGGTTGGCCCTTCAGGTTGTGGGAAATCTACAACATTACGCATGATTGCAGGACTTGAGGAGATTTCAGAGGGTGACTTTTATATTGATGGAAAGCGTGTAAATGATATTACACCGAAAGATAGAGATATTGCAATGGTATTTCAAAACTATGCGCTTTATCCGCATATGAGTGTTTATGAAAACATGGCATTTGGATTAAAACTACGAAAATATAGTAAAGAAGAAATTGACCAACGTGTGCAACATGCAGCAAAAATTCTTGGGCTGGAGGAATATTTAAATCGGAAGCCAAAAGCACTTTCAGGTGGACAGCGTCAGCGTGTTGCCTTAGGCCGAGCGATTGTTCGAAATGCAAAAGTATTCTTAATGGACGAGCCTTTATCAAACTTAGATGCGAAGCTACGTGTTCAAATGCGTGCTGAAATTACAAAGTTACACCAAAAGTTGCAAACAACTACTGTGTATGTTACACATGATCAAATAGAAGCCATGACGATGGCAACTCGCCTTGTTGTACTAAAGGATGGCATTGTACAACAAGTCGGTACACCAAAAGAAGTGTACGAAAATCCAGAGAATGTATTTGTCGGCGGATTTATTGGCTCTCCTGGAATGAATTTTTTCAAAGGAGTATTAACAGAAAATGCAGTTATGATTGATAAGTGGAAAATTGAAGTGCCAGAAGAGAAGATGAAGAGTTTACGAAACAAGGGTTATACGAATAAAGAAATCATAATAGGGATACGCCCAGAAGACTTTTATTATGGAAAAGCAATCGCATCTTTACCATATAACGCAAAAGTAACGGTATCCATTGATGTAGCAGAATTAATGGGGGCAGAAACATATCTTTATTCTAATATGAATGGCCAATCCCTTGTTGCACGTGTGGACACTTCTATAGATGTACAAAGTCAATCAAATATAGAACTCGGTTTAAACATGGACAAAGTTCATTATTTCGATTCAGAAACTGAGAAGCGGATTGTTTTATAGAGTAATTAATAAAAACTCCCTGTATAATATAACAGTAAAAAGCCGATTATCCTTCAGAAAAAGGAAATAGGCTTTTTTTGTATGGAAAATGTTTTAGCTTGATGTGTAATTATATTACTAGATCGTTACTATTAAAGAGAATTTAATAAATGTACTGAATAGTATTCTTACATTAAAAGAATTTGTAATTGTATGTTCATCTTTCGTTCATAATTATTAGTTATTGTAAAAATAGTGCAAGGAGAAATTCATTGTTTATACAATGAATTTTTTTGGTTCCATTATACCTTCTATATAGCTACAATTCCCTGTAATACTTTTCATCATAATCGTTAGAGAGTATAAATTATTCTAATTTACTATTCACAATAGGAAAGATGTTTTCCATATGTAGTAAGAATAAATCAGAAGTATTTACTGAATAAAAAATTCACCAAAGAGGAGTTGAAATAAAATGAAATCATTGTATGGGAGATTTGTCATTATATCAGCCGTTATTATGGTGGTTAGTAGTATAGTGGCATTTCTACTTACAAATATATTTTACCATGTGTATTTAAAACCATATAACAGTGAAAAAATTCTAAATTACGCCCTATATATTGAACATTTATATGAGGAAGACAGTGAACTAAATAAAGAGACATATCTACAATCTATTTCCAATCTTGGTTTTGCAATCTATATGGTAGATGAAAAGAAACAAGGAAAACGATATGGAGAGGGCTTTAAAAAAATTAATATTAGTGACGAGGCCATAGATAATGTACTAAATGGTAATGTATATAACGGGATTGAGAACTATCCTAATCGATTGTTTTCCACTGGCTTTTTTGATAATACAGTAGCAAACAGTATTGGAATCCCTATTCATACCAATGGACAGCAATTTGCTCTATTTATTCGCCCGGATATTCAACAGCAATTTGGAGAGTTGCGAATTTTTTACGCGGTATTGTTAGGGCTAATTGTATTAATTAGCTTAACCTGTATAGCGATAGCTACTCGTTTCGTTGTTCGTCCGATTCAAAAATTTACACAAGCGACACAAGAAATCGCGAGTGGTAAGTATGATTTAGTATTACCAGAATACCGAAAAGATGAAATTGGAGTACTTGCAAAGAACTTTCGTAAGATGGCAAAAAGGTTGCAAAACTCAGAACAAATGCGTCAAGAATTCGTTTCGAATGTTTCACATGAATTTCAATCACCACTGTCATCTATTCAAGGGTTTTCTAAAACAGTAAAAACAGAGGATTTAACTGAATTAGAAAAACATCGTTACTTGAGTATCATTGAATCAGAAAGTAAACGTATGTCTAAAATGTGTAAACAACTATTAACACTAGCATCACTTGATCAAGAAGAACTAACTTTACGTAAAGAATTTTTCAATCTAGGAAAACAAATAAGAAGTATTATATTTATGTTTGAGTGGGAATGGCAAGAAAAAGATCTTGCAATTGAAACGGATATTCCTCATATCGAAATTTATGGGGATAAAAATCTACTTCATCAAGTGTGGACGAATGTATTTACTAACAGTATCAAATTTACAGAAAGCGGGGAAAGTATTTCGTTTGAAGCTGAAGAAAATGAATTAGAGTGGCGTATTGCTATTACTGATAGAGGATGTGGCATTCCTGAGGAAGAGATAAAAAGAATCTTTGATCGATTTTATAAAGTAGATTCAGCTAGAAATAGAAATATTAAAGGTAGCGGGTTAGGGTTATCCATTGTAAAAGAAATCATTGAACTTCATGAGGGTGCAATAACAGTGGAGAGCGAGATAGGGATTGGTACAACCTTCACTATTTATCTTCCAAAAAATAGAGAAGGAATGGAGTTAGCTGATTAATAACTAAAATATTTCTTTAGAACAAGTCTCTTTTCGTATATATAATTAAGGCTTTGTACTTATAAAAGTTGAAGTTTCGATTTAAAATTGTCTTTTGTAATATTCCATTCATAATCTGTTCATATTCCTTATTTATGATAAGTGTATAGTCAAAGTACAAAATAAGGAGGAAATAAGGAATGTTTTTAGCTCTTAAAGAATTAAAACAGTCGAAATTAAGGTACGGATTAATTGGTACAATCATGATTTTATTATCATTTCTTGTACTTATCATATCGGGGTTAGCGAATGGATTATCCAATGCGAATGCTTCTTCCATTCTTGAAATGAAAGCAGAGAAATTTGTAGTATCTGAAGATGCCGAAGGGAAATTACTACGGTCTCAAATCAAGAAAGAAGATGTAGATAATGTATTAGCACAAGTTAGTGAAAAAGAAGCGGTTCCAATGCATATTGCAATGTCTACATTTGAGAAAGAGGGAAGTTCGAAGAAGGTTGACATTGCCATCTTTACAAATAAACAAGATTCATTTATTACTCCAAAGGTTATTGAAGGAAAATCAAGTGACTTAGCAGACAATGAAATTATTATTGATCAATCAGCGAAAAATAAAGGGCTAGCATTAAATGATAAAATTGTAGATCCTATATCCAAAAAGGCATTTAAAGTAGTTGGATTTACAGAAAATGAAATGTTTAGTCATGCCCCAGTTGCCTATATGAATGAGAAAGTATGGGAAAGCATTGCACTTCCACATCAAAAAGAGTACAACGTTATTGCTTTAAATACTGATAAAGAAATTAATAATGCAAAAGTGGTTGATAAAAAAGAAGTATTACAAAGTATTCCTGGATATAAAGAAGAGCAAGCAACTTTAACAATGATTATTGCATTTTTACTTGTGATTACAGCGTTGTTAATTGGTGTATTCTTCTATGTTATTACTTTACAAAAAACGCAACAATTAGGTGTATTAAAAGCGATCGGGACGAAAAACTCTTATTTAGCTAATAGCTTAGTAGTACAAGCTGTATTCTTAACTGTTGTTGCATTAATAGTAGGTATTGGTTTAACACTCGCGGTACAAACTGTGTTCCCTGAAAGTATGCCGTTCTTGCTAACAACGACAATGATGGTGCAGTATTCTATTATCTTTATCGTAATTAGCGTGTTAGGGACATTGATTTCTCTATATCAAGTGTTGAAAGTAGATGCATTAGAAGCTATCGGAGGTGGGATGTAATGGTGACAGATTTAAAGTGGGAGACACCAGCATCATTATTAAAACTAGATAAAGTCAGTAAAGTGTATGGGGAAGGCGATACGGAAGTGACAGCTTTACATCCCATCACACTAGATGTAAAGGAAGGGGAATTCATTGGTATTGTTGGGCCATCTGGATCAGGTAAAAGTACATTACTTTCCATTGCGGGAGCACTTTTATCTCCTTCTAAAGGTAATATTTATGTATCTGGTCAAGATATAACTAGTTTATCGGAAAAAGAAATGACGGATGTTCGTTTGAAACGAATCGGATTTATCTTTCAGTTCGCAAACTTAGTGCCATTCTTAACAGTTAAAGAACAGCTTCTATATATCGCAAAATTAAAAGGCGAAAATAAAGCTGAAGCCGACACGTTTGCCACTGAATTACTAGAGACATTTGGATTAACACATCGAATTAACCATTATCCTAGACAACTTTCTGGTGGTGAAAAACAACGTGTAGCCATTGCTCGTGCTTTTATGAATGATCCAGATTTAATTTTAGCCGATGAGCCTACTGCTAGTTTAGACTCAAAACGTGCTAGAGAAGTTGTTGAAATGATGAAGCATGAAGTAAAGAAAAATAAAAAAGCAGCAATTATGATTACACACGATGAAAAAATGCTTGATGTATGTGACCGTATATTGACGCTTCGAGATGGAAAATTACTACGAAAAAATGAGATTTGAAAATAAGTAAGGATAAAAACTCTCTTGCAGAATTACATGTAAGAGAGTTTTTTTATCAAAATAAATTTGGTAATTATCATATCTAAAAACCAAACAACATAATGTAATGAGTTTTTTAACTCATAAATTGACCGAGGATTTTAAGATGAAAAATGATAAATACGGATCTAGAGCGAGGGATGGATATTATTGTGATACTTGTTGTGAATGTCATAAAATTTCATCATTTCAATGGCGAACTATAAAAATACTGAGAGAACATAATGTAGCATATAGAGTTGAATATTCGTTTCAAGACTTATATGGTGTAGGGCATAAGAAATTGTTGCGTTATGATTTTGCTGTTCTCGGTTCAGATAATAGCATTAAATGTCTTATTGAGTGTCAAGGTGAACAGCATTATAAGCCTGTAGCTGAGTTCGGTGGTGTTTCACAATATGAGTCTCAAGTAAAGAATGACGAATTAAAACGTGATTATGCCAAGTCACATAATATATCTTTATTCGAAATTCCGTATACTTGTGATACATACGAAAAGGAAATAGAATTTCTTAAAACTGCTGGAATTATTTAATCGCATATTTTCAGATATCGATTAATTTAACGGCACTTGTCGAGATGCCCTGAGCCAATGAGATAATGGTTGTTGGATATCGGATTAAGGGAGCATAAAATTCCAATTTATTGGTGAGCTTGATTTGAAAGTACATAAGGGGTAGTACCACACTGCCATCAACTTAAGAATTTTATAAGGCCCCAAAACAAAAAAATGTACATTTTCACCTGAAGATGTACATTTTTTCGTTTTGGGGTATTTGCTTTTCTTAGCTTGATGGTGATGGAGTGACAACTTTGTAATCTTCTTGTAAGGAAAATAGATATTTAGAATCTTCCGTTTATTATAGAGTGAAAGAGCACAAAGTCAATTTTACCCCGCATTAACGGGCAGTAAGACCCACACGGATTAAAGTTTCACTTTATTGTTGGTTTTTTGTCATTGGTAGAGATGATAGCTGTGTGGTTAGTATGAAATAGCAAGCAAACAACCAGCGATACAATATGAATAGAGGAGAGGAATGCCCTATGAAAACACGTAGTCAAATTACATTTGCAAGTCTTGCCCTTTTAATAGCTGGAAGTTCCCTGTTATACACAGCGCCAACTTCAATTGTAAAAGCAGAGCCCACCCAAAATGTATCTAGTTTGTCACACACAAGCACTCAACGAGATCGTAATTCCGTCAAGCAAGCAATGCGGGATACATTGCAACTTGGATTCCCGGGGATACTTGCTAAAACTTCTGAGGGTGGAAAAACGTGGGGTTATGCCGCTGGGGTAGCGAATCTGAGCACCAAGAAACCAATGGAAACAGATTTTCGCTTTCGTATTGGCAGCGTGACGAAGACATTCACCGCAACGGTTGTACTTCAATTAGCTGGGGAGAACCGCCTGAATCTAGACGACTCCATCGAAAAATGGTTGCCTGGTGTCATTCAAGGAAACGGTTATGATGGTAAACAGATTACTATCCGGCAGATATTGAACCATACAAGTGGTATCGCTGACTACTTAAATTCAAAAGACGTTGATCTGATGAATACAAAAAAAACATATGCCGCTGAAGAAATAGTGAAGATTGGGCTTTCTCTGCCTCCAGACTTCGCCCCTGGAAAGGGCTGGTCTTATTCAAACACAGGAAACGTATTACTGGGTATCCTTATTGAAAAAGTAACCGGAAACAGCTATGCGGAAGAGATTGAAAATCGGATTGTTGAACCGCTTGAGTTGTCGAATACATTCCTACCTGGCAATTCAAGCGTTATTCCAGGCACCAAGCATGCCCGTGGATATGTCCAACCAGACGGAGCAAGTGAGCTAAAAGACGTTACTTATTATAACCCAAGTATAGCTAGCTCGGCTGGAGAGATGATTTCTACTGCTGACGACTTAAACAAATTCTTTTCTTCCTTGCTCGGTGGCAAATTACTGAAGGAACAGCAACTAAAACAAATGCTTACTACAGTTCCTACAGGATATGATGAAATCAGCGGATATGGACTTGGAATCTATGAAACTAAGCTTCCAAACGGCGTCTCGATATGGGGACACACAGGTAGCATTCCAGGGTTTGTTACTCTTGTTGGTGGTACACTTGGGGGCAAGCATACGTTGACCATCAATTTTAACAGTACGGATAGAGCTAACAGTCCTGATCCTTTTAAAAATATTTTACTTGCTGAATTTAGCAAGTAAGCAAAAAGGAAAACAGGATAAATTTTGTCATAGTTTTTATAGGGGTCTCGCCACATCGCTATCAAGCTAAGGTTTTGAAGTACCCCTAAACGAAAAATTTCTTTCTCTACAGGTAGTTATTTTGAGAAGTCAGCTCATTTTTTTCGTTTTGGGGCGTTTATTTTTTTTAAGTTGATGGGCATGGGGTAGAGTCAGGAAAATGCGGATTTACAACGCTAAGGAAATGTCACTTATTAAAAAAGCCGATTTCCATCTCAAGGAATCGACTTTTTTAGTTATTCTTAATGAACTAACGCATGCGTTAGTTGCATAAGTAAGAGGTTTGAAAAAATAGCCTGTATATATTTGAACGATGAATAACTTACCTATTTTCTTGTGTTTGTTTGCACCATATACAGAAAATTGGGAAAAACATAACATGTTATTTATCTGTTTGTTTTTGCTTCTTTTTCAAATACTCCGCACGCAATTTTTCAAGTTGCTGCTTTTTATCAAATTTGGCAGGCGTCTGTTTTTCATGAAACTTCGTCACAGCTACCTGACCTTTGTAATCCAATTGATATTTTCCCACTTTGTTCACCTACTTTTCTTGTCTTTAAAGAGAATCTAGTCTACAAATATAATATACCTTATTTTACTGAAGTAAACCTTATTATTTTATTAGTTGCAAAGTCTTTTTACTACTTGTTTAAAAAAATCTACATCCCCAATATTTTTCTCCCCAAAATCACCCCTTGTTATTAATTTTTTTACTTATATCTATCTTAATCCAAATATTTTCTACTTAAACTAACCTGCCCCGTTAGTTTAAGTAGGAAACTTCACAATCTCAATAGAGTAAAGCTGGTACATAATCAAATCACCTTTAAATTAGACTTCATAATGTCTCATAAGACTTGTATCCAAATGCTTATCGTTGTAAATGCACATTTTCCTGACTCTACCCCATCGCTATCAAGCTTAGAAATACAAATACCTCCAAAACAAAAAAATAAGCTTTTTTGTTACAAGTTAGTACAAAATTTCGTTCTGAGGGTACTATAAATTTTTAGCTTGATGGCGATGTGGGGGTACCCCACACCCATCAACTTAA
>NZ_LDUK01000039.1:0-16238 GCF_001043575.1 Bacillus sp. LK2
TCTTCTTCTTCGTCCTCTTCTTCTTCTTCTTCGGCTTCGGCTGCTTCTTCGGCTTCGTCTTCCTCTTCTTCTTCGGCTGTAAAGATAACTTCTGTTTCATCAAGATATTGAATTTCAACCTCTACACCATTATGTGTGCCAGATTGAATCATTTCAGTTAGAGATTTTAGAACTTCCTGTATATCCTCATCCGAATTAACACTAAAACCATTCTCAACATCTAGTTTTATTTTTGCTCTTTTCACATCGGCCATTTACCTAACTCCTTCGATATAGATTTATATATACTATGTTGAAAGAATATGAAAAGCTTAATATATTTGCGGAATTTTCATTATTCGTTTTCCTTAGCGTTCTTTACTAATTTCGCTAGCCATGGACTTTTTGATGATTGATCGTGAGGAATAATTTTGACTTTTACTTTCGGCTTTTCTATTTCAGTTAAAATGACCTCATTTTGTTCCTGGTTTCGCCTTTCTAGCTCTATTACATTTTGAATCCCTTCATCATTTATTTCATCAATTTTTGTAGTTTTTGGCGGGATTTGCTTTTCTAACACTATTAATCCATTTTTGGGTAACTCTACTGCTAGCCATGGACTTTTTAATGGTTGATCGTGAGGAATAATTTTGACTTTTACTTTCGGCTTTTCTATTTCAGTTAAAACGACCTCATCTTGTTCCTGGTTTCGCTCTTCTATTTCAGTTAAAATGATCTCATTTTGTTCCTGGTTTTGCTCTTCTAGCTCTATTACATTTTGAATCCCTTCATCATTTATTTCATCAATTTTTGTAGTTTTTGGTGGGATTTGCTTTTCTAGCTCTATCAATCCATTTTTAGGTAACTCTACTAATTCTATTTCTTTAATAATCACTAAATTCTCTAGTACAGAAGATTCATTTAGTACAATATTTTTTTGTTGCTCATACTCGGACAATTCCCATCCCATTGGTCCTGGTGGAGAAAACACAAATTTCTCTAAATCTAAAATAGGAATCACTATCTCTTCCAGTTCTGGCTTCATTTTATTTCCCCCCACTATTGCTCTTGATTTCGTGGTAAATATCAGAAAAATTTTGTAAAAATTCTTCCTTAGAATCTTCAAGTGCAATGATATTTTGCAATGCCCAAATATACTTTTCATCAGACCAAGAACGCTTTTGTCCTAAATAGTATTTATGTGCAATTGAACAGAATAAGTGAGGAAACGATAAATCGGTCCAAAGAACACGAAATTGTTTTTCTGTTAAGGAATTTTCCGAGTTATAGGCACTTAACATATGAATTGCTAAATTAGTATCCCAAACTGACATTTTTTTCATTACTTTATTTAAAATAATACGTAGGTCTCTCACGGGTAAATCACTTGTAATAGAATGTAGCTCTTTCATAAACATAGCATCATCTATTTCTGCAAATCTTGCCAAAGTAAAATCCTGCTGACAAAAACTTTTAGATGCAATAACTTCTTTTGTCCATTGGTCATAATATGGCTCATTTATTTCTTGTAATGCTTTCTTACCACGTGCTAACATTTTATCGGCGTACTCTAAAAACATAGTTGAAAACAAATCATTTGGAAAAGAGAGTGCAATCCTTTTGTTTCCTTCTAATTCTTGTAATTTCCATCTGAATAATTTATGCCATTTTCCTAATCGACTCCGTATTTTACTTTCCTGCATCGGAATATACCCTTCCGATGCTTGATGAAATTTTCCTGCATATATTAGTACCTTCTCTAATTGTTCTTTATTATAATAAATGACTTCTTTCCCTTGATGTTTATCATATAGTACATACGCATACTCATCAGATCCAATACAAAATCCCCCTCTTTTTGTTTGGTGAATTTTTGTAATCGGTAATCCATTTTGAAGGAGATGTAAATGGGCTCCAGCAATAAATAGCATCCTTTTTGGGTGCATATGTGCTTGTTTTAATATTTTTAATCCTTCTTCTGTTTCAACTTCCCAAATCGTTCTCCCACTTCTGCTTGACTGGAGAATGATATTACTTACTTCAAATGGATAAAAGCTAAGTACCTTTTTTAAATGTTCGCTCTCTAATCCAGTTGTTTCTTCCAATTTTCATCAGCCCCCTCTTAAATTCTATAAAATTTCTCCATACACTTTCATTAGATCCATGGCAACTCGGTTCCAACTAAATTCTTTTTCAACTTTCGCACGTCCATATTTCCCCATCTGTTTTCTGTTATTTTCGCTATTCAATAGATTAATTATTTTTTCTGCATATGCATCAGGATTCTCAAAGTCACTGACAATATATCCATTTTTCCCTTCTTCAATTACCTCAGGGTTACCACCTCGGTTACTTGTAATAATTGGTAATCCCGCTGCCATTGCTTCGTAATGTACCCTAGCAAGAGGCTCTTGCCACTGTGAAGAACAGACAAAAATATCTGACATAGCGTAAAGTGTTGAAATATCCTTCGGCTTAACAAACTTAATAAAGACTACATTTTCTGGAAACATTGCGCCTAAGGTATATAAATGTTTTACATAATTATTTACATTGTCATCTCCAAACCATTTTGAACCAATAAAAACCATTACAATGTCTGGATTTTCCTCAATGATTTTAGGAAGAGCTTGTAGCAAAACATGAGGACCTTTTACTTTGCTCAAGCGTCCAACAAACAAAACCACTTTTTTATTTTGTAAATTTAACAGTTTTTGTACATGATTTTTAACTTTTGTACCATTCACGGTCCATGAAGGATAATATTCATTTACATCTACACCAGAATATACTGTTTTTGTCTTAGGTTTTGCGGTTTGAAAGCGCGAGGTTATTGTTTTTCCTATATAATCACTAACTGTTACAATTTTGGAAACAGCTGCAATACATGCTTCGCCCTCTTTATCACTTATCTTTTCATATGCAAACATTTCATTATGCACACTTAACACAAATTTGGTCTGTGGTGCCGCCTCACGTAAAGTCGTAATCCAATTGGGACGATTACATAAATGAACCACATCATACTTTTCCTGTTTCAAATGTTTAATAATATAAGGCAGATATTCCTCTTCTGGAAAACGTATATACCTTACACCACCATTTTTTTCTTCTGGTTTTAAATTAGGATCTGTTATAGAAATAACTGTCACATTTTTTCCATTTGAAGCAATAATGGAAGCAACAGAATCTATATAAATTTGAATAGCTCCACCTCGTACAGCTGGCACAGGTAGCTTTTCAGTAGATATTATCGCAATTTTCACTTAATCTCCCCCCTGTTTCATAAAAATGCAATCCTCTTCATATATTACGAAGAAACCCTTATGTTTGTGAGTTATCAATTATTTTTCATTCTTTATAATTAAATTTGGTAAACATTACTTTTTCTTCTTAAAGGCAAATGGCTAGAACAAAAATGGCCATATACCATACAGTAATAAGAGAGTATAAAAGGATGGTGACATATTTGGAGAATCACAATGAAGATGCGGTATATACATTATCACCCGAAGAGGAGCAAAAATTAGTAGTATTGGCAGAGACAATGATTAAACATTGGGATATTGATGCGACTACAATCGAATTAGTACAAGGTGGACAACTGGCCTTAGTCTGGAAAATTCATACTACAGATGGACCATTTTGCTTAAAGAGAATTCATCGCCCTGAAAAAAAAGCCTTATTTTCCATTCATGCTCAAGATTATCTCGCCAAAAAAGGCATGCGTGTTCCAAGCATAATTCCAAGCAAACTGAATCAGTTATATACAAAACACGGTCCATTTTTATTTGTTGTTTATGAGTGGATTGAAGGAAGACCGTTTGAGCTTACAATGCAAGAAGATCTTGAAATGATTATGAAAGGTCTAGCGGATTTTCATGTAGCTTCTATTGGCTACAAACCGCCACCAGGCATACCTATCTTTACAAAGCTGGGACGTTGGCCCAATCATTACATTAAAAGATTTCAGCAGATGGAAATTTGGAAAACTTTATCCACAACTATGCCGGATGACCCATTTTCACAATTGTACTTAGCTGAAATTGATGCTTTCATTTTAGAAGCAAAACATACACACCAAAGACTATTGGAATCTGAATATACAAAATGGACTGATGAATTACAAACATTCCCAAATTTATGTCATCAAGATTATGGAACAGGAAATTCCTTATTAGATCCAAGTAATCAAATTTGGGTAATTGACTTAGATACAGTTTCTTACGATCTCCCTATTCGAGACTTGCGTAAAATGATTATTCCTTTACTAGATACAACTGGTGTTTGGAATGAAAACCAATTTCAAATTATGATTAACGCATATGAGTCAGTTTCTCCTTTAACAGCAGAGCAGAAGAAAATTATGTTTATTGATATGCTATTTCCATACGAGTTATATGATGTAATTCGTGAAAAATACGTCAGAAAATCACCATTACTTGCTGACGAACTTGCTGGAGCTATGGAATATGAAAGGATAAAGTCAAAAGCTTTAAATATATTAATAGAGGAATTTTAACGAACTTCAGCCAGAATTCTCCTTCCTCCACGCGCAGCGTAGGTGGGAGATGAATGGCCCGACCTAACAAAAGTACTTCTGAGTGGTAAAGCATCGTAAAATTTGTTTATAATAGAGTTATTAGAACAAATATTCGGAGGTGACGGCATAATGAAATTGAACTCCAGGTTTGAAATCCATCCTACAGAAGAACAACAACATACATTAGAGAGATGGATTTCCATTTGTCGTCAGCAATATAACTCCGCTTTGCTAGATAAACAACGATATTATAAACAAAAAAGACTTAACACGGTATGAATTACAAGATCAGCAAAAACTTGATAAAAAGATATATCATTTCTTAAAAGAGGTTCCTTCGCAACCTCTTCAAGAAGTGTTTGCGCGCTTGGAAAAAGCCTATAAAAAGTTCTTTAAAAAGGATGCTAGCTATCCAAAAAGGAAAAGTTTTAAAGAATATCGTTCTATTACTCTTACTCAATTTGGTATGTTGAAATATAAAAAGAAGGATGGTTCGTTGTGTACAAGCCGTCGTATGTGTTCTCTCAGAAAAGGCGGTAAACTTCTTATCTCGAAATTAGGGGTCATTGATATCAAATGGCACCGTAAATTAGATGGCCGCGTTAAACAAGTTGTCATAAAGCATCAAGGGAACCGTTGGTTTGCGATTTTTTGTGTTGAAAAACACGTAAACCAAGGTTCTATTTGTGATGCAAATAAAATAACTGGTATTGATGTAGGCATCAAAAAATTTGCGATTCTATCTAATGGAGAAGAAATTCAAAATCCTACGTTCCTACGCAAAGAAGAGCGTAAATTAAAACGTGCGCAACGTAAACATTCAAAAATGAAAAAAAGTTCGAAGAACTGGTACAAGCAAGTAGCCAAAGTACAACAAATTCATACGAAGATAGCGAATCAACGTAAGGATTTCTTGCACAAACTAAGCTTCAGATTAACCAACAGCTAGGGTGTAATTTGTATAGAAGACCTAAAAATCAAAAATATGGTACGTAACCGTCACCTAGCAAAATCCATCCACAATGCAGCGATTAACATTGAAAAAGCCGGCTTAACGCAAATTGCGTATCAGCCAGCTTATTAAATGTACATAACATCTATATAACTGTAGGGCAAGGTCTTGTCCGAACAGTATAATCTACGCCTGTGGAGAGCGTGTAAGACCGGATCTCGTAAGGGATAGGCAATGCTTGTAGAATCCGGAAGCCCCCACTTCAAGCGGTGATAACCGGTAAGTGGTGGGTAGTTCACTAGAGACATTTAACTTACACAGGCTGTATAATTCCAAACAAATTATGTACAAACCAACTTTATTTTTGATGGAGTAGCTATTCCTGATTATGGAAGATATATTCAACAAAAATCCTTATGTGCCCTTGAAAGATTATGAGTATGAAATAAATAGCAATGCTTTTCCTTTTCACATGGCACAGCTCTATTTCGGAATACATGTCCCTCTGAAAAGGAGTTGGTAGAATAGCCCCTTCAATATAGTATGTTTAACAATTCCTTATGTGCAAATAAAAAGAGCATCCACAATTGTTGGATGCTCTTATATATAAAGTGGCTTCCCCCACACTCCAGTATATGCTTGTCATTCTCAAAAAGTGTAAACAAAAAGACACCTTATTCAGGCGCCTTCTCAAAATATAAGGGGAAGCTCTAACGTACAGATTAACACTTCCCGATGTCACTGCTATTATATGCTTGATACATTTTCGATTTAATTTTGCTATATAATATAATTAATAATCATTCGTTACCCTATTGTCTTTTACATTTTAACGAGAAAACTATTCTACATCACCAATTGCTTGAATAGACTCAAGTCTAACATTAATTTTGTTCGGAAAACCTATAATATTACCAGTTGAATTATTTGCTACTTCTACATTTGGTCCAATAACAGTAACTAAATTTCGACTCACATTCATTATAAAACCTTTAATATGAATTCCTTCTAAAAACAATACAGTACGTAAATGAAGCAACTGATAAGCATATAAAAGTTCTCTAATCTCATTTGTTAATTCTGCAAAATTATTACTAGAACTATTCACTACTGAATGAGAAGAAGCAGCTCCCTTTAATTCTAAAGAGGTGTTAGAGGACATTTTTGATTCTAATAAAACATCAGAAGATTTTTCCGATTCTAATAAAGCATCAGAAGATTTTTCTGATTCTAATAAAGTATCATAATTCCTTCCTGATTTAAATGGAGCGATAAGAGGAATCGGATTTATATCAAACAATCTAAATTTACGTTTACCATTATCAGAATTAAAACAAAACTGACACACCTATACCCCTCCTATAATAAGTATGTATTATATAGTAAACACATTATACAAAAATGTACTGGGTATTTATAATACCCAGTACATTTTTAATTTATTATGCTCCTCGATCATCACTTACCGCTAAAATGCTACTAATCATAACACTAATTTGGTTTGGATTTTCAAGGGTTCCACCATTTGCATTACTTTCTACTTCAACGCCTTTACGAAGAGTAACGAAATCTGTTCCAATTTGTGTAATAAAGCCTTCTACGTGAAATGATGGTAAAAATAATACAACTCTCGCCCCTACCAATTGAAATGCTTGCAACAGAGCTAGAATTTCAGTACTATCCATTCTCTAACACCTTCCTTACTTCTAATTTTGACACCTAACAATGTAATTCTATTAAATTAACTTATTATTAGTTATCAAAATAGAATATGTTCGAGCATAAGAATTGAAATAGACAAGTTGGCAAATTTTTTCAATAATACATTATTAATATATAACATTTAGAGGATGATACATAAAAAGATCCTTATTAAACAAATTTCATAATTAAATAAAAAATCCACACTTAACTAGACTCATATACTCACACCATCCTTTCTGACGAGCATAAGATGTACTAACGAACGAAAGGGGGTAATATTATGGGTTTTGGTGGAGGTTGTGATTTCGACAGATGTGATGATCGGAGAGATCATCACAGAGATCATCACAGAAAAGAAGAAAATCATAGACATGAGAATAATAATCCAGAATTATTACAATTCTTAAGAACATTAACTCCTGGTACTTGTATTGTTATTCAATATGATCGTCAACCGCCTACAAGTGCAACATTCCAAGGTTTTCAAGGAAACAACGTCATTATTTTATCTGACTTTGATTGTTTCCCAGGATTAGCACGTATTGCGGTTAATAGAATTAACGTAATCTCTATAAATTCACCTGATTGTGATCGTTTCTGTTGCAAACGTCGCAGACATTGCAGAGAATGTGATGAGCATGAGCATGAGCATAAACATGAACGCGAACATGATCGTAGAGATGATTTTTAAAAATTAATTAATAGAAAAATCTTTCCTTTAATTTATAGGTCAACTTGCAAGAAAAACACCTATTAAAAAATAGGTGTTTTTCTTTTCTAAATTTCACTTAACTGAACATAAATAACAAACCATTTTATATATCGGACATATACTATTGTAAGGTCGGCATCCAAATGACCCAAATAAATACCCATGCCAAGAAATAAAACTACAAAGTATTTCTTGGCACCTTCTACATAAAATATTAACAACAATAAATTTAATAAAAAAAGAGCACCCATGGCAGTGGGTGCTCTTTTTTTGATAAGGAGTTTTAACTGTGTATCAAAATAGAATAGAAATGGTTGAACTCGTCCTACATTTTAATATATGCTTGTTCTTCCCGGAAGGTGAAAAACAAAAAGGACACCTTAATTAGGTGTCCTTTCGGGATGTAAGGGGTAACTACATGTTAGAAAAGCCTTTCTGTATCATTGTATGATTATCAATTCTCGTTATAACTAAAATAGGTTTTAAATACATTTATTGTGTAAACTTTCAGGAGCGAATTTCACTGCGACTGCGCTAACCTATCGTTTGAAGTCCCTAGATTTCTTTGGATTATACATATGAACTTTTTCATTTATAGTTGTTGCTCTTGGTCTGCCATGTGCGACAGGTTCAGTTAGTATTGTGAATTTAATCATTAAGACTAATAACCTCACTTTCTTCTAAAAGGATTATTTTATTAGGCTTTCAAACAACCTTCATTTTTAATTTTTCAAATCCAGTTGAACATCTAGACTCATAAACCATATGTCAATTTAAATACTTCCTAAAAAAGTAGGTGAAAGTAATGCCATCTGTTATTGGAAATCTGGTTGTACAAAATAGTAACGGTTCTTTCAACTTAGGTGATTTTTATAACGTTTCTCCAAAAGAAAATACAAAAGCTTATAATGGCTCAGGTGCATCAAATGTTGCTTTTATTGCCAATACCTTTAGCGGTGTTAGTGCAACAAACACATTCGATTCTGATGTTGCAGACCAAAGCCAAGTTGGAACAGCTTAAAATTATTCATCCTTTTCACTTCTGAATAAAATTCCAAATCCTGTCCTTACTTTAGATAAGCCACGATAGCTTGAATCCATTTTTGTGAGTACTTACTCTATGACCCTCTCCTTGAGGCCGAGCAGTTAGCTTTTACTAACTGCTCTTTAATTGGTAACATTACAGATTGTAACAATAATGATTATGTCTTATGATATAAAGGCTCAAATAAATCGAGCTATTATACCCATTCCCCTAGGAAACTAGGGTTTTGGTTTACTTGAACTACTTACCATACTGTGTGGAATAGAAAAATACAAGGGTTACATAGTACACCACAAGTCACACTGGAATATATTGAAATAAACAAAGAAAAAAAGATGCTATATTAGACAACTTTTATCTTTAAATAAAAAATCCACACTTAACTAGACTCATATACGCACACCATCCTTTCTAGACGAGCATAAGATGTACTAACGAACGAAAGGGGGTAATATTATGGGTTTTGGTTTTGGTG
Source organism: Bacillus sp. LK2 (assembly GCF_001043575.1). NCBI lineage: Bacteria > Bacillati > Bacillota > Bacilli > Caryophanales > Bacillaceae > Bacillus > Bacillus sp. LK2. Next base: position 9,411 of record NZ_LDUK01000039.1, read on the forward strand.
GAGGTTGTGATTTCGATAGATGTCATCATCGAAGAGAAGATCATCGAAGAGAAGATCATCGAAAAGAAGAGCATCGAAGAGAAGAGCATAATCCCGAGTTACGACAATTTTTAAGAACATTAACTCCCGGCACTTGCATTGTTATTCAATTTGATTCTCAACGACCTACAAGTGCAACATTCCAAGGTTTTCAAGGAAACGACGTAATTATTCTATCTGACTTTGATTGTTTCCCAGGATTAGCACGTATTGCGATTAGAAAAATTAACGTAGTCTCTATAAATTCACCTGATTGTGATCGTTTCTGTTGCAAACGTCGTAGACATTGCAGAGAATGTGATGAGCATAAACATGAACGCGAACATGATCGTAGAGATGATTTTTAAAAATTTATTAAAAGAAAAACCTTTCCTTTAATTTATAAGACAATTTGCAAGAAAAACACCTATTAAAAAATAGGTGTTTTTCTTTTCTAAATGTTACCCAACTGAACATAAATAACAAACCATTTCATATAGCAGACATATACTATTGAAAAGTCGGCATCCAAAAGACCCAAATAAATACCCATGCCAAGAAATAAAACTACACAGTATTTCTTGTCACCTTCTACATAAAATATTAACAACAATAAATTTATTAAAAATATACAAGCCAATTACCAAATCATTCATATTCTATAATTAAGGATTAATAGATCCTATACCACCAACCCATAAAGTTACCTACGTACATTTAAATGTACAAATGTACAAACCTAATTAAAAATCTACACATATAATGTACCCTACCTTTCTATTATCTTATTAAAGGAATTTATTTTTATATAAATTCCTTCTTTTTTAAGCATTTAAATACTTAATTTAATCTACATAACATAATCAATCCCAAAATAATTAATACAATAATCCTTAAAAAAAATAAGATAAGAGCCCTCTCCTCTTATCTTTTACTGGTATTTATTTAAAATACTATTAAACTACTCGTCGGACACTAATAACATCTAGACTTGTCACATTAATATTCGCACCAGCATCAACCCAAATAAGAAATCCATCCTCTACACGAATAAAGACCCCTGTTCCATTGATCTGATCTCCAGCGGAAAAAACATTAATTCTGTCGCCTTCTCGTAAACCATCTAATCTTCTTCGTCCTTCAAAATTACCCACTTCTCTCACCTCCTCACATTCACATTATTTAAAATACTATTAAACTACTCGTCGGACACTAATAACATCTAGACTTGTCACATTAATGTTCGCACCAGCATCAACCCAAATAAGAAATCCATCCTCTATACGAATAAAGACCCCTGTTCCATCAATCTGATCTCCACCGGAAAAAACATTAATTCTGTCGCCTTCTCGTAAACCATCTAATCTTCTCCGTCCTTCAAAATTACCCACTTTTCTCACCTCCTCACATTCTCTTCTTTTTCTTCGGTTTCTATTACGTTCATCACATTCACATTATTTAAAATACTATTAACGTACTCGTCGGACACTAATAACATCTAGGCTTGTCACGTTAATGTTCGCACCAGCATCAACCCAAATAAGAAATCCATCCTCTACACGAATAAAGACCCCTGTTCCATCAATCTGATCTCCACCGGAAAAAACATTAATTTTGTCGCCTTCTCGTATACCATCTAATCTTCTTCGTCTTTCAAAATTACCCACTTCTCTTACCTCCTCACATTCTCTTCTTCTTCTTCTTCGGTTTCTATTACACTCATCACATTCACATCTACGTTCAAAAGACATTTAACATAACCCCTTTTTCCTAAAAATTTATTTACACCATATTTTATGAAAAAAGTAAATTAATTGATTAGACTTTTTTCCTCTATCAAACATCCAATTAACTAATTTATAAAAAAATTACTAATTTTAACAATTGTACAAGCCATTTTTTATTACTTACATAGATTAACAATGAGATGATAATCATCTTACTATACTCCAAAACCCTAAATTACCTATTCGGTAACTATCTTTTAAAAATAGAAAAAGGGACAGTTTTTCAACTGTCCTTTTTTCTTATTTGTAAATATCTATTTTAAAAATTAAACACCCCTTACTAATAAATACATATATTATATAGTGCTCTAACACACTACTAAAAAACACTCCACTAACAAAAAAAGAACTTATTTTCTATCTGTCAAGAATTTAAGTTCTTTTTTAATCATTTAATATCCTATTATTTTTATAATAAGATATAATTTTCTTTCCTTGATTCTTCTCCTCTTCGATGGGCTAATTGGTATCCTAGTGGATTCCGAAGATGTTTTTTCTTTTTACGCTTCATCTCATTAATCTCTTGTTTAATCCACCCACGTAAAGATCTAGAAACTTTTTGATCAGTTGCTAATTGTCTTAATTTGGTACTTCTCCCTGCTCTTCCTGCATTTTTAACTACGGCTTTGGCAGCTTTAACTCTACCTCCACCAACCATACCTAAGGTTCCAGCTATTAAGATTTGTTTTCTACTCGCACCAGACTTATAAGCTTTATACGCATACTTATCAGGGTTTATTAAGTTAATTTAATCAAACTTTATTCCAAGGCTACAAATATATCAAAGACTGTTTTCTTCTCATAGCGATGAGACTTTCGCCCATTTTTATGCAAGAGATTGAACAAACGAAGGAAGATTTTTGATAGTTCTTGGGCATTTTGTTGTAGAGATTGAAATATAAATAGTAATCCTTAATGATTTAGATTGCTTTATATTCACTTAGTTCTCGCTTCTTTTTGTTGAGGAGTAATTGGCGCATTTTGTACACAGTAGAAGAATAAAATTGTTGGTGAAGTAAATGTGCTAAAAGTTGTTGTAAAAACTGAACAGCCTGAGAATTAAAGCATTGATTGAGTCCTTCTGGGCTCATAGAAATGCCTGTGTTAGCTTCTGATCAACTACATAATTGTGTCAATGAAGTATGAACTATGTTTTGACTTAACCAAATACATAGGGCCACTAAGTCTTGTGCGCGGTATTTATTTTTTCGTTTCACAAATCCTGTATTTCTAGCTAATTGCTCTAAAACATCAGGTGGCATATATCGTTGCAATTCTTTAGAAAACAATTCTAACTCATCAAAAGCTGATAATTAGTAATAATTAATGGTCCAATAATCCCACTTATGTAAGCAAAAAATTACTTCAGATCTACTGGAGAAATTTTTAAAGATTTTATGCTACACAGAAAACACCCTTTCAATCTAAAATTATTTTCTAAGATTATCACCCTTAGTTTAACAGTAGCTTTTATCAACAAACGGATGCATTAGTAAATAGGATATGTGGATTAAATACCCTCTACAATTGATGGACATGGTATGTAAATATTTTCTTACTATTGGAGGGATTTCCTAGTGGTTGATAACATACAACAACTTATTCAAGAACATAGACAATTTTTCCATCATGATCATACAAAAGGTCTTCAATTTCGGCTTGAACAGTTAGAAAAGTTAAAAAATTCTATTCGAAAATATGAAAATCAAGTGCTGAGCGCATTATATCAAGATTTACACAAAAGCGAGTTTGAAGCATACGCTGCAGAAGTTGGTTTCGCATTTAACAGTATCAATTTTATAATGAAATACCTAAAACAATGGATGAAACCTCAAAAAGTAAAAACACCTATTCATTTTGCCCCATCCAAAAGCTACATAATAAAAGAGCCATATGGTACCGTGCTAATTATTGGACCTTTTAATTATCCATTCCAATCATTAATTGAACCTCTCATTGGGGCAATTGCGGCAGGAAATTGTGTAGTTCTCAAGCCTTCAGAAAATGCACCAAATGTTTCAGCTGTAATTAACAAAATAATAAGTGAAACGTTTGATAAGCAATACATTCGTGTAATTGAAGGAGGCAGGGAAACAACTTCTTTATTGATTCATGCACCATTTGACCATATCTTTTTTACTGGTAGCGTTCAAGTTGGAAAAATTGTCATGGAAGCTGCGGCGAAAAATCTTGTACCAGTAACATTAGAACTTGGTGGAAAAGGACCAGCTATTGTCGATGAAACTGCTAACCTCGATATAGCAGCCAAGCGCATTATCTGGGGAAAATTCATAAATGCTGGGCAATCCTGTATTGCACCTGATTATGTTATTGTACACAAATCTGTCAAGGTAAAACTGATTTCGAAAATGAAAAAAATCATTACAAACTTTTATGGATCAGATGTATTTAAAAGCAATGATTACGGTCGAATTGTTAATGAGAGACAATTCGATAGACTTACTTCTATATTAGGGCAAGACAAAAATTATATAGTATTTGGTGGAAATTCATCTAGAAGCCATTTATATATTGAACCAACACTTCTTGAAGTAAAATCATGGGATGATGCAGCTATGAAAGAAGAAATTTTCGGACCGATTTTACCAATTATGGATTACAATGATTTAGATGAAGTCATTCATACGGTTAACAACCATCCCAAACCGTTAGCTTTGTATGTGTTTACTGAAAATAAAAATGTTGAAAAGCAGGTATTAGGACGAATTTCTTTTGGAGGAGGATGCGTCAACGATACAATGTCGCATATGGCTAATCTCCACTTACCTTTTGGTGGAGTAGGAAATGCAGGATTCGGCGCCTATCATGGGAAACATAGTTTTGATGCTTTTACACATCGTAAAAGCATTTTAAAGAAAAGCTCAAGGATAGATTTAGGGTTTGTATTTCCACCGTATAGGAACAAAATTAAAATTTTGCGAAAGATTTTTAAGTAATACGATTTGTTAAACATTAATGTTGATTAGATTATTTCGGTTAATCTTTTTTATAAATGGTTACACTTTTTTCAAAACGGTGCGACTTTGTTTTAAATCTACAGGGGATTCCTAAGTACGGAAACCTAACGGTTTCTAATTGATTAGGCTATCCCCGTAGTTCCTAGGGTTAGAAGACGGATTGCTGCATTTCGATCTCTATCGTGATGTGCGCCACAAGAAGGGCAATCCCACTCACGAATTGTTAGATTTTTAACGTCTGTGTTTTTGTATTCGCAATTGAAATATAATTGACTAGGAGCAAATGTTTTAAAGAGTAAGTTTTAATCAATCTTTTTTTAAAACGTGCTCTTCATACTTGTTTTTACATCAATGTTAAAAAGGAATTATGGTGATGCCGCATGTTGAATTGCTGAGTCCTAACTCTCATGTTGCAAAAGTTCTTTGAAGATGAGAGGGATTTTCATGGTCATGGAAACGGGGAATAAAAAGCGTAGTATCGATTATAAGGAAAGAATTATATCTATTTATAAATATAAAAGGAAATTAAATTCTTAACAGATAGAAAATACGGCCTTTTTTTGTTAGTGGAGTGTTTTTTAGTAGTGTGTTGGAGCTCTATATAATATATGTATTTATTAGTAAGATGTATTTGATTTTTAATATATACATTTGCAAATAATAAAAAAAGGACAGTTAAAAAACTGCCCTTTTTTCTATCTTTTAAAGATAGTTTCCGAACGGGTAATTTAGGGTTTTGGGGTATGGTAAGATGATTATCATCTCATTGTTAATCTATGTAAGTAATAAAAAATGGCTTGTACAATTGCTGAAATTAATAATTTTTTTTTATAAATTAGTTAATTGGACATTTGATAGAGGAAGGAAATCTAACCAATCCATTAATTTCTTTCATATAAGTTAAGTAAAATTTAGAAAAGAAAAACACCTATTTTTTAATAGGTGTTTTTCTTGCAAATTGGCTTATAAATTAAAGGAAAGGTTTTTCTGTTAATTAATTTTTAAAAATCATCTCTGCGATCATGTTCGCGTTCATGTTTATGCTCATCACATTCTCTGCAATGTCTACGACGTTTGCAACAGAAACGATCACAATCAGGTGAGTTTATAGAGATTACGTTAATTTTGTTAATCGCAATACGTGCTAATCCTGGGAAACAATCAAAGTCAGATAGAATAATTACGTTGTTTCCTTGAAAACCTTGAAATGTTGCACTTGTAGGTCGTTGAGAATCAAATTGAATAACAATACAAGTACCAGGAGTTAATGTTCTTAAGAATTGTAATAATTCTGGATTTTCATTCTCCTGTCTTTTATTTTCTTCTTTTCCGTGATGATCTCTGTGATGATCTCTCCGATCATCACATCTGTTGAAATCACAACCTCCACCAAAACCTCCACCAAAACCAAAACCCATAATATTACCCCCTTTCGTTCGTTAGTACATCTTATGCTCGTCTAGAAAGGATGGTGTGCGTATATGAGTCTAGTTAAGTGTGGATTTTTATTTAAAAATAAAAGTTGTGGGTTCTGGTGCACAAAACCTATAAAACTTGGACATACTGATATTACTACTCTAGAAAAAGGTGTGTGATCAGTATGAAAAAGGAAAGTTTGTTCAAACGAAAGCGTTATCAACCTGAACAAATGTACCATGATTCATCTGACTCTCCCTTCTATATAATTAACGTTTGAAAACGTAAAATGTATACAAACTTTGTAAAAAAAAATCAAAATAAAGTACATCAATGTATGATGTACAATACATATTTTCTATATAATTACATTTAACATAACACCACTTAGCGGAAGTCAATCTATCTAGAAGCATAGAAGAGTTACTTCAAATCTTCTGAAGAGAATATTCGTTCACATAATCACCGTTATCAGTAGTTAGTCTGCCTAATTATAAAGGAGAATAAGCTCCTTTATTTTCTTTAAGCATATCATGTAAAAGAATATGAAATATTTATAAAAAGTAGGTGACAACATGACATTCGATTCTCACCGTATTATAGGCTTCCCTGGAATGGGTATGGGTGGT
>NZ_LDUK01000004.1:0-194144 GCF_001043575.1 Bacillus sp. LK2
TGTAGCAATGTTATCTAGTTTTGAGAGAACATAAAAAACTTGTTGACTTTTAAAGTAAATGAGTTATAATAATGATTGTCTCAAAAGAATAATGTCTGGTAATGATGGCAGAGAGGCCACACCCGTTCCCATACCGAACACGGAAGTTAAGCTCTCTAGCGCCGATGGTAGTTGGGACCTTGTCCCTGTGAGAGTAGGACGTTGCCAGGCAATATTATTCCGCAGTAGCTCAGCGGTAGAGCTATCGGCTGTTAACCGATCGGTCGTAGGTTCGATTCCTACCTGCGGAGCCATTGGAGAGCTGTCCGAGTTGGCCGAAGGAGCACGATTGGAAATCGTGTATACGTCACAAGCGTATCAAGGGTTCGAATCCCTTGCTCTCCGCCATAAGGATTTATAATATTTGGCCCGTTGGTCAAGTGGTTAAGACACCGCCCTTTCACGGCGGTAACACGGGTTCGAATCCCGTACGGGTCACCACTTTTGGAGGATTAGCTCAGCTGGGAGAGCACCTGCCTTACAAGCAGGGGGTCGGCGGTTCGATCCCGTCATCCTCCACCATATAAAATTATATGAATAATATTGTCGCGGGGTGGAGCAGTACGGTAGCTCGTCGGGCTCATAACCCGAAGGTCGCAGGTTCAAATCCTGTCCCCGCAACCAAATGGTCCCGTGGTGTAGTGGTTAACATGCCTGCCTGTCACGCAGGAGATCGCCGGTTCGACCCCGGTCGGGACCGCCATTTTAATAAGGCTCGGTAGCTCAGTCGGTAGAGCAGAGGACTGAAAATCCTCGTGTCGGCGGTTCGATTCCGTCCCGAGCCACCATTTTAATAAAATATGCCGGCTTAGCTCAATTGGTAGAGCAACTGACTTGTAATCAGTAGGTTGGGGGTTCAAGTCCTCTAGCCGGCACCATGTAAGTTTCGGAGGGGTAGCGAAGTGGCTAAACGCGGCGGACTGTAAATCCGCTCCTTCGGGTTCGGCAGTTCGAATCTGCCCCCCTCCACCATTTACATAGGGGCATAGTTTAAAGGTAGAACTGAGGTCTCCAAAACCTCCAGTGTGGGTTCGATTCCTACTGCCCCTGCCAAATATATAAATACAACATGGCGGTTGTGGCGAAGTGGTTAACGCACCGGATTGTGGCTCCGGCATTCGTGGGTTCGATTCCCATCAGTCGCCCCATTTTTATTTTAAAAATTACAAATAATCTAATGGATACTTACATATAATTAAGTAAGAATTCGATGGGCTATAGCCAAGCGGTAAGGCAACGGACTTTGACTCCGTCATGCGCTGGTTCGAATCCAGCTAGCCCAGCCATTTTTGCGGAAGTAGTTCAGTGGTAGAATACAACCTTGCCAAGGTTGGGGTCGCGGGTTCGAATCCCGTCTTCCGCTCCATTTAAATTTCATATGGCGGCATAGCCAAGTGGTAAGGCAGAGGTCTGCAAAACCTTTACCACCGGTTCGAATCCGGTTGCCGCCTTTATTATTGTGCCGATGTGGCGGAATTGGCAGACGCGCACGACTCAAAATCGTGTTCCTTCGGGAGTGTCGGTTCGACCCCGACCATCGGTATCGGCGATGTAAAAAGACTCTAACAGAAATGTTAGAGTCTTTTTTGTTAAATTATGTTATGTGATTCTAAAATTCGTAATGAACGTAGAAATTCATGTATAATATAATTTGTTAAATGAGCAAAAGGATAGTGATTTATATTATGTCAGTAATATGAATCAATAATGAACTTTTTACATTTATTTTAAAAAAGTGTTGAATAAACATTATATTTCATATTAATATTTTTATGTAGATTTAAAACGGGAAAGAGAGTGGAAAGTATGGGCCGTAAATGGAACAATATTAAAGACAAGAAAGCATCAAAAGATGCAAATACAAGCCGTATATACGCGAAATTTGGACGTGAAATTTATGTGGCAGCAAAACAAGGCGAACCAGATCCAGAATCAAACCAAACGCTAAGAGTTGTATTAGAGCGTGCGAAAACATACAATGTACCAAGAACCATTATTGATCGTGCGATTGAAAAAGCAAAAGGTGGTTCAGAAGAAAACTACGATGAGCTTCGTTACGAAGGGTTTGGACCAAATGGATCTATGGTAATTGTGGATACACTTACAAATAACGTAAACCGTACTGCAGCAGATGTACGAGCTGCATTTAGCAAAAACAGTGGTAACATGGGCGTAAACGGTTCTGTAGCTTACATGTTTGATGCGACAGCTGTTATCGGTCTTGAAGGTAAAACATCAGATGAAGTTCTTGAAATTTTAATGGAAGCAGATGTAGATGCGCGTGACATTCTAGAAGAAGAAGATGCTGTCATCGTTTATGCTGAACCTGATCAATTCCATTCAGTACAATCTGCACTTAAAGATGCTGGTGTTGAAGAATTTACAGTTGCAGAATTAACAATGCTTGCACAAAATGATGTAGCACTTCCTGAAGATGCTCAAGTACAATTTGAAAAAATGATTGATGCATTAGAAGATTTAGAAGATGTTCAGCAAGTTTACCACAACGTAGACTTAGGAGAATAATATAAGACAGAAGACCCTTTCGTTTAACGAAATGGGTCTCTTTTTTATTGAATTAATTAAGATGATAAAGTTTTAAAGGTGTTTTGTTGTAGTTAGGGAATATGGTTATAGATTGTATATGAAATAATCGTATTTCTAGGAGGTATTTATGTGGAGCATAAAACACCAAAGCATATTGTTGCCGTAGCAGGTTATTTGACAAATGAGAAGAATGAGGTACTTTTAACGAAAGTGCACTGGCGAGCCGATACGTGGGAAATGCCTGGAGGACAGGTAGAAGAAGGAGAAGCACTCGATCAAGCTGTTTGTAGGGAGATAATGGAGGAAACGGGCTTAACTGTGAAGCCTATCGGAGTTACAGGGGTTTATTATAACGCTTCTATGCATATTTTAGCTGTTGTTTTTAAAGTGGCATATGTTAGTGGTGAAATAAAAATTCAATCTGAAGAAATAAAAGAAGCAAAATTTGTTGCTTTAAACGAAGAGAACATCGATGAGTATATAACGCGTCCTCATATGAAATCAAGGACACTTGATGCGATGAAAGCAACGCATTTCATTCCATACGAAACATGGGAAGTTCAGCCGTATAATCTTATAGGAAGAATGTAAAGTTTAGGTTAGGTATTTGAGGACATCTCAAATTGCTAACCTTTTCTTTATGTATACTGTTTCAGAAAAAGGTCAAAATGATAAAGTGAAACTTTAATCAGTAGAGGGTGTTCATCCCCCACTGATTATTAGCCCGTACCAATCGGGCTTTTAGGAGGAGTCCTACTGCCCGCAAATAGCGGAATAATACGAAGGATAGTCTTGATTTGAGGAACGTTTGTTCTGTATAATGGTGATATATCGTATATAATTAGATTGCTAGATGTTTAAAAGTAAAAATTTATAGCTGATATAATAAAAGAATAAAGTATATATTAAGAGGCTTTTATAAGGGATTTAGTGCTTCTTAAGCTCTTTACTTTGACTGGTTATTAAGGGAAACACTACGCCTGCTAATAGTGAGGGAAATAATGTATATTCAACATTTCATATGAGTAGTAGATAAAAAAGGACTGTGATACAATACATTTTTATACCTTACAATGTTGTAAGGTAGGTGTAAGAGAAATCGATGGGATATTCTTTTACAACAAGGTATTCTTAAGTTAAGAGTTATGTATGCTGTGTGGAAAAGAGGTGTTCAAGATGAAAGAACGAGTATTATCTAGAGTGAACTATCATCAAAAAGTTGCATTGAATCCAATAACTAAATTTCTTTATAAAGCCATCATTTTATTATTATTGTTAAGTTGTACATTATTATTCATTGGAAATGTAATGATTGAGCGAAGTGATATTAGTAAACTGCAAGTACCCGCTAAGTTAGAGGTGCCAGAATCATTAACACACGCATTTATTGCGACGGAAGATAAAAGATTTTATCATCATAATGGTTTAGACTATATAGCAATTGTTCGAGCGTCTATTGAAAATATAAAAGCTGGTGGTGTTGTGCAAGGAGGAAGCACGATTACACAGCAGTTATCTAAAAATGCTTTCTTATCTAATGAACGTACATTTTCTCGTAAGTGGAAAGAGATTTTTTATACGAAAAAAATTGAACGTACATTCACGAAAGATGAGATTTTAAAATTATATGTGAGTAATATTTACTACGGAGAAGGGGCATGGGGAATTGAAAAAGCAGCAAACCTTTACTTCGGTAAAAAGGTGGATCAATTAACGTTGGCTGAGAGTGCAATGATGGCTGCTGTAGTAAAAGCGCCAGCTTATTACTCACCTGCACAAAATTATGATAAAGCAGTAGAGAGACGAAATGTAGTTTTAAGACTAATGGAGAAAGAAGGATATATAAATCATGATGAATATGTGCAAGCAGTTAGTGAGAAATTGGTAATTCGTCATGATATAAAAACAGAGCAGTCCGTGTTAAAAAATGCCCGTGAAAAAGCAGTAAGTTAAAAGAAGTTCCTATAGAGGAGCTTCTTTTTTTGAATAAAATGTGACAAATGGCGACACAATATTGTCACAATTGTTGTGTTTTTGTAATTTATGTGAGCGTGTTCATTGCGTGACCTATAAAAGTATTGATATTATGTGTATTGTGTACAATGATGTATACAGAATATGAATTTAAAGAGGAATGTATATGAAATCATCAAACAAACTCATAGCTCTTGGTATAGTTTTTTCTATCGCAGTATTGATTGTAATCGGGACGATTGTGTATAGCATCATAAATGACAAAAAAGATAAAGGGAATGAGATGTTTGCTTATTCTACGCAACAATCTTTAGGGAAAGATGATGCTCCAGTTAAGGTAGTTGAATTTGGCGACTTTAAATGCCCAGCTTGTCGTACGTGGGATGCAACAGTATTACCACGATTAAAAGAAGAATATATTGATAAAGGCAAAGTACAGTTATATTTCATTAACTTCCCATTTATCGGAAAAGATTCTGATTTAGGTGCAGCTGCTGGTGAAGCAATTTATAAACAAGATAAAGATTCATTCTGGATTTTCTATGATGAGATTTATCAAAGTCAAAAGAAAGATACGGAAGAATGGATTACAGAAGAATTACTTCTTAAGATTGTGCAAGACAAGCTTCCAAAAATTAATGTAGAACAATTTAAAAAAGATTTACACAGTAAAGAAATTAAAGACAAAGTACGTAAAGATTCAGATCGTGCTAAAAAATTAAATGTTCAAGGTGCTCCTTCAGTATATATAAATGGAAATCTTGCAAACCCTGATTTCGATAGTATGAAGAAGGCAATTGATAAAGAATTGAAAAAGTGATGAGTATCTCATCACTTTTTCGACTTTTTTCGATAAAATTCTTGCTTCGCATTTTTTTACATGCTATACTACTTTACATAAGTTATTTCAATATCTTATATTTATCTCATATTTGCGGGTGTAGTTTAGTGGTAAAACAAGAGCCTTCCAAGCTCTGGTCGAGAGTTCGATTCTCTTCACCCGCTCCAAATTTTATTTAATGTTTTTCTAATAAATTGTGATCAACGCAGTGTTTCGTTTCCAAGATAAACGAGGCATTGCGTTTTTTAATGTTTGAAAATCATAATTGTATGCGAAAATAGAAGTAAAGAATATTATTCCGAAAGTGAATTGCTAACCAATATAGTCGTTACATAAGGGATGGATTCATCGGAGGAGGCGATTAAGAATGGATTTTGAACAATTAAAGCAAGAAGTAATTGCGTATAGTAAAACGATTGGTATAGATAAAATAGGGTTTGCCAGTGCGTCACCATTTGAGGAATTAAAGCAGCGGCTAATCCAGCAACAACAATTAAATTATCAGTCCGGATTCGAAGAGCCTGACATAGAGAAGAGAACTAATCCACAGCTATTGTTACCTGGTGCGAAATCGATTATTGCGATTGCTTTAGCATATCCTTCAAAATTAAAAAATGCACCGTTAAGTAAGCGGGGAGAACGACGTGGAATTTTTTGTCGCGCTTCTTGGGGACAAGATTATCATCTTGTTTTACGAGATCGTTTGCAAAAGTTAGAGGCATATTTAATCGAAAAACTTCCGGATATAGAAGTGAAATCAATGGTTGATACAGGTGAGCTAAGTGATCGAGCTGTTTCAGAGCGTGCAGGTATTGGGTGGAGTGGTAAGAACTGCGCTATTATTACGCCTGAATTTGGTTCGTATGTATACTTAGGAGAAATGATTACGAATGTTCCATTTCCTCCTGATCAGCCAATAGAAGATCAGTGTGGAAGTTGTACGAAATGTATTGATATTTGTCCTACAGGTGCTTTAATACAAGGTGGACAGTTAGACTCGAAGAAATGTATTGCCTTTTTAACACAGACAAAAGGATTTCTGCCTGAAGAATATCGCGATAAAATAGGAAATCGTATATATGGGTGTGATACATGTCAGACTGTTTGTCCGAAAAATAAAGGAATGGATTTTCATAACCATCCTGAAATGGAGCCAGATCCTGAGGTAGTTAAACCGTTATTAACACCGCTTTTAACAATTAGTAATCGTGATTTTAAAGAGAAGTATGGAATTATGTCTGGTTCATGGAGAGGTAAAAAGCCATTGCAACGAAATGCCATTTTAGCACTTGCACATTTTAAAGAAACAGCAGCAATTCCTGATTTAATTGGTGTTATGAAAGATGACCCAAGGCCAGTACTTCGCGGAACAGCAGCATGGGCACTTGGAAAAATTGGTGGAGATGGAGTAGGCGAAGCCATTGAAAAAGCGATGGGACGCGAGAAGGACGAAGAGGTTCTTCATGAAATGAATCGTGGGCTTGAATTGTTAGCGCAGAAAAAAGAGTAGATAATATCTCCCTTTTTCATATTGTAATATGGGAGGGAGACTGAATGGTTGTAAAAGCGAGTATTGAAAAGCAAGTGCAACAGTTTTTAGCATATATAACAGAGAAACGAACCGATGTGGACGGTATTGCAGAAGATTTATTACAAATGGTACAGAGAAAGAAACAATTGTTTCAAAAACGTAGTGCAGATATAGTGAAAGCGACTGCGGATATTTCTTTCATTAGACAATTAAATAGTAGTGAGCATCAAGAAATTGATTATCAAATACACTTGAAATATTTAATTAAGCATAAAGAATTATTTTATATCGAAGAGGAACAATTAAAACGACGAGTCTGTTTAAGCAATAGCCGTATAATAGATGATTATGCTATTGAAGTGCAAGAAGAGAGTGGAATAGGTGAGACGTTAGAGCGGGAAGTCACGAAAGAAAAATACGGTTCATATCAATATAATCGTTTAGAAGCAGTAAAATATGCAGAGCGCTGGTGGGATGATCGAAATCCTGCGTATCGTAATTTCCCTGATAATTGTACGAATTATATTTCGCAATGTCTTCATACTGGAGAAGTACCAATGAACGGGTATCCTAATATCCGTAAAGGATGGTGGCAAAGAGAAAACCAGTGGAGTTGGAGTTGGGCTGTAGCACACTCTTTTTATTGGTATTTGTCAGGCGCTACAACTGGTCTTCGAGCAGAAGCAGTAGAAAAGCCAGAAGACCTTATTCTTGGTGATGTAATTGTTTATGATTTCGAGGATGATGGTAGGTGGAATCATACGACGATTGTAGTAGCGAAAGATGCAGATGGGATGCCGCTTGTAAATGCACATTCAGCGAATAGCCGTCGGCGTTATTGGAATTATGAAGACTCTAGTAAATACACACCACAAATGAAATATAAATTCTTTCATATTATTAATGGGTAGAGATTTTTCGTTCAAGTGGTATAATACGTAGTAGACAAAAAATAGAGGTGAATATCGCGTGGGAGTACATGTTGTTTTATATCAACCAGAAATTCCAGCAAATACAGGAAATATTGCACGTACTTGTGCAGCAACTGGAACAGAATTACATTTGATTAGACCGCTTGGATTTTCAACGGATGACAAAATGTTAAAGCGTGCAGGATTAGATTATTGGCAGCACGTAAAAATTACGTATTATGATTCAATCGAAGAGTTTTATGAGAAAAATAAAGATGGTGAATTCTTCTATTTAACAAAGTATGGCGAGAAAGCTCATACAGCATTTGATTATAGCAAACGTGAGAAGGATTACTATTTCGTGTTTGGAAGAGAAACAAATGGATTACCAGCTAATGTAATTGAAGAAAACTTCGATCATTGTTTACGTATTCCAATGACGGATAAAGTACGTTCATTAAATTTATCTAATACAGCAGCAATTTTAATTTATGAAGCGTTCCGTCAACAAAATTATCCAGGATTAGATTTAGAAATCGTTTATTAAAAGTCGCCATTTGGCGACTTTTTTATTTAAATAAAAATAATATGTAATCATACATTTTAAAAAAGGTACATATTCATATAGAATGAGATATATGAATAAAAATAGAGAAGACGGGTTGAGATAAATATGAAAGAAAAATATAACAGTCAAAATACCTTTTTAAGTATGATAGATATGGATTTAATAAGACAAGGATTGTTACATGCTATTCAAGATTTAGTATTCATTGTGAAAGTTATTGATGATGAAACTTTTAAATATATATATATGAATAAAATAGGGATGGATCACGCTAGGCTAAGCGAAGAGTGTTACGGAAAAACTTTTGCAGAAGTATTGCCAGAAGGTACGGCGAGAATATTACAAGGGCAATATGTAAAAGTAATGAGAGAAGCGAGAGCGCATACTTTTTGTGATGTAATCAGTTTACCAACTGGTGATATCCATTATGAATCTTCACTTAATCCAGTATACGATGTGGATGGAATATGCCAGTTTATTATTTGTATTACTAGGGATATTACAGCACAGGTTGAGGAAAAGGTGGAAATAGAGGAAAAACAAATGTTATTTAAGTCATTACTAGAATATAATAATGATTCCATTATATCTGTAGACTCTATTGGGAGAATTACATATGCAAATCCAGCAACGTATGAAATATTTGGATATAGATATGAAGAGCTAAGTAATCAATTTGTTTTTCAGTTTATAAATAAGGAATATGAAGAAGCTTTTCAAACTATATTTAAGGGGGCTTTACAGGGAAGGGCAAAACAAGTCGTTGCAAAGAAATATGTTCATAAAGAAGGATATGAGCTTTATATTTCTGTGAGAACTATCCCGATTATTGTGAATGGTGAAATTGTTGGGGTATATATTGTTACGAGAGACGTTACAATGCAAGTATTAAATGAAATGAAAACAGAATATTTGGCTTACTATGATCAGTTAACAGGGCTAATGAATAGAATTTCATGTACAAATAAATTAAATGTTCTTTTAAATGATTATAAAGAGTTTGCTCTTGTTTTTATAGATTTGGATGAATTTCACCTAATTAATGATACATTTGGTCATAAAGAAGGAGATCAAGTATTAAAAAAAGTCACGGAATGCTTACGAAACCAACAAATAGAAGGTATGCACTTATTTAGAGAACACGATGATCAATTTGTTATGTTAATAGAAAATATAACGAAAGAATGCGTAGAGGAAGTTGCACAAACTATATTAAAGAAAATTAGTGAGCATTTTGTAATAGAGGAAGAGGATGTTTATTTAAGTGCATCAATTGGGATTGTAATGGCCCCAAAAGATGGAGTGGATGAAAAAATGCTTTTCCAAAGAGTCGACGCAGCTTTGGAGAAAGCAAAAGAAAAAGGAAAAGGGCATTATTATTTTTATTGTAATGGATTAGATTGTGAACGTGAACAAAGGTTTGTAATAGAAAACCAGTTGCATCGTGCTATAGAGAAAAAGGAATTTTTCCTATATTATCAACCTCAAATCAATATTGAAACAGAAACGATAGCGAGTATGGAAGCTCTAATAAGGTGGGAGAATAAGGGGCTGGGTCTCGTCCCACCAAATCAATTTATTCCACTTGCTGAAAGAACAGGGTTTATTATTAAACTTGATGAATGGGTAGTACATCAAGTTTGTAAGCAAATACGTGAATGGTTAAATAAAGGATATGAAGTTGTACCGATTGCAGTTAATATTTCGGCCAGACATTTTCGTTCTATTACATTAATAGAGATGATTACACGAGCTTTAAAAAAGTACAATGTGCCACCTCATTTATTATCAATAGAAGTTACAGAAGGGGCCCTTATACATAAAGATTTATCGAAAAGAGTGTTATTACAGTTAAAAGAACAAAATTTAAAGATTCATTTGGATGATTTTGGAACGGGATATTCATCTTTAAGTTATTTAAAAACGTATCCAATTGATACGTTAAAAATTGATCGTTCTTTTATGGAAGGTATATATATAGATGAAAGAGATACGAATATTACGGCTGCAATTATTCATTTAGCACATACTCTAGGATTAAATGTAATTGCAGAAGGAGTGGAGAAAGCGGAACAAATACAATTTTTAAAGGAGAAGAATGTGAAACTCGTACAGGGTTATTATTATAATCGCCCTTTATCGATATGCGATGTGGAAAATATTTATTTTAAATAATTTAAAAAAACGAGAAAAAAGTGATGTGCTAAAAAGCACATCACTTTTTATGTGTACCTGGTTTATCGTTATAACCGGATGTGAAAATAGCTGTAAGAAATGTAATTGATACACCTAAAATTAATAATAACTTCATACTAATTTCCTCCTTACTTTTTCGGTTGACGAATTCTATTTATTAATCGAAATGTATGTAAGGTTCTTAGAAGAAAAGAATTTAATAAAAATGAATAGCAAGTTAAAAACGTTAATACCTTTATTATACAGAATTTTCTTTGAATTTTGGAGAGAATTTTATAGCGCTATTATATATTTCGTTTTGATTTAAAGAATGTTTAAGGACATCCTAGCATACCTTTTATAATAATCCGATTGAACAAGGAGATGGGGGAGGAGCTATAATGGATATTCTAAAGAAAATTGAACAGCATCGAGAAGCAGAAGAACGTTTACAATGGGAAGGTACGTTTGCGGAGTATTTGGAGCTTGTGAAAGAAAGACCATGGGTGGCTCAAACAGCACACTCTCGCATTTACAATATGATAAAAGATGCTGGTATTGAAGAAGTTGATGGTAGAAGAAAATATAACTTCTTTAGTAATCAACTATTTGGATTAGAGGATGCCTTAGAACGCCTTGTGGAAGAATATTTTCATCCATCTGCAAAACGATTAGATGTTAGAAAACGTATTTTATTATTAATGGGTCCTGTTAGTGGAGGGAAATCAACACTAGTTACGATGTTGAAACGAGGATTAGAAACATATTCACGAACAGATCGTGGAGCGATTTTTGCAATAAAAGGCTGCCCGATGCATGAAGATCCACTTCATTTAATTCCGCATCATTTACGGGATGATTTCTTTGATGAGTATGGAGTAAGAATTGAAGGGAATTTATCACCATTAAATGTTATGCGTCTAGAGCAAGAATACGGATTGAGAATTGAGGATGTAGTTGTAGAGCGTATTTTCTTCTCTGAAGATCGTCGTACAGGGATTGGTACATTTAGTCCGTCTGATCCAAAATCACAAGATATTGCCGATTTAACAGGTAGTCTAGACTTTTCAACAATTGCAGAATATGGTTCAGAATCAGATCCACGTGCGTATCGATTTGATGGAGAATTAAATAAGGCGAACCGAGGTATGATGGAATTCCAAGAAATGTTAAAATGTGATGAGAAATTTTTATGGCATTTATTATCGCTTACGCAAGAAGGAAATTTCAAAGCAGGAAGATTTGCGCTTATTTCAGCAGATGAATTAATTGTAGCGCATACGAATGAAACAGAGTATCGTTCCTTCATAGCAAACAAGAAAAATGAAGCATTGCATTCACGAATTATTGTAATGCCAGTTCCATATAATTTACGGGTGAGTGAAGAGGAACATATTTATGAAAAAATGATTCGTGAAAGTGATGTATCCAATGTCCACATTGCACCACATACACTTCGAGTTGCAGCAATGTTCACTATTTTAACTCGTTTAAAAGATCCGAAGCGTCCGGATATTGATTTAATTAAAAAGATGCGTTTATATGATGGAGAAACGGTAGAAGGTTATAATGCGATTGATGTAGAGGAGCTGCAACGCGAATATCAAGATGAAGGTATGAAGGGTATTGATCCTCGATATGTCATTAACCGAATTTCTTCTACAATTATTCGAAAAGAGGTACCATCTATTAACGCGTTAGATGTACTTAGATCTTTAAAAGATGGGTTGGATCAGCATCCATCGATTAGTAATGAAGATCGAGAGCGTTATATGAATTTCATCTCATTAGCGAGAAAAGAATACGATGAAATTGCTAAGAAAGAAGTACAAAAAGCGTTTGTTTATTCATACGAAGAATCAGCTAAGACACTTATGGATAATTACTTAGATAACGTCGAGGCGTACTGCAATAAATCAAAATTACGTGATCCGTTAACGGGTGAAGAAATGAGCCCGGATGAAAAACTTATGCGTTCGATTGAAGAGCAAATTGGAATTTCAGAAAATGCTAAGAAAGCATTCCGTGAAGAAATTTTAATTCGTATTTCTGCTTATGCACGTAAAGGAAAACGCTTTGATTATAATTCACACGAACGTCTTCGTGAAGCGATTCAGAAAAAACTATTTGCTGATTTAAAAGATATAGTGAAAATTACAACATCAACGAAAACACCGGACGAAAATCAGCTTAAGAAAATCAATGATGTTGTTGCACGCTTAATTGATGAGCATGGCTATAATTCTTCATCTGCAAATGAACTGTTACGCTATGTAGGTAGTTTGTTAAATCGATAGTCTGATAATAAAAACGCTGTCTCTTGTTCTCGGGACAGCGTTTTTTTATCCACTGATATTTGTAAAAAGTGTCATAGCTTGTCCAAATATAATAAATTAAGATGCAATTTCATGAATTTATTGTCAATTATTTTTACAATATGCATATGATAGAGTAACCAACCATTCATACGAAAAAAGCCAACACAATACAATATGTTGCAAAGCGGAGATGTGTGCAACAATGCGTTGTGTTTCTTTCTTATCAACGGCTGAATGTTTCTTTCTATTATGTGAGTGGCAAAATTTTGTTTAAGATGCTCGGAGTATTGTGCGAAAAATAATTGATATGTTTATGGGATAAGTTTCGATGAACAGTTACTTTTCAAATATTCTAGTTATGCACACTAGAAAACAAAATTATAGATTGCTGTTCATATGAAAGAAAAATACAGTAAGGAGGGAAAGGCATGGGCGAAGAAAATCAACCAAACTATACGATTTCACAGGAAAACTGGTCCCTCCATCGCAAAGGATATGACGACCAACAACGCCATCAGGAAAAAGTACAAGAAGCAATTAAAAATAATTTACCAGACCTTGTAACAGAAGAAAATATTGTTATGTCTAATGGTAGGGATGTTGTGAAAATACCGATTCGTTCTTTAGATGAATATAAGATTAGATATAATTATGATAAAAATAAACATGTAGGGCAAGGAAACGGTGATAGCAAAGTTGGGGATGTCGTTGCGAGAGATGGATCAGGTGGTCAAAAGCAGAAAGGACCAGGAAAAGGGCAAGGAGCGGGAGATGCAGCTGGGGAAGATTATTATGAAGCGGAAGTTTCAATTTTAGAATTAGAGCAAGCGTTTTTCAAAGAGTTAGAGCTACCTAATTTAAAGCGAAAAGAAATGGATGAAAACCGAATTGAGCACATTGAATTTAATGATATTAGAAAAACAGGATTATGGGGAAATATTGATAAGAAGCGAACGATGATATCCGCATATAAACGAAATGCAATGCGCGGTAAAGCATCTTTCCATCCGATTCACCAAGAAGATTTAAAGTTCCGTACTTGGAATGAAGTGTTAAAGCCAGATTCGAAAGCTGTTGTATTAGCGATGATGGATACGAGTGGATCGATGGGAATATGGGAGAAGTATATGGCACGTAGCTTCTTCTTTTGGATGACAAGATTTTTACGCACAAAATATGAAACAGTTGATATTGAGTTTATTGCACATCATACGGAAGCGAAAGTCGTCACAGAAGAAGAGTTTTTCTCAAAAGGTGAGAGCGGCGGAACAATATGTTCTTCTGTATATAAAAAAGCACTTGAGTTAATCGATAATAAATATTCACCAGATCGCTATAATATTTATCCATTCCATTTTTCAGACGGTGATAATTTAACTTCGGATAATGCTAGATGCGTAAAGCTTGTGGAAGAGTTGATGAAGAAGTGTAATATGTTTGGTTATGGGGAAGTGAACCAGTACAACCGCCACAGTACGCTTATGTCGGCATATAAAAATATTAAAGATGAGAATTTCAGATATTATATTTTAAAGCAAAAAGCAGATGTATTTCATGCAATGAAAAGCTTTTTTAGAGAAGAATCTGGAGAGAAAATGGCATAACCCCTTAAAAGGGGTTAATTTTTTTGTAAACTTTTTATTTTTTAGCCTACAATGAGAAACATTATCATTTATTCGAGAAATGATTACATTTTGATTTATATATTTATGAAGGAAATGAAATTATTGAACGGTTAAGTGATACAAATAAATTATTTGTAAGTAAAGAGAATGATAAGTTAGAAGGTTATGTATATGTTGAAGTAAATCCGCAGTTTCATGAAGCGAATATCGAATTTATTGCAACTGCTGTAAATAGTAGGAGAAAAGGTGTTGGAGAGTGTTTATTACAAGCTGCAATTCAGTATATTTTCTCCTTCCAAGGGATGGAAGAGATAGAACTATGTTTGAATACGAATAATGAAAGTGCTATGAAATTGTATAAGAAAGTAGGTTTTGAAGAGAAGTCATGTTTACAGCACTATATAATAGAGTAAAAAACCCATTCGTATGAAAATTACATTTTATACGAATGGGTTTTTTAAATTTACTTTTCCACTTTCAGTAATAACGGATTCAGGACTAATTTGAGGCACGAATTCTTCTTTTAAATGCTTGTCATATAGCGTGTGGAGGAAGTTTTCTTTACCTAGTTTTTCAAGCTCTTTATTTACCCAATCATGCAAAAAGTTCGTTCACTATATGGTCAAAATGTATAAAGAAATAATATGAAATATTGCATTTTACATTATTTTATCTGGATAATATGTTAACTTCTTGAATGGAATATTTAAATAGGAGGAAATAGTGTGAACAAGAAATCAAAGTTCAATAAAGTGATGCTTAGTATTAGTACAATGGCTCTATCGTTAGGAGCAATTCAAACTCATGTGTCAGCGGAAGAAAAAGTACCATATAACGTGTTGAAATCGAAACCGGTCGGAATTGAAAAACCAGTAGATGAAGTTGGACATATTTCGAAAGCTGATGAAACATTATCGTTTCAAGAACGTTTAAAAGTAGGAGACTTTTCACAACGTCCAGCACCTATTATGAAAAGTTCAGTAAGAAAACAAGTTAAAGAAAACTATTCAATGGCTGATTTAAACAAAATGAGTCATCAAGAGTTAATTGAAACGTTAGGGAGTATTAAGTGGAATCAAATTACAGATTTATTCCAGTTTAATGAAGACGCAAAAGCTTTCTATCAAGACAAAGGAAGAATGCAAGTAATTATAGATGAATTAGCTCATAGAGGTAGTACATTTACGAAAGATGATTCAAAGGGAATTCAAACATTTACTGAAGTATTACGTTCGGCTTTTTACCTTGCATTTTATAATAAAGAATTAAGCGATTTAAATGAAAGAAGCTTTCAGGACAAATGTTTACCAGCGTTAAAAGCTATTGCAAAAAATCCAAATTTTAAGCTTGGAACAAATGAGCAAGATGCAGTAGTATCTGCATACGGTAAATTAATTAGTAATGCTTCAAGTGATGTTGAAACGGTTCAATACGCAACTAGTATTTTAAAGCAGTATAACGATAATTTTGCTGCATATGTTAGTGATCGTATGAAAGGACAAGCAGTATACGATATTATGCAAGGCATCGATTATGATATGCAATCTTATTTATTTGAAACTCGTAAAGAAGCAAAAGATACAATGTGGTATGGGAAAGTAGATGGATTTATTAATGAGATTAATCGCATTGCTCTTCTAAATCAAGTAACATCAGAAAATAAGTGGCTTATAAATAATGGAATTTATTTTGCTAGTCGTTTAGGAAAGTTTCATAGTAATCCAAATAAAGGCTTAGAAGTTGTAACACAAGCAATGTATATGTATCCACGTCTAAGTGAAGCTTATTTTGTTGCGGTAGAACAAATTACAACTAATTATAACGGGAAAGATTATAACGGAAATACGATAGATTTAGAAAAGATACGTGAAGAAGGAAAACAGCAGTACTTACCAAAAACGTACACATTCGACGATGGATCTATTGTATTTAAAACAGGAGATAAAGTATCAGAAGAAAAAATTAAGAGGTTATACTGGGCAGCAAAGGAAGTAAAGGCGCAATATCATCGTGTAATCGGTAATGATAAAGCTTTAGAACAAGGTAATGCAGACGATGTATTAACGATAGTAATCTATAACACTCCAGATGAATATCAGCTAAATAGACAACTGTACGGATATGAAACAAACAACGGTGGAATTTATATTGAAGAGACAGGCACATTCTTTACATATGAGCGTACGCCAGAACAAAGTATTTATAGTTTAGAAGAGTTATTCCGTCATGAGTTTACTCATTATCTTCAAGGAAGATATGAGGTTCCAGGTTTATTTGGAAGAGGAGATATGTATCAAAATGAAAGATTAACTTGGTTCCAAGAAGGGAATGCGGAATTTTTTGCGGGATCTACTCGTACGAATAACGTTGTACCGAGAAAGAGCATAATTAGTGGCTTATCATCTGATCCTGCAAGCCGTTATACAGCAGAGCGTACACTATTTGCTAAATATGGTTCTTGGGATTTCTATAACTACTCGTTCGCATTGCAGTCTTACTTATATACGCATCAATTTGAAACATTTGATAAAATTCAAGATTTAATTCGTGCGAATGACGTGAAAAATTATGATACGTATCGTGAGACTTTGAGTAAAGATTCGAAATTAAATAAAGAGTATCAAGAGTATATGCAGCAGTTAATTGATAATCAAGATAAGTACAATGTGCCGGAAGTAGCAGATGATTATTTAGCTGAACATGCACCAAAAGCATTAACAGCAGTAAAGAAAGAAATTAACGATACGTTGCATATGAAAGATGCAAAAATGACAAAGCATACATCTCAATTCTTCAATACATTTACATTAGAAGGTACGTATACAGGTAATGTAACGAAGGGTGAATCAGAAGATTGGAAAGCAATGAGTAAAAGAGTAAATGAAGCTTTAGAACAATTGGCGCAAAAAGAATGGAGTGGCTACAAAACTGTTACAGCATACTTCGTCAATTATCGTGTGAATAGCTCCAATCAATTTGAATATGATGTAGTCTTCCATGGTATTGCAAAAGATGAAGAAGAAAATAAAGCTCCGACGGTTAATATAAATGGCCCTTACAATGGGCTTGTAAAGGAAGGCATTCAATTTAAGAGTGATGGTTCAAACGATGAAGATGGAAAAATCGTTTCTTATTTATGGGACTTTGGAGATGGGAATACAAGCACAGAAGTTAATCCATTACATGCATATGAAAAGGCAGGAACATATAAAGCAACATTAACAGTGAAAGATGATAAAGGAAAAGAAAGCAAAAGTGAAACAGCGGTTACGATTAAAGATGGGAGTTTAATAGAATCCGAACCAAACAATCGTCCAGATGAAGCAAATCGTATCGGACTAAATACCACTATTAAAGGTAGTCTTATTGGTGGGGATCATACGGACGTTTATACATTTAATGTGGCATCAGCGAAAGATATCGATATTTCTGTTCTAAATGAATATGGAATTGGGATGACATGGGTGCTTCACCACGAATCAGATATGCAAAATTACGCAGCTTACGGTCAAGCCAATGGAAATCATATAGAAGCAAAATTCAATGCAAAACCGGGCAAATATTACTTGTATGTATATAAATATGATAATGGTGATGGAACGTACTCATTATCAGTAAAATAAGTGTTCTTCCAATGTATGTTTCACTTTACTTTTTGTGGAAAATAATATATTATATAGATATATAATATATCGGTTATTTTCTAGGAGGAGCCTGTCACAATAGGTTTCTCCTGTTCTTTTTTAGAGACCTGTCTTACAGGTTTTTCTTTAAAGGATAAATAACTGAAAATTAAGAATAATAATCTTTGAAAGAGGTGGGGCATACACATAACAAAAAAGGATTGTTTAAGAAAGGGGGATAAGAAATGGTCTTGTTTGGTTATCCACTTGAAACAATTTATTTATACGGATTTATAATTGCTACTATACTCACTGTTATTTATATCTTCTTTGGAGATATATTTGAATCAATATTTAGTTTTGGAGGCGGATCTGTATCCGTTGTTACTTTATTACTTAGTTTTTTCGCCATGTTATGTGGACTTAGTTATATAGGAGAATATTTATTTTCCTTTAATAGCATTATTATTTTTGGGGGCTCATTTGCTATATCCTTTATTGGTGTATTTATAATGAAAATACTAATTTTAAAGCCGATTGCAGAAGCAGAACAAAACACTGTGCAACGTATGGATGAATTCATTGGTTGTAAGGGAGAAGTCATTACGACAATTCCTACAGAAGGGTTTGGTGAAGTATTAATCTCCTCTCAATTTGGAAGTAATGCAATTCTAGCTAAAACAATTGGGAAAAAAGATATTCCACAAGGAACTGAAGTTATTATCGAGGGAGTTCAAGATGGTGTTTTGCTTGTACAAAACATAGCTTATTCTTTAAAGAAGCCAAAATTATAAGGGGGAATTTACATGACGATTCCATTAATTATCGGTGGAGTTTTACTCGCAATTTTAATTCTACTCATTTTAGTGTTCATTACGAAGTATCGTACAGTTGGCCCAGACGAAGCATTAATTGTAACAGGGAACTGGCTTGGTGGTGGAAAGAATGTTGTTACCACTGATGATGGAAAGAAGATTAAGATTATCCGCGGTGGCGGTACTTTCATAGTTCCAATTATGCAAAGAGGAGAGCCTCTTAGCTTATTAAACTACAAATTAGAAGTTGGAACACGTGATACGTATACGAAACAAGGTGTACCGATTACAGTAAACGGTGTTTCTATTATTAAAGTAGGATCGACAATTGAAGAAGTATCTACAGCAGCTGAACAATATTTAGGAAAAGAAACGGAAGAGTTAAAAATAGAAGCAAAGGAAGTTTTAGAAGGGCATCTACGTGCTATCTTATCTTCTATGACAGTAGAAGATGCTTATAGTAACAGAGAGCAATTTGCTCAAAAGGTGCATGAAGTAGCTTCGACTGATTTGAAGAAAATGGGTCTTCGCATCGTTTCCTTTACAATTAAAGAAATAATGGATAAAAACGGGTACTTAGATGCACTTGGTCAGCCACAAATTGCAATGGTTAAGCGTGATGCAACAGTTGCGAATGCAGAGCGTGAAAAAGAGGCACGAATTGAAAAAGCTCGTGCTGAGAAAGAAGCGAAAGAAGCTGAATATCAACGTGATGCACAAATCGCTGAAGCTGAAAAACATAAGGAATTAAAAGTACAGTCTTATAAGAGAGACCAAGAACAAGCTCGTGCAGATGCGGATCTTTCTTACGAATTGCAACAGGCGAAAGCGCAACAAGGTGTTACAGAAGAGCAAATGCGAGTTAAAATCATTGAGCGTGAAAAGCAAATTGAGTTAGAAGAAAAAGAGATCGCACGTCGTGAAAAGCAATATGATGCAGAAGTAAAGAAAAAGGCAGATGCAGATCGCTATGCTGTTGAACAATCAGCTGAAGCGGAAAAAGTAAAACAAATGAAAAAAGCAGATGCGGATCAATATAAAATTGAAGCAGAAGCAAGAGCACGTGCAGAAGAAGTTCGTGTGGAAGGTTTAGCAAAAGCAGAAATTGAAAAAGCACAAGGTCAGGCGAAGGCAGAAGTACAAAAGGCACAAGGTACAGCGGAAGCAGATGTTATTAGGTTAAAAGGTTTAGCAGAAGCAGAAGCGAAACAAAAAATTGCAGAAGCATTTGAATTATATGGGCAAGCCGCGATTATGGATATGGTCCTTAAAATGCTTCCAAGTTATGCGAAAGAAGTTGCGAGTCCACTTAGCAATATTGATAAAATTACAGTCGTTGATACAGGCGGCGGTGGCAAGAATAGCGGCGCCGGGAAAGTTGCAGGGTATGCGACAGATTTAATGGCAACAATGCAAGAAACTTTAAAAGCCTCTTCTGGTATTGATTTAAAAGAATTACTAGAAGGATTCGCTGGAAAAGGTGCTGTGCAGCAACTATCAAATGATAAACCTGTCGTATCTGTAGTAGAAGATGAGAAAAAAGAAGTAGAAAAAGATAGAGAATAGTAAAATAGGAAGAACCTCTAGTAAATATGATACTAGAGGTTCTTCCGTGAAATATAATATTTCGAATAATATAAAATTTTTATATAGTGTTTTAATTATTTAATTTCTATAGAATGAGAAATGTATGCAAAAATTCTTCAAATGTAGAGAAAGATGAGGAAAAGAGATAGAGAGTCTCATCAATGTAATTGTATCGTATGATTTATATAAAGGGATTAAAAGTAAAATAATTGCATTTAAACGGTATGGAGGGATAGAAATATGTTTCAAGGAAAATTAAGGAGTAGTGGTTTAAAAACAAAGTTATTTGTATCATTTATTATTATTTTAATTCTTCCAAGTATTGTAATTGGTTGGACGTCTTATCAACAGGCAAAGACAAACTTTAATGAAACAATTTTACAATCAGCAAAAGATAACATAAAGATTTTAAATAATGTAATTAATAAAGAGTTAGATAGTAAGAAAGTAGACGTAGCATACTTTACAAAGCTATTTACTGGGGCGAGTTATCAAGCTGATCAGCTTCAAAACGTACAGAATAAATTAGAAGAATATAATAAATTACATCCAGAAATGGAAGCAATCTATACGGGATCTAGTAATGGACAATTTGTTCAATCACCAGCTATTCAAATGCCAGAAGGATATAATCCTACAGAAAGAGAGTGGTACAAAGAGGCAGTGAAAAAAAGCGGAGAAGTGATTATCACAGCTCCATATAAATCAAAAACGACAGGAAATATTGTTATTACAATAGCAAAACAAAATGAGGATAAAAGTGGCGTCCTCGGTATTGATTTAATTATTAATGATATTGTAAACACTTCAAAAATGGTTAATATCGGTAAACAAGGGTATGCTGCAATTTTTGATCAAGATAAAAATGTGGTAGCACATCCAACGCTGAAGCCGGGGGATAAGGTAGAAGAAAAACTTGAAAAAGAGCTGTACAAACAGGAAATAGGTGATTTTAAATTTTCATTAGATGGTGAGGATCGCAATATCACTTTTAAAACGAATAAGATAACTGGATGGAAAATAGCAGGAATTATGCCTTCAAAAGAAATTATTGAAGCGGCTGAACCTATTTTCTATAAAACAATAACTGTTCTTGGAATTTCATTAATAATTGGTGGAATTGTAATTTACTTCATAATTGCTTCTATTATTAAACCGTTAAAACAACTTGTTATATCAGCAAGGAAAATTAGCGAAGGTGACTTAACGGAATCAATTACTGTTCGTTCGAAGGATGAAATTGGACAGTTAGGAGAAAGTTTTAATGAGATGGCGGCATCATTACATGATGTAATTTCAAATATTAATACTTCAGCTGGTCATGTAGCAGCCTCTTCGGAAGAATTAACAGCTAGCATGAAGCAAGCAAGTGAAGCGACGGAACAAATTACACAAGCAATGGAACAAGTATCGAGTGGAGCAGAAATACAAACGCGGGAAGTTGAAGAAGGAGCGACTTTGTTAGAAGAAGTTACAGAAGGAATTCAGCGTGTTGCGGATAGCTCTTCATTAGTATCTACAGCGTCTATGTACACGAAGCAAAAAGCTGAAGATGGTGGAAAGTTGGTTGAACAAACTGTGAATCAAATGCAATTAATTCATGAATCTGTTTCACAGTCAGACAAAGTCATTTCTTTATTAGATGATAAGTCGAAGCAAATTGGAGCTATTCTAGAAGTGATTCAACATATTGCAGAGCAGACAAACTTATTAGCATTAAATGCTGCAATTGAGGCTGCAAGAGCTGGAGAGCAAG
The DNA here is from genome assembly GCF_001043575.1 of Bacillus sp. LK2. NCBI lineage: Bacteria > Bacillati > Bacillota > Bacilli > Caryophanales > Bacillaceae > Bacillus > Bacillus sp. LK2. The sequence goes on from NZ_LDUK01000004.1 coordinate 22,311, forward strand.
GAAGAGGTTTTGCAATTGTAGCGGATGAAGTGCGGAAATTAGCAGAACAATCGGGACAGTCTTCTACGGAAATTGGCAAGCTAGTGAAAGAGATACAATTTGATATAAAAGAAACTGTAAGCTCTATGAATCAAGTTGGGACAGAGGTACAATCAGGGCTTGTAGTTGCAAATGAAACGAAACAAAGCTTTGTAGAAATATTGAAATCTACAAATGATACAGTTGTACAAATTGATAGTATGGTAGAAGTAGCGAAACGAATGACGATAGATGCAAAACAAGTAAGTGCATCTATTAATGAAATTGCAGCAACGATTGAAGAAAATGCAGCAAGTGTTCAAAATATTGCTGGCTCCTCTGAAGAACAAGTAGCCTCAGTAGAAGAAATAAATTCAGCAGCAGTTCACCTATCGCAAATGGCTGAAGAATTACAAGAGATGATTGGTAAGTTCAAAGTATAATAACAAATATTAAGAAACGAGGTAGTAGTTTTACTTCGTTTCTTTTTTTGTGACGACGATCATGAGATAAATTGAAGAAATATATAGTAATCGTGTTATGATTAAATACGGAAATAAAAGACAGTATTTTCTTTAAATTCTATCTTTATCCCGCTATTTGTGGGCAGTAAGACTCCCACCTCAAAATTCGGCTGTAAAGCAAAGGAGTTAGTTGGGAGTCTTACTGCCCGTAAAAGCCCGATTGGTTCAACTAATAATCAGTGGGAGATGAACAAAACCCCCACCGATTAAAGTTTCACTTTATCTATGTTAGGGGAATGGTTTTGAAATTTGAAAAATTAAAACTACAACCGAGAATTACATTAACTATTAGCACGCTTATTCTTGCTGTGCTTCTGTTAACGAGTTATTTATTTTACTATATATTATCTGAAACGGTAGAAGAGCAAATTGGCAAAAGAGCATTGTATGTTGCAAAAACAGTTGCCACTATACCAGAAATTCAAGAAGCTTTCCAAAAGGAAAATCCAAGTTCTATTATTCAGCCAATTGTAGAAAAAATTCGAATCGAAACAGATGCTGATTTCATTGTAGTTGGAAATAAAGATGGCATTCGTTATGCACATCCTAAGCGAGATAGAATAGGAGAAGCAATGGTTGGTGGTGATAATAAAGGCGTATTATTGGAAGGGAAGTCTTATATTTCAAAGGCTACTGGATCATTAGGACCTTCATTACGCGGAAAAGTTCCAATACGTAATCAAGATAATGAAATTATTGGAGTAGTATCTGTTGGTTTTTCGATGGACGATGTTTATCAAGCTGTAGAAGTATATGGTACGCGTGTGTTTTGGATTGCTATAGCTGGTTTATTGTTAGGCATAATCGGCTCTATATATTTAGCAAGAAGCATAAAAAGGATGATGTTTGGGATGGAGCCAGAAGAAATTTCATCCTTATATGAAGAACATAGTACAGTTATTCAATCTGTACGTGAAGGAATTATAGTAATCGATAAAAATGGAATTGTTAGTTTAGTAAATCAAGCGGCATATGACATTCTTTCTTTAGAAAAACAGCAAAATATAATTGGAGAATTTATTTTAAATGTTATTCCTAACTCATCGATACTAGATGTACTTCAAACTGGTGAGGGACAGTTTGATCGTCAATTAAATATAAAGGGAAAGGCTGTTATTGCTAACCGTTTACCTATTAAAGTTAATAATAAAGTAACTGGTGTTGTATCCAGTTTACGTTTGAAATCTGAAATGGACCAATTAACAGCAGAGTTGTCTCAAACGCGGCAATATACAGAAGCATTACGAGCACAAACACATGAATATAATAATTTGTTGTATACGCTTTCGGGTCTTATCCAATTAGAGTCATATGAAGATGCTTTAGAGCTTATTCATAAGGAAACGGCAGTATATCAAGATTTCGTTCAATTTATTATGAAACGAATTCAAAATCCATGGCTAGGTGGAATTTTAATTGGATTTTACAATAGAGCAAGAGAGTTGAAAATTGATTTTGTGTTAGATCGAGAAAGTAGTTTAGAAAAGTTAAGTCCGCATATTGATAGTAATTATGTTGTTTCTATTTTGGGAAATTTAATTACGAATGCATTTGAAGCAATTGAAAAAAATCAAGAGTATGACAAGAAAGTTAGAATGTTTGTAACGGATATTGGAGAAGAAATATTAATTGAAGTGGAAGATTCAGGACACGGGATTCATGATGAAATAATAACAAGCATATTCTATAAAGGTTTTTCGACGAAAGAGGGCGAAAAACGTGGATATGGATTAGCAAAAGTGAAAGAGCTAGTGGAAGATTTAAATGGGAGCATCGCAATCGAAAAAGGGGATTTAGGTGGTGCGTTATTTATCATTGCATTACCGAAAGAGAGAGGCGAATTGTAATGGTTGAGGGGATTGAAGTATTGATTGTAGAAGATGATATTCGGATTGCGGAGATTCATCGTCGTTTTGCTGAAAAAATTGAAGGATTTAAAGTGATTGGAACGGCAACGACTGGGGAAGAAGCAAAGGAATGGCTAGAGCTTGTGAAGCCACAGCTTGTTTTATTAGATGTATATTTACCCGATATGCAAGGAACTGAACTCATCACATATATTAGGCATAATTTGCATGATACAGACATTATTATGATTACAGCCGCATCAGAAACAGATGTAGTGCGGCATGCTTTACGAGGCGGGGTAACAGATTATATCGTAAAGCCACTTACGTTTGATCGATTTAAAACAAGTTTAGAAAATTACCAAAAGAAGATCATGAATTTAAAGGAAAGTGCTCAATTATCTCCAGAACAAATTGAACATCTATGGTCTCAAAGAGGAGTGCAGGCAAATCAAATAGAATATGCCCCAAAAGGGATAGATCCATTGACGTTAGCAAAAATAAAAAAGCATATGCTAACTGTTAATGAAGAGGGAATTACTGCAGAGATGCTAAGCTCAATGGTAGGTGTAAGTCGATCCACAGCGAGGCGCTATTTAGAGTATTTGATTTCTGGAAAGAAAGTGCATGCAGAGCTTATATATGGGAGTGTGGGGAGGCCAGAAAGAAGGTATTTCCGTATTTCTTCATAGGAGACTTTCATAACAATAAAAACAGTAGAGGATTACATTTCCTCTACTGTTTTTTCTAGTGTCATCTTATATTGGAATAATCCCAATTACAATTCCAGTAATCAACATAACCATTGTCGTTCCAACAGCCCAAAGTAAAGTAAAGCGTTGGTGTTCACCAAAATCAACTTTGGCCATTCCGACTAATAAATAAGTGGAAGCGACGAGAGGGCTTAGTAAGTGAACAGGTTGCCCGAGTAACGAAGCGCGTCCCATTTCAGCTGCGCTAACTCCATAAGCAGCTGCGGCTTTTGTTAAAATAGGTAATACCCCGAAGTAAAATGCATCGTTGGACATGAAAAATGTAAACGGCATACTTAGAAGAGCTGTAATAATTGGCAGCTGGGGTCCAAGTGCATCTGGTATGAGAGTAACTACACTTTGAGCCATTGCATCTACCATTTTTGTTCCAGATAGAATACCTGTGAAGATTCCAGCAGCAAATACGAGAGAAACAACTGCTAATACGTTTCCAGCATGAGACGCAATACGTTCTTTCTGTTGTTCTAAGTTTGGATAGTTAATCATAACAGCAATTGCAAAAGCGACTGTAAATAAAACAGGTAACGGCATAACTTCTAGTATGAGACAGACGAGTAAGGCAACAGTTAATAAAAAGTTAATCCATAGCAGCTTAGGGCGTTTATGTACTTCAGCTTCGACTGTTGCAGCTTGCTCATCCATTGTTTGCATTTGTTTTAAATACTGTACATCCATAATTCCTAAACGTTTTCTTTCTTTTTTTCCAAGATAGTAGGCAACGAAAACTACCCAAATTGCACCAGCGATCATTCCTGGTATAAGTGGTGTGAAGAGCTCTGATGCATCAAGACCAAGTGCACTCATAACCCGAGCAGTTGGTCCACCCCAAGGTGTAAGGTTTGTCACACCTGCTCCTAACATAACAACGCCAGCTAATATAAGCGGATTCATTCCAAGACGTTTATACAGTGGATACATTGCGGAAACAGTAATCATATATGTTGTTGTTCCGTCCCCATCTAATGAAACGATAATAGTAAGGATAGCCGTACCAACAACAATTTTTAACGGATCCCCTTTTACAAATTTTAAGATTCTACTAATGACAGGATCGAATAAACCACTATCAATCATAATTCCGAAATATAAAATGGCGAACATAAGCATAATACCAGTAGGTGCTAGCTTTTTAATCCCCTCTAGCATCATAGGGCCCATATTTGCATAAAAGCCACCAATTAATGCAAAAATAATTGGAATTAATATTAATGCTACTAATGCTGACATACGTTTAGTCATAATCAAAAACATAAAGACAAATACCATTACAAATCCGAGTAATGCTAACATGTAATCTCCCCCTCAAAAATGATTGCGCTTTCAAAATAAAGTAAAAATTCAGATAAAAGGTTTTTTATTTATAATAAAAGTTTCAATTCAAATGGTAAATAATTAAAAAAATAACATCATTAGAAGCATAATCTTTATTTTGATCATTTTGTTCACGAGGGTAATTTTGAATTTTTAAAAAGATAATTTACTTCGTACAAGAATGGTAGAATAAGGTGAAAATAGTGAAGTGTGGAGTAGGGAGTAGATTTTGAATGAAAAGAAGAATAGAAGAAATTTATAGTTCATGTGAAGGAAGAGTAGAGGAGATTTTTATTAATGAATCCTCTTACGTATATGAATGGGAAAAATTAATGATGATCCGAAAACACGATGGTGAGCTTGAAAAAATCGGGGTAGGGATCAGTGGAAATATAAGGTTAGTGAATGTAGAGGTTGGACAGGAAATTGATACGGACACATTATTAGTTAAGCTAGAAGATGATTTGTTAATTACTGGTTGTGAATGATGAGAGATGTGTAGAAATAGCTACACATCTTTTTTGTTCCATATATTACAAAAGATACATTGTTTTTTCACAAACCTCACACAACTTTTTGATATGCTCTTAGTTGAGTATAACGAATAGATTTTTAAGAATAATTTATTATTACTAATGGGGAGTATATTGTTCTTTTTAGGGAGGAAATCTGGATGAGAGTAAAGTATGCTGTGCTTGTTATATGTTTATGCTTCTTATTTACAATAGTAGGATGTGGGAAAAAGGACATAGAAGCTATTGCAGTTGATGAGAAAAATGATAAGTGTGATATTTGTCAAATAGGGGTAATGGATAATCAATTCGCAACAGAAATTATTTTAGAGAATGGAAAGGCCTTAAAGTTTGATGATATTGGCTGTATGTATAAATGGATGGATAACAATAAAAATGAGAAGACGAAAGAAAAGTTTGTACGAGACTATAATACGAAAGATTGGGTTCCAATGCAGGACGCAACTTACGTACATGATAAAACAATAACAACACCTATGGCTTATAACGTCATCTCGTTTAAAGATAAAAAAGATGCGGAAAGTTTTGTATCTAAATATAAGGGGAAGGTCCTTTCCGACAAAGAATTATCAGAGCATAAGTGGGAAATGAACAAAGAGATGATGGGGAAACCGAAAAAAGGGAATAGCGGAGGACATTCTCATTAATACGAAGAAGTAGCTAGAGCAAGGACAACCACCCCAAGGTTGTCTTTTTCTATTGCCAGTGAGATGAAAATAGAAAGATAAAAGGTGTAAAATAGTTAGAAGAACAGTTACAATATAAAATAGTGACATCTTTAGGGGAATTAAGGATAAGAAAGATGTACAAGTGTCACCGAAACATGCTAAACTAATTGCTTCATATGTTAATGATGAAGCCGGGCGGCATATCATTCCAAACATGAATTATTTGTTGAGAAAACATGGGCATAAGCGTTCGATGATTCAATTTAAGAAGGAATATAAGGTGCTTATGGATAAATCTATTGAAGAAGAGTTATTGCATGTGATGGAGGAATGGTTAAGAAAACATTATCTTTCATAGGAGCTGTAGTTGTGAGAAAACAAAAAATATTATTATGCATGTTATTAGGACTTTTAATGATGACAGTGGCTTGTGATAAGCAAGAAGATCCTGAATCAAAACCGGTTCAGGTGAAAAATGAAAAAAAGAAGGAAAACCATAAAGAAAAGGAAGAAGCAAAAAAAGAAACAGGTATAAATTTAATGGATAAGCAATTATTACTTTCTGCGACTCTAGGTGATACCGAAACGGCTATGAAGTTGATTAAAGACGGAGCGAATATTAACGTAGAAGGTGATAACGGAGAAACGCCTGTCCTTGCAGCAACGTATCAGAATCATGTAGAGACAGTTAAAGCGTTAATTGATGCGGGAGCTGATATTGAAATTCAAGATGAGAAACAAAGCAGTCCATTTCTTTATGCTAGTAGAGAAGGTTATAAGGATATCGTAAAATTATTAATTAATGCAGGAGCTAATACGAAAGAAACTACTCGGTCAGGTGGAACAGCATTAACTTCTGCATCTGAGCGTGGTCATGTAGAGGTCGTAAAAGAATTATTAGAGCACACAGATATTGATGTGAATTACAAAAATAATCGTGGTGGAACGGCATTATTAGAAGCGATTGTATTGGGAAATGGTAGCGAAAATCATAAAAAGGTAATTCAAATGCTTATTGAGCATGGAGCGGATGTAAATATGGCTAACAGTGAAGGAACTACGCCGCTGCAATATGCTGAAAAAAGAGGGTTTAAAGATATTGCAAATATGTTGAGAGTAGCTGGGGCAAATGAAGTTATACAGCAGCAACCTACAGAGTAATATAAGAGTGAGATAAGAGGCTAGGAAAATAACAGTCATGAAATTATCCCATTTAAATAGACAGAACAAGGAGATCATCCGGCAAGATGGACTCATTGATGTTTATTTAAATGGGATTTTTGTTTTGAGGAGGAGTTCTTTTGTATTTACTCTATGAAGGCTTGTTATAGGAATTTTGTATATGCAGTAACAAAGGAGGATATAGATGAAACTTTCAGAACTTGAATTAATAGCAATTCAGGCAGAGGTTCTATTTGTTCATAATCAAGTAGGAAGAATAAAGAGCGTAAATGAGCATGGAAATCTGAAAGCGCCACGTTTTTTTCTTGGCCGAACTCGGGAGGGGAATATAACGAGATATCATTATAACCTTCATAGTGAAACGGTGAATGAGATTGGGAAATTAATTTCAGAACGTTCAAATCACATAGAGATAGCAAAAATCATTAAAATATTAAATGAGGAAAGAGCGGTGGAGAATATTTGGATGGGGCCTGCTTTCATGTTTCCAAATAATTTAAATAAGCCGACTAGGACGATACGAATAACAGAGAAGAATAAAGAACTCCTGCGAGAAAGTTTTCCTAATCTAATAGAACAGATGGAGTGGAGGAAACCTTATTTTGCAATTGTTGAAAATGAAAAGGTGGTTTCTATATGCTGTAGTGCAAGAAGTACACCAATAGCTTCTGAAGCGAGTGTAGAAACGTTATCTGAGTTTCAAGGAAAAGGATATGGTTCAGATGTTGTTACGGCCTGGGCGATATCAATACAAGAAGAAAAACGCATTCCACTTTGCAGCACGGCTTGGGATAATTTTGCTTCGCAAGCAGTGGCAAGAAAACTAAAACTGAGTAACTATGGTATGAATTTACATATCACTTAAATTCTAAACAAAGTTGTTTTCTGTTGGAGTTTATTCGTATATCTTGATTATTGTAAAAGTAATATGGTGAATATTAACATTCGATTAACACCTAATTAACAATCTATCAAAACTGACTTAATAAATACGTAATATAGTAAAGGTAACAAAATAACTAGGGTAGAGAACATTTGAGAACACCCGCTTACATATAACGTGCCACTTTCTTAAGTGTGCTCTATTCCCTAGAGTTCAAATAAGGAGAAAGGTGTTCTATGTAAGTAGGTGTTTTTAGTTTGGATAAAAATAGAAAAGCTAGGTGAAGTCAATGTTTAAAGAACCTTATATAGCGATGATAAAGGATTGGAAAGGGTATAAAACATACAAAAAATTACCGAAAACAGTTTTCCTTATGACTGGTTCAATGTTGGAGTTACCAGAGCGTGTATATGAATTACAGAAAAATGGACATGATGTATTTCTTCATTGTGATTTTATACAAGGGCTAAATACGAATACAGAGGAAGCACTTTTGTATATACAAGATGTTATTGGTGCACAAGGTATTATTTCGACAAAGGGGTCGACAATTCGAAATGCCAATAAGATTGGATTGAAAACGATTCAACGTATTTTTATTGTTGATACTTTATCTCTTACAAAATCAATTGAAAATTGTAAAACGACTAAACCGAATGCAGTAGAGATTATGCCTGGTATTATGCCTTCTATTATTAAACAGCTAGCAGAGGAAATAGAATTTCCTATTATTGCAGGCGGACTGATTCAAACTCGAGAAGATGCAGAAATTGCAATTCGTGCAGGAGCAAGTGCGATTTCAACAAGTCATTATGAAGTATGGATACAAGACGAAAAAAGGAGTGCAATCTTGTGATTGAATTGAAAAATGTATTAAAGATATATAAAAACGCGGAAGAGACAGCGGTTAAAGATGTATCGGTTCACATTAAGAAGGGAGAATTTTTTGTTTTAGTTGGACCTTCGGGATGTGGGAAAAGTACATTATTACGAATGATTGCTGGCTTAGAAGGAATTTCTTCGGGAGATTTAATTATTAATGAGCGTGTTGCAAATGATTTAGAGCCGAAAGATCGTAATCTATCAATGGTATTTCAAAACTATGCGTTATATCCACACTTATCTGTAGAAGAAAATATTTTATTTGGCCTTAAGGTAAGAAAAGTACAGAAAGAAGAGCGGCAAAAACGATTAATGGAAGCTGTTGAAATGGTAGGACTAAAAGAGTATGTGAAAATGAAACCAGGCCAATTATCAGGTGGACAAAGACAGCGTGTTGCGCTTGCTAGGGCGATTGTGAGTCAAGCACCGATTTGCTTAATGGATGAGCCGCTTTCGAATTTAGATGCGAAATTGCGTGCGCAAATGAGGATTGAAATTAGAGAAATTCAGCAACGATTAGGAATTACGATGATTTACGTTACTCACGATCAAATTGAAGCAATGACTATGGGAGATCGCATCATGGTTTTAAATAAAGGAAGTATACAGCAAATTGGAACACCGCTTGATATATATAACGAACCAGCAAATGAATTTGTTGCAAGTTTTATAGGTTCTCCTTCTATGAATATGAATGATGGGGAAGTGGATAAAGAAAAAGGTGTATTGCATATAGGCCAATTGCAAATTCCGTTATCTATTGGACAGTTAAAGCAATTATCAGAAGGAATTATTCGAATAGGCATGCGTCCTGAGCATATTGCATTGTCTGAGGAAGGACAAGAAGTTACGCTGCAATCTGTAGAAGTATTAGGGAATGAATCTATTTTAAACTTTTCGGTAAATGGGGCAACTTGGAGTGCAAAAGTCATCGGACAGTTACTCTTGAACAAAGGTGACAAAGTAAAATTATTATTCTCGCAAGAAAAACTATGCTTCTTTCAACAGAAAACGAATGAACGATTAAAAGTGGTAGCTGAAGAAGAGCTGAAAGTGGTGGCGAAATAATGATTGAGGTAGGGAAATTACCAGCTCAAACAAAAGTGTCAAAAAAGAAGGCATTATGGGGGAGAACGAAAGATTTAAGAATAGGATTATTATTTTTAGCACCATCTATTTTATTGTTTTCTATTTTTCTTTTCTATCCATTGTTTAGGACGATTTACTATAGTTTTTATTTAACAGATATACACGGAGAAGCTAATCTTTTTGTTGGCTTGGAAAATTATCAATATTTATTTTCTGATCCTGCTTTCTACAAAAGTATAAAGTCAACTTTATTATTTGTTTTATATACAGTACCTACTAGTATTATATTCGCTTTATTTCTTGCATTAATTGCAAATGAGAAAGTTAGAGGTATTGGATTATTTCGGGTGCTCTTTTCCTCAACGATGGGCATATCAGTAGCTGCGAGTGCAGTGATTTGGCTATTTTTATTTCATCCAAGTGTAGGGTTATTTAATAACATATTAGCCTCTATGAATCTCCCTGCGATTGCATGGTTAACGAGTCCGGACTGGGCATTGTTTTCTGTATCGGTTACAACGGTTTGGGTGAATACAGGATTTGCATTTTTAGTTATATTAGGTGGTTTACAAAATGTTGATACGTCTTTATATGAGAGTGCATCTATAGATGGTGCGAGCTATTTATATAAGCTTCGCCGTGTTACATTACCGATGTTATCACCAACGTTATTTTTTATTGTAACAGTAACTTTAATTAGTGCATTTCAAAGCTTTGGACAAATCGATATTTTGACGCACGGTGGACCGAACGATGCAACGAATTTAATTGTGTACTCGATTTATAAAGAAGCATTTGTGAATCATCAATTTGGAACAGCAAGTGCACAAGCGATGGTATTATTTGTTTTCATTTTCATTGCTACATTACTTCAATTCAAGTTTGCAGAGAGAAAGGTGCATTATAAATGATTGTTAAACAGTGGAAACAAAACTTCCTATTATACATACTGCTCATTATTAGTGCAGTGATGGTGTTTTTTCCTGTACTCTATGCGTTTTTAATAAGCTTTATGACACCAGATGATATTCAAATGAGAAGGTTATTTCCGACTCAATTTACTTTTGATAATTTCATTAATATCTTTCAAAAAGTACCGCTTTTTACGTACTTATATAACAGTTTAATTGTATCGACAGTTGTTATGATTGGACAACTTATCGTATCAAGCTTAGCTGCTTATGCTTTTGTCTTTCTTCAATTTAAAGGAAGAAACTTTATTTTTTTCCTGTTTATTTCAACGATGCTTATTCCGTGGGAAGCAACGATGGTACCAAACTTTTTAACGATTCAAAATTTCGGATGGATCAATAGCTTTGCTGGGATGACAGTACCGTTTTTTGCAACAGCCTTCGGTATTTTCTTACTACGTCAGCATTTTATGACACTTCCGAATGAACTGAAAGAAGCTGCTTTTATTGAAGGGATTGGAAATTTAAGGTTTTTATTCAGCGTTGTAATTCCGTATTGTAAAACGAGTTTTATTACGCTTGGAGTATATAGCTTTTTAACAACATGGAATATGTATTTATGGCCGCTCTTAGTGACCACTGATGAAAAAGTAAGAACAGTTCAAATTGGTGTGAAGCAGCTCCAGTCTCAAGAAGTTGCAACTGATTGGGGAAGTGTAATGGCTGGTGTTACTGTTATCGTCATTCCAACGTTGATTTTACTATTTTTAGGGCAAAAGCAATTGCAACAAGGATTAACAAAAGGTGCAATTAAATAAGCATACATAAGAAAAGGTGGGATTGAGATGAGTTTATTGAAAAAAAGTGCCGCTCTTTTGATGGCAGCCACAATGGCGTTAACCGGGGCAGCTTGTTCAAGTAGTAAAACAGAGGGGAAATCTGAAGCACAGGCAAAAGTAGCTCCTGTTGAAAAAAATGGTGATAAAACTGTAATTCGCTTCTGGCATGCGATGGGTGGAAAAACACAAGGTGTGCTAGATGGGCTTGTTGCAGACTATAATAAGTCACAGAATAAATACGAGATAAAGGCAGAGTTCCAAGGAACATACGAAGAGTCTTTAACGAAGTTTAAAACGATATCTGCAACGAAAGAAGCGCCAGCTCTTGTTCAATCAAGTGAAATTACAACGAAATATATGATTGATAGCAAAAAGATTACGCCTATTGATACCTGGATTAAAAAAGATAAGTACGATACATCAAAATTAGAAAAAGCAATTACGAATTATTACTCAGTTGATGGGAAAATGTATTCTATGCCATTTAATTCATCTACACCAGTATTAATTTATAATAAAGATGCTTTCGCAAAGGCTGGATTAGATCCAGAGAAAGCTCCGAAAACATATGCGGAATTAAAAGAAGCAGCTAAAAAGTTAACGATTAAAGAAGGCGGAAATGTAAAACAATATGGATTCTCCATGCTGAACTATGGATGGTTCTTTGAAGAATTATTAGCGACACAAGGCGGTCTATATGTGGATAATGAGAATGGGCGAAAAGATGCAGCAACGAAAGCGGTATTTAACGGAAAAGAAGGGCAAAAAGTATTTGGGATGTTAGATGAATTGAATAAGGCTGGTGCATTAGGAAAGTATGGAGCAAGTTGGGATGATATTCGTGCCGCATTCCAATCTGGACAAGTTGCTATGTATTTAGATTCTTCAGCTGGTGTTCGTGATTTAATTGATGCATCTAAGTTTAACGTTGGTGTTGCATATATTCCATATCCAGAAGATACGAAACAAAATGGTGTTGTTATTGGCGGAGCGTCATTATGGATGACGAATATGGTTTCAGAAGAAACGCAGCAAGGTGCTTGGGACTTTATGAAATATTTAACGAAACCAGACGTACAAGCAAAATGGCATACAGCAACGGGTTATTTCTCAATTAATCCAGATGCATATAATGAACCGTTAGTAAAAGAACAATATGAAAAGTATCCACAGTTAAAAGTAACGGTAGATCAACTGCAAGCAACGAAGCAATCTTCAGCAACGCAAGGGGCATTAATTAGTGTATTCCCAGAATCACGAGATGCAGTTGTGAAAGCACTAGAAGCAATGTATGACGGGAAAAATAGTAAAGAAGCGTTAGATGAGGCTGCAAAAGCAACAGATAGAGCCATTAGTATTTCAGCTCGTACGAGTCAAAAATAAAAGAAAGCCGTGTCCTTCTTAAGGATACGGCTTTCTTTATAGGGAGATAAGGGATCAAAGAAATGATGAAGTCTTATCTCTTTTATATGAGCAAAGGGTCTAGAACGAATCTTGTCCTTTTCATTATTTATTTAACTCCATTGCAACTTGTTTGCCATTTACGAAAACCTCTGCCACTGCTACTACAACTTCCATCACTTTTTTCATATCTCATCTCTCCTTGTTTTTTGTTTCATTTCTTACTTTTAGTATAAGGAAATGCAGTAATTACAACTATCGAATTGGATGACAAGAGACTTACATTGTTGTAAGGATAATAGATTCATTTGTAATAATAATGCTTTCTAGTAATTATGTTCAGAAGATTCTTTAAAAAGAGTTATAATTAGAGATAAATGTATTTAGAAAGAAGGGGAAAAAATGAATAGAATACTTGTAATCAGTGATATTCATGGAGAAATTGATAAATTTGAAAAGTTACTCATAGAAGTACAATACGATGCGAAACAGGATCAGCTAATTTTATTAGGTGATTATGTAGATCGTGGTCCAAATGCGCGTGCTGTCATTGAAAAGGTAAAAGGGTTAAAAGAAGAGGGAGCCTTCGTTTTAAAGGGAAATCATGAAGACATGATGATTAAAGCGTTAACGACAGATGAAGAACGTTCGTGGAATCATTGGGTAAAAAGAAATGGTGGCGATAAAACATTATATAGCTATGGATTTGTAGAAGAAGATATTGAGGTAAATGAGGGAGACTTCCAAAAGCCAATTTTACACTCTCATATATTAGAGGAACACGTAAAGTTCATTCAAGAATTAGATCATTACATTGAAACGGAAGAGTATATATTTGTACATGCTGGTATTGAGCCGATGAAACGAGTTTCTGAATGTGAACCATACACGTTAATGTGGATACGTAATGAATTTCATAGTGGGTATAGTGGCGAAAAGGTTGTTATATTTGGACATACGGAAACAAAGACGCTTCATAGTAATGATGATTGCGGAGTATATTTTGGTAGTAATCGTATTATAGGAATTGATGGCGGGGCTGTGTATGGTGGGCAGTTAAATTGTTTGGAGTTACCGAGTAAAAAGGTATATGTAGTAAAAGATTGAAAGAAATAAGGGCTTCCTTATTTCTTTCAATCTTTTATTAAGACAAAGTTAAGAAATGGATTCTATAATAAATCTTCCAAATTTTATTCAATTTAAACATTTAGATGGAAATAATTAAAAAGACAACTAATGCGACTACTTTCTTTCGTTATTAAGAGAAGTGATGTAATAATAAAGGAAAAGCGAATTGAAATATATTGTGGAAGGTGAGAAAGGCCGATGCGCTTACTTGTAGTAGAAGATAATGCTTCTTTATTGGAGTCTATAGTACAAATTTTACGTGATGAATTTGAAGTGGACACGGCAATGAATGGGGAAGATGGTTTGTTTTTGGCATTACAAAATATATATGATGCAATTTTACTCGATGTCATGATGCCAGAAATGGATGGATTTGAAGTGATTCAAAAAATACGAGATGAGAAGATTGAAACGCCAGTTTTATTTTTAACAGCAAAAGATTCTTTGGAGGATCGAGTAAAAGGTTTAGATTTTGGCGGGGATGATTATCTCGTTAAGCCATTTCAAGCACCGGAATTAAAAGCGAGAATTCGTGCTTTATTACGACGAAGTGGTAGCTTAACAACAAAGCAGACAATTCGTTATAAAGGGATCGAACTGTTTGGAAAAGATAAAGATGCACAAGTAGATGGACAAGCAATTAAGTTGACTTTAAAACAGTATGAACTTTTAGAGTACCTCATTCAAAATAGCGGTAAGATTTTAATGCGTGAACAAATTTTTGATCGTGTTTGGGGATTTGATTCAGATACAACAGTAGCCATCGTAGAAGTGTATGTTCATCACTTACGTAAAAAATTAGAGCCATTCAGTTATCAGAAAGATATTCAAACTGTTCGTGGTATTGGATATATATTAAAAGAACAATGAAAAAGGGAAGTATGTTTCAAAAAACACGCATTCGTTTGACTATATTAAATTCTTTAGTGTTCATCGTATTAATTGGGGTATTAGGCAGTATAATTTATTTATACACATATAATCGAATTTATGGTGCAGTAGATAAATCAATTGAAAAAATGATTGAATATAAAGATGAAGTTAAATCTAAGAATCCTCCAAAGGGAGGTATGAAAAATATTCAAATTGGGGATCCAAGAGTCATGAAGTTGTTCTGGAAGGGAAATACAATCTCAATGGATGAGAAAAACCCTAGATTTTTCTCTATTTTTACAGAGAATATTCCAGCTTTTGCTCCAAAGAAATTAGGAGTTCTTCAAGATATAGAAGTAAAGGGGCATTATTTCAGAACAGTAGCGTTTCAGGGTGACGGACAAATTGTGCAAATCGTACGCGATACAACAGCCGAAAAAGAAATGCTAAATACTTTGCTTTTAATTCTAGTTATAGGTTGCAGCATAGGAAGCCTATGTGCAATAGGAATCGGCTTTTTCCTAGCGGGTAGAGCACTCATACCGATTCAAAAGTCATGGGAGAAACAGCAGGAATTCGTTTCTGATGCATCGCATGAATTAAGGACGCCACTTGCGGTTATCCAATCAAAAACAGATGTATTATTCCAGTCACCATCTGCAACGATAGAAGAAAAGGCGATGGATATTTCTACAATTTCAAAGGAATGTAGACGGTTATCGAAGCTAGTTGCTAATTTATTATTGTTAGCACGTTCGGATTCTAATCAAATCGAGATGGATAAGAAAACATTTGAACTAGATAAATTGTTAGAAGAAATAGTAGATCCATATAAAGAAATTGCTTCTTATCAAGAAAAAGAGATGATATTAAAAGTAGAACGTAACATATCGTTTATTGGCGATAGAGAGAGAATCCATCAAATGATGGTCATACTGTTAGATAATGCGATGAAGTATACGAATGAAGGTGGACATATTCAAATTAATTGTACGCAAACGAGTAGTTCAATTCGCATACAGGTGAAGGATAACGGGATAGGAGTTAAGGAAGAGGATAGTCCAAAATTATTTGATCGTTTTTATCAAGGTGATAAAGCGAGAAGTGCATCAGAAGGTGCTGGATTAGGTCTTTCAATAGCTAATTGGATTGTAGAAAAGCATTACGGAAAAATATCGGTAGAGAGCAAATGGGGAGAAGGTACTTGTTTTGAAGTGATTTTCCCGAAAAATCAAAGGTTATAAGTGAGAAGGCGATCTTGTTTTTTACAAGGTCGTCTTTTTTTAAGGGAAAGTTAAGGAACAACTTGTATCATGTATTACATCATGGAAACTTGTAATAGAAAGAGACGCTGAAGTAGATATTTTTGAATGAATTAGATGAATCATACTGTTATTTCTAACAGTGATGAAGTTGATGTATAGTATTAAAAAAATTATGGGAAAGATGGAAACAGAAAGCGTGAGAAGGAGGAAGAATTCTTGAAAAAGAAGATGATGATGGTATGCGCTATTGGAGTAATGAGTTTAAGTATATTAGGAGGCGCCTCTTCTTCTGGAACGACAAAAGGAAAGACAGATTACACGCAGCGCAGTAAAGAACAGTTAAACGATGGGAAAATAAATGCGATGCATACAGAAGAAAAGGCGGAAAAGCTAGGCATTGAAACGAATGGAAAAGAACAAATTACGTTAGAAAAAGAAATTCATGAAACGGAAGTAGGAAGAGAAGCGGAACAATTAGGTATCTCAACAGAAGGAAAAGATGTTGGAATTCTTTCAGAAGAAATTTATGAAACAAAAGTGAAGCAGGAAGCATTAAAACTAGGAATATCAATAGAGAATACATCGATTGTGGATTTAATAAATCAAATTAATACAATCAAAATTAATAATGAAGCAGATAAACTAGGCGTTTCAATAGAAGGAAAAGAAATGCAAGATATTGCGGAAGAAATTTATGGGACAAAAGTAAGAGAAGAAGCGGAAAAGCTCGGTATTTCTAAAAAAGGAAAAGAGATAGGAGATCTAGCACAAGAAGTGTATGAACAAAAAGTACAGGAAGAAGCAAAAAAATATCATATTGATCTATACGGCAAAGATATATATCAAGTATTAAGAGAAATTAATGAACAAAAAGTGGTGCAAATGGCGGATGAGCTTAATATGGATAGAACGAATATGAATATTCAAGATTTAGCAGAAAAAATAAAACGAGAACAACCTGAAAAGGGAAAAGAACTAAATTTTGTACCGATGATTCAAACAGATGCTGATGCGTTTTATTCTTATTTAACGAATTAAAGAGGGCGTGAGAATAGGAGCATGATACGAAAGTGGAAAATGTGTATGTATGTGATTATATTCGGGGCGGTAATATGGGGCATATATACGAATGGGTTTACAAAGTATGCCGAGAAAGTAAAGAGAGTAACAGTATCCACTACAAAGAGTCAGAAACAAACAGTATCCACTAATAATCAAGGTGATGAAAAAATCGTCTTATCAAATGTGCCTTTAATTCAGCAATTACCAGAGCTAGAGAGAGGGTGCGAAGTGACGAGCTTAGCGATGATGTTACAATACGCAGGTGTTTCTGTAGAGAAGATGAAATTGGCAGATGAAATAAAGAAAGTTGATTTTGAGGATAATGGTACACGTGGAAATCCGAATGAAGGGTTTGTAGGGGATATTTATACATTTTCTGAATCAGGATACGGTGTATATCACGGACCGCTCTTTCAATTAGCGAAAAAATATTTACCGAATGAAGCTGTGGATTTAACGGGAAAAAGTATAGAAGAAGTTTATAAGAGTGTAAAAGCAGGGCAACCGGTAGTAATGATTACGAATGCAACATATGCACCATTAGGTGAGGATGAATTTGCTACATGGGAAACAGATAGTGGCGATGTTTCGATTACTTATAGTGAACATTGTGTTGTACTTGTTGGATACGATAAGGAGTCCGTATATATTCAAGATCCTCTTAATGATAGTCCAGATGTAAGTGTGCCGAGAGAAAACTTTGAAAAGGCGTGGGTACAGATGGGAAGTCAAGCAATTAGTTATGTGAAAAGTTCAAAATGAATTAGGGGGAAAAGGGGTATGGATTTAGGAATAACGGGTGACGAAATTAAACTAGTGAGTTATACAGATGAATGGAAAAAAGAATTTTCTAAAGTGAAACATGAAATACAAAAAAGTACAAACATAGATGCAAATCGTATCGAACATATCGGTAGTACGGCTATTGAAGGGATGATATCCAAGCCCATTATAGATATATTAGTAGCTATAGATGATTTAAATGCAGTAGAAAAATCTGTGATAGATGGTTTACAATCTATAGGTTTTTTACGATTGAAGGTGGTACGATCTGGCGAAATTGTCTTTGCGAAGTTTACTGATTCTACTTTTCAAAAGCGCACACATTATATTCATTTAGTAGAGTATGAAAAAGAAATTTGGAATAATTTAATTTTCTTTAGAGATTATTTGAATGACAATGATGAAGCGAAAATCGAGTACAAAGATTTAAAATTAGATTATATCAAGAAGGATTCAGTTGGGATAAAAGGGTATACAGATTATAAAGAAGGTTTTGTGAGCAGTGTTTTAAAGAAGCAAAAATAATAAGAAGAAAGAGAACTTCTATGTATGGAGGTTCTCTTATTTTGTAATTTAAACTTTTAAGAATAACTACATATGTAAAAAATGCATAATCAACAAAAAAATACATGTTATTATTATATTTTGTTTCCAAAATTAATCGAGTAGCAGAAACAATGAAAGGTTTAGCTGGCGATGAAAATGAAGTAACAAATGCCATTGATGAGATTGCAAAAGCTACAGAAGAACAAGTCAATTAAATGGAATAAGTTAGTTTAGTCACTCAAAACTTACCATAGATGACAGAAGAATTATAAGAAATGATTAGTAAATTTAAAGTATAATAACAGGAAATAAGTAAGGTGGAAATGATATCACCTTACTTATTTTTCTATACAGCAATTAGGGGAGTCATTAACGGGATGAAAAAAAGAAAAAGACTATGGAATTTATGGAAAACGATTACATTATTAGTGTGTACAGTTGTAATTTTTTCTTTGCTCGTAACAGATATTTTGATTAGCCATAATGTTGAACGAACGACAGAAGATAGCCAAGCAGAGAAGGCAAAAACGATTGCACGTATTGTGGCGGATGATTCTATTGTAATTGATGGGTTGGCGGGGAAAGTAGATACCGCCTTGATTCAAGTGTATACAAATAAGATATTAAAGAGTACGGATGTTCAATTTATTGTGGTTATGGATATGAATGGAATCCGAAAATCTCACCCCAATCCTCAAAAAATAGGTCATCATTTTATTGGGGGAGATGAAGGGCCCGTATTGAAGGGGAATGAACATGTATCATTGGCAGAAGGAACTTTAGGGATTTCTATGAGAGTATTTGTGCCAGTTTTTTCTGAAACAGGGGAACAACTTGGAGCGGTTGCGGTTGGAATTTCAGCAGATAATGTAAAAGAGCGAGTTAAGGAAAGTAGACATATTATTTATATCGGTGTTGGAGTTGGAGTATTAGTTGGTGTTATAGGGGCGATATTGCTAGCTAGACATATAAAGAAAAGTTTATTTGGTCTTGAGCCGCATAGGATAGCGAAAATTCTTGAAGAAAGAAATACGATGTTGCTTTCGGTGAAAGAAGGTATTATTGCTGTAGATAAAGAGGCGAACGTAACTTTAATCAATAATGAGGCAAAACGGTTATTTAAGAAAAGTGGACTTGAAGAAGACTTTATTGGTAAAGATGTTGAATTGTACATGCCAAATTCACGTATAAAAGAAGTATTGCAAACTGGAGAGGTACAATTAAACGAAGAACAAAATATTTATGGAATTACGATTGTTACTAATCGTGTCCCTTTATATGTAAAAGGAGAAATAGTTGGCGCGATTGCAACATTTCGTGATAAAACAGAAATTAGAAAATTAGCAGAAGAACTAACTGGTATTAGGTTATATGCGGAAGCATTACGGGCGCAATCTCATGAATTTATGAATAAAATGCATGTCGTATTAGGGCTTACACATATGAAACAGTATGAAGAATTGCAGAAATATGTAAGTAGTATGGTATCAGAGCATCAATATGAAATTGGTGGGGTTATGAAAAGAATTAAAAGTCCAGTATTTGCTGGTTTTTTATTAGGTAAGCTTAGCTATGCTAGAGAGAAAAATATAAAGTTAATTATAAAAGAAGATTCTTACTTACCAGAAATATATGATGAACGTATCATTCATGAACTAATCACCATTGTCGGAAATTTAATTGATAATGCATTAGACGCGGTGACGAATTGTGAGAAGAAGCAAGTTGAAGTTGGAATACAATATGGGGATACATTAATCATTACAGTACAAGATACAGGGAAAGGCATACAAGAAGATGAAATGGATGCATTATTTATAAAAGGTTATTCCACAAAGGGTGATAATCGGGGGTATGGTTTGTACCTTGTAAAGGAAAGCATACAGCGAATAAATGGGGAAATTCATATTCATTCATTGGTAGGAGAGGGAACAACGATAACAATTGAAATACCTAAAAGTAGGGATGAGAGATAAGATGATCAAAGTTTTGATTGTAGAAGATGATCCGATGGTTGCAATGTTAAATACGCATTATTTAGAGCAAGTGGGAGGGTTTGAACTTGTTCATGCAGTTAAATCAGTAAAAGAGGCGATAGAAGTATTAGAGAAATCACGAGTAGAATTAGTATTACTTGATATCTTTATGCCTGAGGAGACTGGATTTGAGCTTTTAATGTATATTCGGAATCAAGAAAAAGAAATTGATATTATGATGATTTCAGCTGTACATGATATGGGAAGTATAAAAAAAGCATTACAATATGGAGTTGTGGACTATCTAATTAAACCATTTACATTTGAACGCTTTAAGGAAGCATTAACTGTGTATCGAGAAAAATTTACTTTTATGAAAGAACAACAAAAAATTAGTCAATCGGAATTGGATTCGCTAATTTTACAAAAAGAAAAAAGAGAGTCCTTTGACTATAAAGAGCTTCCAAAAGGATTAACAAAGCAAACGCTACAACTAATTTGGAAGAAAATCGAATCGCTTAAGGGACAAGCATTTACAACAGATGAAATGGCGCAATTAGTAGGAGTTTCAAGGGTTTCTATTCGAAAATATGTAATGTTTTTGACTGAAATTGGAGTATTAGAGAATGAAATGGTGTATCAAAATGTGGGAAGACCGGTGAGTAAATTAAGATGTATTGATCAAAATAAAATAAATTTTTACGTATAAGCGACTTATTATAAGTCGCTTATACTTTTTTTAATTACAAAAGTAGTTACAAAACTTACAAAAACTATTTTTACTATTGAAAGCGTTTTAATATTGTTATTAAGAAAACAAGGGGGTGCCATATGGGAATACAAAAGAATGTGGAAGCGGTATCATTTTCTGAGGGGAATGAATTAAAAAGTGAATCTTTCGCTTCTAAAATTATGAATGTTAAAATCGGTGTTATACCTTTACCGTTATATGTAGTATTGGCTGCTATTATTTATGGAGCATCTGTATATAATAAATTGCCAGCAGATATGATTGGTGGATTTGCAGTTATTATGATTATGGGTATTTTCTTAGGAGACATTGGGATGAGAATTCCAATTTTAAAAAATATCGGTGGTCCAGCAATTCTTTCATTATTTATTCCATCATTACTTGTATTTTTTAACTGGATGAATCCAGCTTCAATGGAAGCTGCGACTATGTTAATGAAAAAATCGAACTTTTTATATTTATATATTTCTTGCTTAGTAGTAGGAAGTATTTTAGGAATGAATCGCAAAGTGTTAGTACAAGGTTTCGTTCGCATGTTTATTCCTTTAGTAGTAGGAACGTTAGCTTCTATAGCAGTAGGCTTATTAGTTGGTTCACTATTTGGGTTTGAAATGAAGAAGACTTTCTTCTTTATTATCGTCCCTATTGTGAGTGGTGGTATTGGCGAAGGGATTTTACCATTGTCGTTAGCTTACAGTGATATTTTAAATGAATCATCAGCAACATTTGTATCACAGCTTATTCCTGCGGCTATTATCGGAAATATGTTTGCGATCGTGAGCGCAGGCTATATGAAACGTTTAGGTGAGAAGAAACCTGAGCTTAGTGGTAACGGTGTATTAGTAAAAACAGATAATCAAGCAGAGTTATTAAAAGAGCAAAATGCAGAAAAACCAATTGATTTCTCATTAATGGGAGCAGGGTTATTGATTGCATGTACATTCTTTATTTTCGGAGGATTCGCTTCTAAATTTATCGGTATTCCTGGGGCAATCATTATGATTTTTTCAGCGGCAATTGTGAAGTATTTTAATTTAATGCCAGCAAAAATGGAGCAAGGTGCATTCCATTTATATAAATTTATTTCAAAGAATTTAACTTGGCCGTTAATGGTCGGTTTAGGATTGCTATATATTCCGTTAAAAGATGTAGCAGCAGTTCTTTCTGTAGGATATGTTGTTGTGTGTGCATCGGTTGTTCTTACAATGGTAACAACAGGTTTTCTTGTAGGGAAAGTGATGAAAATGTATCCAGTTGAATCAGCGATTGTAACTGGATGTCATAGTGGTTTAGGTGGAACTGGAGATGTTGCTATTTTATCAGCCTCAAACCGTATGGAATTAATGCCGTTTGCGCAAATTTCAACGCGTTTAGGCGGGGCAGCAATGGTTGTAACAGCGACAATTTTATTAAAAATGTTTTCATGATCAAACAAGCTAGCTATATTCATATAGCTAGCTTGTCAAATTAAGGGGAGATTATAAGTATGTTAGAAAATCAAATTAATGAAAGATCATTGTTATTGCATAAAGAGTTAGTAGGGAAAATTGAGATTACAAGTAAAGTAGAAGTGAATTCAGCGGATGATTTAAGCCTGACTTATACACCAGGCGTAGCGGAGTCTTGTAAAGCAATTGCAGCAGATGAAGAAACAGTGTATGACTATACAGCAAGAGGGAATATGGTTGCAGTCGTTTCAGATGGAACAGCAGTACTTGGCTTAGGGAATATTGGACCGAAAGCGGCTATGCCTGTTATGGAAGGGAAAAGTATTTTATTTAAGAAGTTTGCGAATGTAGATGCTTTCCCGCTATGTTTAGGGACGACTGATGTGGATGAAATCGTTACCCTTGTGAAAAATTTGGAGCCTACATTTGCAGGTATTAATTTAGAAGATATTGCAGCACCACGTTGCTTTGAAATTGAAAAACGATTAAAAGAAGAAACTAATATTCCTGTATTTCATGATGATCAACATGGGACGGCTATTGTCGTTTTAGCAGCTGTTATTAATGCATTAAAAGTTGTAAGTAAACAAATGGGTAATGTGAAAATTGTTATTAACGGTGCGGGTTCGGCAGGAATTGCAATTGGAAAATTATTGTTAAAAGCTGGTGCAAAGCACATTACGTTAGTTAGTTTAGAAGGTATTGTTTGTGAAGGTGAAACATGGATGAACGAAGCGCAAATCGAAGTTTCGAAAAAGACAAATCGAGAATATGTACGTGGAACATTAAAGGAAGCGATTCATCAGGCTGATATTTTCATTGGTGTATCAGCTCCTAACGTATTAACGAAAGAGCTTGTACAGTCGATGAATGAGAAACCAATTGTATTTGCAATGGCGAATCCAATTCCAGAAATCTTCCCTGAGGATGCACTAGAGGCTGGGGCAGCTGTAGTAGGAACTGGGCGTTCTGACTACTCGAATCAAGTAAATAATGTATTGGCGTTTCCTGGTATATTCCGTGGTGCGTTAGATATGCGCGCGACGGATATTACAGAAGAGATGAAATTAGCGGCAGCATATGGAATCGCTAACATTATTACGGATGAAGAGCGTAATGCGAATTATGTCATTCCAAATCCATTAGATAAAAGAGTTGTTCCAAGTGTTGCAGAAGCAGTAGCAAAAGCAGCCATTGATTCAGGAGTGGCACAAATTACGAAAATGCCAAGTTATTAATAGTAAAAAGCAGTGCCTTTAAGGCACTGCTTTTTTGAGATAAGAAATCAAAATAATGAAGAAGAAGTGTAGAGTTATTCATGTCCCCTCATTATTTATTTAATTCCATTGCAACTTGTTTACCATTTACTAAAACCTCAGTTACTGCTACGATCACTTCTATCATTTTTCTCATCTCTCATCTCTCCTCGTTTCATTTCTTACTTTAAGTATAAGAGAAGAGAGAGAGTTCAACTATCGAAGTACGTGACGTCTAAATTACATTGTTGTAAGGAAGTGTTGCAGTTTTGTCACTTTACTCGGCATTGATTACAAACTGATTATAATATTTTTCGTTCACATATATATTTAATACCCATAATCCAGATGAAGGTAATGACATTACGAGAGGAAGTTCTTTTATTGTAGTATCGACTATATTGGAAGTAGTCCAAGTTTGTTTGGAAGTTTCTTTTTGAAAGAGGATTGGTGTTGGAATTGTAGTACCTTGTTTTAACGCGATAATAGATAGTTTTCCGGTTGGCATTTCAGGATCTAGAAAGAACCACATTATTTCATTTTGTTCATTTGCGATGATGGGGCTATCAGCCATTGCGATTTTTCCTTCAATGCCCTTTAAAGGCATTTTTCCATCTACGAAGGATGGCGCTTCTTCCCAATTTACATCTTTTAAAACGCTAAGATGAAAAAAGGAAGGTGCGTTAATTTGAGAGGATGCCGTTGCTATTACTTCTTTTTTAGGCGCTTTTGAATCGGGTTGCGGTTGCGCACAGCCAGTAATGAGGAAGGAGAAAAGTAGCATAGTTCCGATTTTTTTCATGGTGCCACACTCCTATTTTTTATTGTTAGTGTAATTGTATTTGCTAGAAGGCGGGACAATTCCTTTAAATCATAAAAAGAGGTCGTAAGTTTTGTGCGACCTCTTTTGACATTATCTATACTTGTTCAGTTGTAAAGGTTTGCTCCCTCTCTTTTTGAGGCATCGTTAAAAAAATAACAGAAAGAACGATACATACACCGCCTAATAATTGATATGCTCCAAAAGATTCATTAAGCCAAGTAATTGAAACGATGGCAGCTACAAGTGGTTCAATGCTAGATAAAATACTTGTTTCGGTTGCTGCTAAGTATTTAAGACTACCGATATAAAGAAGGAAAGAAAGAGTGCCGCTTATAATGATAAGAATAAGCATAGAAAAAGTTTGGAGTGTGAAGGTTTGTGAAAGCTGATTCCATCCAAACGAATGATTGCAAATAAGCAATGCAATCCCTCCAATTAACATTCCCCATCCAATTACTATTGTTGTTCCACATTCCTTAATAAGAGAAGCCGGATGAAGGGTATAAAATGCAAATCCAACTGCTGTTAATAGGCCAAAAATAATGGCTGCTTTAGATAAAACAATATTTTCAATTGAGCCGTTTGTAATAATAAAGTATGTCCCTGTTAGAGCAGTTATAATTGCGAGTATTTGCATAGAAGCAGGTAATTTCTTTTGCTCAAAAGCAACGTAAATTGTAATAAGAACGGGACCTAGAAACTGAAATAGTGTTGCCGTGACGGCATTACTAATATGAACTGTTTCGATAAAAGCGTACTGGGCACCAAGCATGCCAAGAATAGAGAAAATTAAAAGCTGTATAAAGTGTTTAGGCTGTTTCCAAATGTGAAATATGTTTTGTTTTTTAATAAGCAAGAAGGATAAAATGAATATTCCTGCGAGTAACAGGCGAATTGTTAAAAAATCAATTGATGATACGTTAGTATGTTGAAATAGCCACTGAATCATGGGACCAGATAATCCCCATAAAGTAGCTCCTGTAATAATCATCATAAGTCCAATGCGTCTACTATTGTTCATTATCATGCATCTCCTCTCTAGTATTTGATTTTTTATGTGTGACATGATAAAAGGAATTATATATAACTTCTGGTACTGTAAAAAGTATCAGATTTTAGTTTTATTAAGGGGTCAGATATTATGTTAGAATTAACGCCTAATTTAAATATGAATAGTAAAAAGGCATTGTACGTGCAATTGTATGAGTATATAAAAAAAGAAATTAAAGATGGAACGATTCCGGCTTTTACGAAGTTACCAGCTAAGCGAAAGTTAGCAACACATTTACAAGTAAGTAAAAATACAGTAGAGGCGGCTTACGAGCAATTACTTGCAGAAGGTTATATTGAGTCAATTTCGAGAAAAGGTTACTTTGTGTGTGAAATTGAGCAAATGATTTCTGTAGAAGGAAGCGAAGAGAGAATAGGAGAGGTACCATTTCAGGAAAAGAATTATAAATTTGATTTTACACAAACAGGAGTCGATACGAATACTTTTCCGTTCACTATGTACCGCAAACTTATAAATGATGTATGGCAGCCACATAATAATGATTTGCTCTTTCTTGGGCACCCTCAAGGGGAAGTGAGCTTAAGAGAAGAAATTACGAACTATTTGTATGAATCTAGAGGTGTGCGTTGTTCAGCTAGTCAAATCGTATTAGGAGCGGGAACACAAATATTAGTGAAGTTACTATTTCAATTGTTAAAGGGAAGCAATTATGCCGTTGAAAACCCAGGGTATCATAGGAAAATGGTTGTTTTTGAACAGGGAGAAAAAAGAGTTCAAATGTTATCTTTAGATAGGGATGGAATTTGTATTGCAGATTTAGAAAATAGCGATGCAAATGTTGTATTTGTAACTCCTTCTCATCAGTTCCCGTATGGAATGATTATGCCTATCACGAGACGGATGCAGCTTTTACAATGGGCGAAGAAAGAAGAAGGTAGGTATATTATTGAAGATGATTACGATAGTGAATTTCGCTATTCAGGAAAGCCAATACCGGCACTGCAAGGGCTAGATGCGGATGGGAAAGTTATTTATATGGGTACACTATCTAAAGCATTGTTGCCATCGTTACGGATGAGCTATATGGTATTACCAAAGAATTTAATTAAAAAGTATCAAAAGGAATATTTGTTTTATACACAAAGTGTTTCAAGAATGGACCAAGAAGTGATTAGAAGGTTTTTAAATGAAGGACATTGGGAAAAACATATTCATAAAATGCGTGTCGTCTATCGAAAGAAGAGAGATCGGATTGTTTTTGAAATAGAAAAGTATTTTTCTAATCGTGTTGAAGTGATAGGGGAAGATTCGGGATTACACATTTTATTAAAAGTGCATAATGGAATGAGAGAAGAAGAATTAATTAAAGAAGCAGCAAAATATAGTATTAAATTATATCCTGTTTCTATGTACTATAAAGACGGTACTGCACCTGAAAATATAGTTTTACTTGGGTTTGCGATTTTATCAGAAGAAGAAATTGCGAAAGCGATTCAATTATTAAATACGGCATGGTTTACAAGAAAGTAAAAAAACATCCTCATACATGAGAGGATGTTTTTTATTATTTATTTTCATCTAGGAATAAGACCATATGCTCTTCATCCCAATATTGGCCGTTATATTTTAATGAGCGTTCTTGCACACCAAAAGTTTTAAAGCCTAATGACTCATAAAGTTTTTTTGCACCATCGTTGCCAACAACAACATCAAGCATAACTTGTTCTACTTCTAAAGATTTAGCAAGTTCAAGACATTCTTTAATAAGTGCTTTTCCTGCTCCAAGTCCGCGTGCTTTTGGAGACACGTATACTGAACCAATCTTTGCTTTATGTTCTTGTTTTACATATGGTTTCGTTTCCAATGTTGCAACTCCGATTAATTTTCCATCTTTAAATGCACCTAGTGTATAGTTTTCATCTTGTGCTAATTTTTGCGCTTTATATTCAATAGCACACTCTTTATTAATAATATCTTCATAAGAAGAGCTGAAAGCTTCAGGGTTTTGCTTTAATCCTTCTACGCGAAGTTCTAAGTAAATTTCCGCTTCGTCTTTTGTTAATACATGGATATCCAATTATATCACCCTCCAAATCTTTGACAAATGTACCTTTATTTTATATTGAAATAAGAATAATTTCAAAAGCTTAGCTTATAATGGCTAGTTTTATGAACAAAATAACACCAGTAGTGTTTACTACTACTGGTGATTTCACGCATATATTATTCAAATGGTAGCTCAATTATAAATTCTGTTCCAACGTTTAATTCACTTGTAACTAGAATAGAACCGTTATGAAGTTCTACAATTTCTTTTGCAACAGCTAGTCCGATACCTTTTCCGCCTGTAGCTCGTGTCCTAGATTTATCGACACGGTAAAAGCGATCGAAAATATGTAGGATATCTTCTTCAGGAATACCTTCTCCTTCATCTTGTACACTTATTGTAAAAGTATCCATATTTGTTCGTACACGTATTGTTATGGAAGTGTTTTCTGGTGAATGTTGATAGGCGTTATGCAGTAAATTTAACATAACTTGTTCCATACGTCTTTCATCTATACAAACTTCTAGGCCATCGTTACAGTATACATGGATTTTCATCTGTTTGTTTGTTAATGTTGTTTTTGTTTTTTCAACCATTCGCTCTAAGAATGGACTAAGGAGCATAGTTTGTTTTTTTATAACGAATTGGTGCTGCTCTAATTGTACAAGTATGAATAAATCTTGTATGAGATCCGTTATACTATCCGTTTCATCTTCGATAATCTGTAAATATTCTTCACGTTCTTCCTTCGTTAAAGAGTCTCTCTTTGCCACTTTCGCATAGCCTTTCATGTAGGTCAATGGAGTTAATAGTTCATGGGCAACGCTAGCGAGAAATTCATTTCGCTCTTTTTTCATATACGTAAGTTCACTAGATAAATCTTCAATGGTCTTAGCTAAACTTCCGAGTTCATCATTACGTTTAATTCCTAATTGAATTGGTTTATTCAATTTCGGCATTTTTTCTGTTGCTCTTTTCATTTTTATAAGAGGATCTGTAACAACTCGAGAAAAAACAAAGACAGAAATAGTTGTTAAAATAAGCGTTAAAATACTAACGATGATGAATTGATTCATAAGTCTAAGTAACATCTTTTCTAAGAAGGATGTTTTTAAGAACATGTGTAAGTTACCATTAAAGTCTTCTGTTTTAATCGGGCTTACTGTTGAGATGAATTTTGATTTTTTCCAGTTCTTCTCTACTATTAAGCCATCTCTTTCAACAGGTTGTGTATTGCAATGAAGTTGTTTTTGTATATCTTGTGTTACAGTCGCTGAGGAAGACATAATTTTTCCATTACTATCAGTTATAACAATAACTATTTCAGAATTAGTAAGTGCCTCTGTTTCCATTAAATCTTCAGCGGCATGTTCAATAGCGAAAGCAGGGGGCTCAGGGCGATTGAGACGTTCAGCATATTTTTTTCTCTCAGTGTATTTGTCGTATTTGCTCCATTTTGCACGCCGTTCAATCGTATCGCGATAGCGATTTCCTTTCTCTAAAAGAGAAAGGGTCTCTTCCTCAACCCGCATTTTTGAAAGGCTTTTATAAAAAGATACGAAAGCAATTGTTTCAATACATAAAGCTAATATTAAAAAGTATGTCCCAATTTTAAGGGAAAGTTTGCTCATTTTCTCACCATGCCTTATTTCATATAAAGGGCCAGTGGTTTACTATTATTGTCCACTGACCAAATTAATTATTCACTTTTCCATTTGTACCCGACCTTATAGACGGTTTCTAAGTAATCTTCAACTGGAAATCCTTTTTTGCGTAATTTATCACGGATATTACGAATATGTGAATCGATGGTTCTGTATTCGATGTCTGTTTGATAGCCCCAGATTTTTTCGATTAAATCGTCTCGGCTGTAAGCGCGGTTTGTATTTTGTAAAAACAGTCCGAGTAATGAAAATTCAATAGGAGTTAGGGAGATTTTTTCATCATAAACTGTAACAGTATGTTTCGTTTTATCCCACTCAATTCCATTGAAACTAACAAAGCCATCTTTCTTTGTGCGGCGTAATATGGCCTCAATTCGTGCAACCAGTACATGCTCATCAAATGGTTTTGTAATATAATCATCTGCTCCCATCGTCAGGCCTTTAATCATATCATAATTTTGGTTGCGAGCCGTTAGCATAATAATTGGAACGTTGGAAAGTTGACGAATTTGATAGCAAGTATCCCAGCCATCCATATTTGGCATCATAACATCTAATAAAATAATATCGAAGTCCTTTTGTTCAATTAATTCTAGCGCTTCAAGGCCAGATGTAGCCTTCATACAAAAATAGCCACGAGGGCTTAAGAGAAGATCTAGCAATCGTAACATACGTTCTTCATCGTCTACTAATAAAATTTTCACCATAATCTTGTGCACCCCAAACTATTCATTCTACTTGTATAGTTTACATGAAAATAATAAAAAACTCTTTTTATGTGATTGAATGGAAGTTTGATTTTTTCTTTCAGGGCAATTGACATAAAAAATGCACTAGTTTTGCACAACTCTTTTTTATAATAGAAAACGTAGCGACACAAAATACCCTATGTTGCGACATAACGTCATGTCATTTTATTTATAAAATGACAATTCCATTCTATTGTGTATGTGAGATAGAGAGGGTTTTCGTATTCACCTCGCATCGGATAAGAAAAAATTCCTATCTCACACTTTTTTTATTATAAAGGGGATTGTACACATGAGTAAAAAAGTAGAACGTTTACAAAAAGAAAAGCAAGATCGTAATGCGATTGTAATGTGTGTTGCGGTATCTATGCTTATTATGATAAGTTGCGTAAATAAATTTTTCGGGATTTTATAATAGAAAAAAAGCTTATTGCCTCTTAAGAAGCAATAAGCTTTTTTTATGCGTTCTATATAATAAACCAAGGTAGAATTGCTAACCCAGAAGTTACGATTGCTGTAGCAAATATTAAAACGATAGCTTGTTTGTTTTGTTTCATATCATATCACATTCTCCTCTATACACCAATTGAATGCTGTTCGTTCACTTTATATTTTTAGTATAACGAATGGAAAGGATTGGAACGATCGATAAAGGTGACATGAAAATTACATTATTGTAATAAAAAAAGCATCTTTATTAAAAAGATGCTTTTGAAAAGTTGACGTATTAATCATTTAAGAATAAAACCATATGCTCTTCATCCCAATATTGTCCGTTATGCTTTAAGGAACGTTCCTGCACACCGTAAGTTTGGAAGCCGAGGGACTCATATAATTTTTTTGCAGCTGTGTTATTGGCAACGACATCGAGCATGAGTTGTTCTACGTGTAATTTATCGGCATTTTCAATAATTGCTTTAATTAAAGCTCGTCCTGCTCCGAGTCCACGTGCTTTTGGGGAAACAAAAACGGAGCCGATTTTTGCTTTATGTTCTTGTTTAATAAAGGGTTTTGTTTCTAAAGTAGCAATACCGATTAAATCATTATCTTTGAAGACACCTAGAGTATACTTGTCCGGATTGCTTAATCGTTTTGCCATGGCAGCGACAGGGTCCTCATGTTTCAGAACATCCTCATAAGAAGAGCTAAAAGCTTCAGGGTTTTTTGTTAAACCTTCCATACAAACTTTTAAATATATTTCTGCGTCCTCTGTTGTTAATAAGCGAATTTCCATAGTTGTAACCTCCTTGGTTGATCCAAATTTAATTCATTATTTTCATAAGAGTGAGTATAGTTTTACTTTGTAAATGCACGCTGTGACTATTCTTTCTTAATTTGTAAAAGAATGAAAAGATTATGCTACTATGTTTTCATTTCTGTTTATGTAATGAAATTATATATTAACTTTGTTAACTATTCAATTGTTTAATATATTGTATTTTTATAACTAAAATAACTCCTATGTAAAGGAGTCATTTTGTATTTCGTATTTAATTTTTTGCTTTATACCCATCAATTCGTTCTGGATGTGTATAAATATTGCAAGATTCATTTCGAATAAATCCTACTACGGTAATACCTAAATCATGGGCAAGTTGCAGGGCCAGTTTAGTTGGAGCCGATTTAGATAGAACAATTTCGCATCCTATTTTTGAAACCTTTAGCAAAATTTCAGATGAGATGCGTCCGCTAAACGCAATGATTTTCCCTTGAACAGATATATTGTTTCGTAAACAATGACCGTATATTTTATCTAGCGCATTATGTCTTCCGATATCCATTCTTGATAAAAGAATGTTTTTTCGATCACATAGAGCGGTATTGTGCACACCACCCGTTTGGCGAAATGTAGTTGAAGATTGCTGTAAGGAAGTCATTAGGTGAAAACATTCTTCCGGAGTAATAGTTATATGTATATCATGTAACTTTTTTGCTTTTGCAGCATCATTGACGAAAACAAAACCTTGTCTACTTTTTCCGCAACAAGAAGTTACGTACCGTTTATTATATAAAGTTTGATAGAGCGGATTAATTTTTGATGATTTTACATGGACAATTCCGCTTTCTTTTTGAATCCATAACTCTTCAATATCTTTATAAGAAGAAATAATTCCTTCTGAAATTAAAAAACCGATTACCATATCTTCAATATAATTAGGAGTGCATACGACTGTTACGTATTCTTCGCTATTTAATTTAATTGTAATAGGAGATTCCGTAACAATCTCATCGGTTTGTTTTGAAAATGTACCAGATTGATAGCGTACAATTGTGTACGTTTCTTGAGTAGGCTCCATATTAAATTCCCCTTTATATGTATTTTCCTCCATATTTATCATAAAACATCGAAAAAATAAAAGCATCCACTAGAAGGTAGCAGATTATTTTGGTTATAATTGTATATTTACGATATAATAGATTTGTAGAGTAGTGACATTTATAAGCTTACGTAGTTATACCTTATAACATCTAGAATCGACTTCAAAAGGAAAGTATTTCAACAGGGCGTTTCAAAAATATGTACAGCAACGCAGTTTTGAAAACGGATTCATAACTGTGTTGTACAGTTAGTTGTAAGGAGAGGGGAAACTATGACAGAACAGAAAGTCCGTGTAACCGTTGATGGTAAAGAATTTTTCGCATCAGGTGAAAAGACGATACTTCAATTATTTAACGAAAGTAATTTAGAACATCCTCAAATTTGTCATGTACCAGAGGTAGATCCTATTCAAACTTGTGATACATGTATTGTAGAAGTGAATGGAAGTTTAATGCGTGCTTGTTCAACGAAGTTGGAAGATGGTATGCATATTGAGAGACAATCAACACGTGCGAAAGAAGCACAAACTGAAGCAATGGATCGTATATTAGAAAATCATTTATTGTACTGCACAGTATGCGATAACAATAATGGTAACTGTAAAGTGCATAATACGGTACATATGATGGGAATTGAAGAACAAAAGTATCCATATGAGCCGAAAGTGAGCGCGTGCGAAGTGGATATGTCCCATCCATTTTATCGGTACGATCCCAATCAATGTATTGCTTGTGGACAGTGCGTAGAAGTATGCCAAAACTTACAAGTGAATGAAACTTTATCAATTGATTGGAGTTTAGATCGTCCGCGTGTTATTTGGGACAATGGCGTGAGTATAAATGACTCATCTTGCGTGAGCTGTGGACAATGTGTAACAGTTTGTCCATGTAATGCATTAATGGAGAAAACAATGCTAGGAGAAGCTGGGTTCATGACTGGCTTAAAACCAGATGTACTAGATCCAATGATTGATTTTGTTAAAGATGTAGAGCCAGGATATAGTAGTATTTTAGCTGTTTCAGAAGTAGAGTCTGCAATGCGTAAGACGAAAATTAATAAAACAAAAACAGTTTGTACATTTTGTGGCGTAGGTTGTTCGTTTGAAGTATGGACGAAAGACCGCCAAATTTTAAAAGTACAGCCTGTATCAGATGCACCAGTAAATGGTATTTCTACATGCGTAAAAGGTAAATTCGGATGGGACTTTGTAAACAGTGAAGATCGTATTACAAAGCCGTTAATTCGCCAAGGGGATATGTTTGTTGAGGCTTCATGGGAAGAGGCTATTGAAGTTGTTGCATCTAACATGCAGCACATTAAATCAGAATATGGTAGCGATGCATTTGGATTTATTTCTTCTTCTAAAGTAACAAATGAAGAAAACTATCTTATGCAAAAACTAGCTCGTCAAATATATGGAACAAATAATGTAGATAACTGTTCACGCTACTGTCAGTCCCCAGCGACAGATGGTTTATTTAAAACTGTCGGTATGGGCGGAGATGCTGGGACGGTGAAAGATATTGCTGAGGCAGGTCTTGTTATTATTGTTGGCGCAAATCCAACAGAAGGACATCCTGTACTTGCAACGAGAGTGAAACGTGCTCATAAATTACATGAACAAAAACTAATTGTAGCAGACCTTCGTAAACATGAGATGGCAGAACGTGCGGATTTATTTATTCATCCGCGCCAAGGAACGGATTACGTATGGCTTGCTGGGATAACGAAATATATTATTGATCAAGATTGGCATGATAAAAAATTCTTAGCTGAAAATGTGAAAAACTTTGATGAATATAGCAAAATGCTAGAAAAGTATACGATTGATTATACAGAAGAAATTACGGGGATTTCTAAAGAGAATCTGAAAGAAATGGCTCGTATGGTATATGAAGCAGATGGTACTTGTGTACTTTGGGGAATGGGTGTAACTCAAAATACAGGAGGAAGTACAACTTCAGCTGCAATTTCAAATTTACTTCTCGTTACGGGTAACTATCGTCGTCCTGGTGCAGGTGCGTATCCATTACGCGGGCATAATAACGTACAAGGTGCTTGTGATATGGCAACATTACCGAACTGGCTGCCAGGTTATCAAGCAGTTTCAGATGATGTGCATCGTGCAAAATTTGAAAAAGCATACGGTACTACTATTCCGAAAGAACCAGGGTTAAATAATATTGCAATGTTACTTGCAGCTGAAGAAGGAAAATTGCGTGGTATGTATGTCATGGGCGAAGAAATGGCTTTAGTAGATTCGAACGCTAACCATGTGCAACATATTTTAGCGAACTTAGACTTCCTCGTTGTTCAAGATATGTTCTTATCGAAAACAGCTCGTTTTGCTGATGTTATTTTACCAGCAGCACCAAGCTTAGAAAAAGAAGGAACGTTTACGAATACAGAGCGCCGTATTCAAAGGTTGTATGAAGTATTGAAGCCACTTGGTGATTCTAAGCCGGATTGGTGGATTTTACAAAAAGTAGCTCGTGCACTTGGCGGGGACTGGAACTATGAAAGTCCAAGTGAAATTATGGATGAAATTGCATCGCTTGCCCCGTTATATTCACAAGCAACGTATGATCGTTTAGAAGGATGGAATAGTTTATGCTGGGGTAGCCACGATGGTAGTGATACACCACTATTATATGTAGACGGATTTAACTTCCCAGACAAACTAGCACGTTTATCACTAGATGAATGGGTACCGCCAGTAGTAGCGCCAGATGAGTATGATTTACTATTAAATAATGGCCGTATGTTAGAGCATTTCCATGAAGGGAATATGACGAATAAGTCGGCTGGAATTTTATCTAAAGTGTCTGAAGTATTTGTTGAGATTTCGCCTGAACTTGCTAAAGAGCGCAATGTGAAAGATGGTGGTCTTGTAGAATTAGCATCGCCGTTCGGAAAGATTAAAGTACAAGCGCTTGTTACAGACCGCGTAACTGGAAATGAGTTATATTTACCAATGCATGCGACAGTAAATGAAGAGGCTATTAATATTTTAACAGGAACAGCGACAGACATTTATACATGTACACCAGCTTATAAACAAACGATGGTGAAACTGCGCGTATTACGTGAAAAAGGAAATCGTCCATTACCATCTTCAAACCCAAGAGACAAAAAACGTCATCCGCAAAATGGTGTTGAAATTCAGCAAAAGTGGCAAAGAAAACAATACGTATCACTTGTGGATCAAAATTAGGGGGCGGAGATAGTGGCGAAAGAAATTACGTTAATTCAAAAGAAAGTTGTAACAGAAGAAGAGCAGAAACAACAGTTAGCAGATGAATTGTTAACAGAGTTAGCTCATAACCGTGAGGCAGTAGAAGAGACGATGCAGTTGTTAGTGCAGCTACAAAAAGCGGGGATTTTAGATGCGGCGATTAGTTTACTTGCTGCAAAAGAAGATGTTTCAAAAATAGCTGTTGAACAATTAAATCGTGAACCAGTAAAAAACGCATTAAATAATATGATGGGAGCCGG
Source organism: Bacillus sp. LK2 (assembly GCF_001043575.1). Classification (NCBI taxonomy): domain Bacteria; kingdom Bacillati; phylum Bacillota; class Bacilli; order Caryophanales; family Bacillaceae; genus Bacillus; species Bacillus sp. LK2. Next base: position 58,370 of record NZ_LDUK01000004.1, read on the forward strand.
AGAAGCGTTGTCTTCAGTGGACCCAGAAATAACGAAACAAATAGCATCTAGTTTAGTCACTGGATTACAATTTGCAACGGATGAATTAAATAGTGGAAAAAAAACAAAGGTAATGGATTTCTTTAAGGTATTAAAAGATCCAGATATCAATAGAGCAATTACATTTGGTTTTAGCTTTTTAAAAGCATTCGGGCAAGGGCTAGAGAAAAAATAGAGGGAATGAAAAAAAGTGATGGGAAGTGGCCATCACTTTTTTTCATTGTATGTATAAGAGTGTTCATGTTAAGCGGAATATATTATTATTAAAAAGATGGATTGGAACTGGAAATGTGGAATCCATCTCAAATATCATTTTAGAATGTGGAGGAATATATGCAACACCGTAAAAGACTATCTATACCAGGGGTAATGAGACATTCCTTTCAAACAGTAAAATTTGCTTTTTGGAATGTGTTAACATTCCAACTCGTTTATAAATTGTTAGCAGCGATTGTGTTTATCCCACTCTTCGGTATTATTTTTAATAAGTTATTGTACTTTGGTGGTTATGCAAATGCGACAAATGATGAGTTATTAGCATTTTTGAAAACACCATACGGAATTTTGGCGATTGTAATTTTATCCATACTAGCATTGTTTCTTATTTTTACAGAGTTTGCAGTGCTTATTATTATTTCGTACTTCGCTCATAAAAGACAAAAGGTGAAATTACGGCCGATTTTATATAAAACGGTAACGTATTTGCCAACTCTTTTCACATATTGCTTACCGGGATTTATTTTATATGCTGTCGTATTGTTACCTCTTTTAAATATGGGATATGAAACGGCATTAATCCCTCAAATTCAAATTCCTAACTTCATTACAGGAGAACTGTTTAAGACAACGATGGGACAAGTTGGTTATTACACGTTCTTTGCTGTAGTTGCGTATTTAAACCTTCGCTGGATTTTTGTTTTACCTATTGTTGTTTTAGAGCAAAAGCCATTTCGCATGGCAGCACGTAAAAGTGCAACGTTAGTAAAAGAAAGCTTTTTTAAAGTACTATTCTTTTTAGTAGGTTTTTTCATTTCAATAGGAATTGTGTATGTTGTATTTTTAGGAATATATTTATTGTGTCTATGGGGTGTTTATGAATTTACAAATCCGAAAGGAACATTTGCATTATTAGCTGAATCAACAATGTCTGTATTTTTAACGAGTACATTGTATTTATTTAGTTTTATCGTGACGCCATTTTATATTATGGCGATTACGCGATTGTATTTGCAAAAGGTTCCGGTTGAAGATGTTTTACTAGAAGAAGGATTAGATTATTCAAAAACGAAAGCAGATAAATGTTTCTTCCAAAAACATCGTTGGAAATTTATTGGCGTATATATTGTGGGGATTATTACTGCTGGAATGGTTGTTGCCTTCATTGTAACGTTTATTTCAAATTCGTATAAAGAACCGATTATTATGGCGCACCGTGGATATATATCAAAAGGTGTAGAAAATACGAAAGAAGCTGTGCAGGGTGCAATTGATGCAAAAGCAGACTACGCTGAAATAGATGTATTACAAACAAAAGACGGTGAACTAGCGGTTATACATGATTTGAAGTTAAAACGTCTTGCCAATGCGAATGTGCATGTGTCAGATTTAACGATGGATGAGTTAAGGCAGCTTACTCTTAGTCAAGACGGATTTTCAGGGCAAATAAGTACACTTGATGAGATCATTAAGCTGGCAAAGGGAAAAATTAAACTCAATATTGAAGTGAAGCTTCATGGGGGCGAGAAAGATTTTGTAAACAAAGTATTAAAAACGATTAAAGATAATGACTTTGAGAAGCAGTGTGTAATTCAAACGTTACATTACCCGCTTATTAAAGAGTTTAAGCGTGCAAATCCAGATATAAAAGTAGGATATATACTTTATGCAAGTAGAGCTAACTTAAAGAATGTGAAGGCTGATTTTTATGTAGCAGAAGAATATATGCTAAATAAGAAATTAGTAAAAGAAGCAAGGAAGTTAAATAAGCCAATTTACGTATGGACAGTGAACAATATGGAAAGTTTAAAGGCATATTATAAGTTAAACGTAGATGGTATCATTACCGATTATCCTGAAGACGCACGTGAAACAATTAAGATGTTAAAAGAACAAGAAGCGGAAGAAAGTGATCTGTTTGATAAAATTACAGAAACGACAGAAGATTTATTTTCAAAGTTATTTATAAGTTATCCAGCTGCTGGCTAAATGCTAGTAGCTGTTTTTTTGTGAAAAGAATATATTTCTAAAGTATTGTACAAAGTAATAAGTGTATATGTATACGTCATTGCTTAGTTTTTTTACATCGTTAAATTATTGTCAAATAATAAATAATTACTATGCATTTTAAGTAGGTATAATAAAAATAGAGTGATAGATAATGAAATGGTACGAAAGACCCAATAGAATCAATGTTTTATATATTTACACTATTCTAAATATATAAACTTTAAAAAAATGATATGTTAGCGTTTTCATAACTTTTAAGTTATGCTAGAATAAGGACATAAGTTATTAATTATTAAAAAAAGAAAAAAGAATTCCTTTTTTCTGTTAATTATAAGGGGGCATTTCATTATGCGTATTGGGGTACCAGCAGAAATTAAAAACAACGAAAACCGTGTGGCAATGACACCAGCAGGTGTTGTACATTTAATTCGTAACAATCACGAAGTATTCATTCAAAAGGGTGCAGGTTTAGGATCTGGTTTCACAGATGCAGAGTATGTTGAAGCGGGAGCAAAAATTGTTGATACAGCTGAAGAAGCTTGGAACATGGATATGGTTATGAAAGTTAAGGAACCAATTGAAAGCGAATACAAACACTTCAGCGAAGGTTTAATCTTATTCACATACTTACACTTAGCTCCAGAACCAGAATTAACAAAAGCGTTAATCGAAAAGAAAGTCGTTGCTATCGCATACGAAACAGTACAATTAGAAAACCGTTCTCTACCATTACTTGCACCAATGAGTGAAGTAGCTGGTCGTATGGCTGCACAAATCGGTGCGCAATTCCTTGAGAAGAACAAAGGCGGTAAAGGTATCTTACTTGCAGGTGTTCCAGGGGTTAAACGTGGTAAAGTAACAATTATCGGTGGTGGACAAGCTGGTACAAATGCTGCTAAAATTGCAGTTGGACTAGGTGCGGATGTAACAATCATCGACTTAAGTGCAGAACGTCTTCGTCAATTAGATGACATTTTCGGAAACCAAGTAAAAACTTTAATGTCTAATCCTTACAATATTGCAGAAGCTGTAAAAGAGTCTGATCTTGTAATCGGTGCAGTATTAATCCCAGGTGCAAAAGCGCCAAAACTTGTAACAGAAGAAATGATTAAATCAATGGAACCAGGTTCTGTTGTTGTAGATATCGCGATTGACCAAGGTGGTATTTTCGAAACAACTGACCGTATTACAACTCATGATAACCCAACTTACGAAAAACACGGCGTTGTTCATTATGCAGTTGCAAACATGCCAGGTGCGGTTCCACGTACATCAACTCTTGCATTAACAAACGTAACAGTACCATATGCAGTACAAATTGCTAACAAAGGCTACAAAGAAGCTTGCCTAGGCAACTCTGCATTACTAAAAGGTATTAATACATTAGATGGCTTTGTAACATTCGAAGCAGTTGCAGAAGCTCATGGTGTAGAGTACAAAGGTGCTAAAGAATTATTAGAAGCAGAAACAGTATCTTGCTAATAGAAGCATTATACAAAACAAAATCGAACAATATATAATACAACATGATAAGAGCTAAGAGATAATACCTCTTAGCTCTTCTTAGTAAAAGGGGGCATACATCGTGGCCAACCTATTTAAAAAGAAATCCGTTACGCAATTGTTAGGGGAAAGTAAAAGTAAAACTTTGACGAAAACGCTAGGGGCATTTGACCTAACAATGCTAGGGATTGGTGCGATAATTGGTACAGGAGTTCTAGTATTAACGGGATTAGTAGCAGCAAGAGATGCTGGTCCGGCGGTTATTTTTTCATTCATGATTGCAGCAATTGTTTGTGGATTTGCAGCTTTATGTTATGCAGAGGTTGCATCTACACTTCCTGTTTCAGGTAGTGTGTACACATATTCCTATGCGACAATTGGCGAGTTTGTAGCTCATTTAATGGGATGGACATTATTGTCAGTATACGTTGTAACGACTGCCGCAGTAGCTGGTGGATGGACAGGTTACTTCCATAACTTAATAAGTGGATTGGGACTTGAAATTCCAAAAGCATTGTTAACGATTCCGGCGCAAGGTGGTATAGTGAACTTACCCGCAGTTATCGTTACATTGGTTATAACTTGGTTATTATCACGAGGTACAAAAGAAAGTAAGCGTGTGAATAATATAATGGTATTAATTAAAATTGGTATTGTTGTTTTATTCATTGCAGTTGGTGTATTCTACGTGAAACCAGAAAACTGGATACCATTTGCACCGTACGGCTTAAGTGGAGTCTTTGCCGGAGGAGCAGCAGTATTCTTCGCTTTCTTAGGATTTGATGCATTAGCAACTTCTGCTGAAGAAGTAAAAAATCCGCAACGTGATTTACCGATTGGGATTATTGCTTCATTAGTCATTTGTACAATCATTTATGTTGTAGTTTGTCTCGTTATGACAGGTATGGTTTCTTACAAGGAATTAGATGTACCTGAAGCTATGGCTTATGTACTAGAAGTTGTAGGACAAGATAAAGTGGCTGGTGTAATTGCTATTGGAGCTGTAATTGGTATTATGGCTGTAATTTTCGCATACATCTACGCTACGACACGCGTATTCTTCGCTATGAGTCGTGACGGTTTATTACCAAAATCTTTCGCGAAAATTAACAAGAAGACAGAAGCGCCAACATTTTCAGTTTGGTTAACGGGAATTGGTAGTGCTTTAATTGCTGGATTTATCGATTTAAAAGAATTGTCGAATTTAGCGAATATTGGAGCATTATTAACATTCGCGATGGTTGGTGTAACTGTTATCATTCTTCGCAAAACGCATCCGAAATTACAACGTGGATTTATGGTACCGTTTGTACCGATCTTACCGATTATTTCAGTTGCATGTTGTCTATTCTTAATGGTAAATTTACCGTTAACGACATGGATATACTTCGGTGTTTGGTTAGCACTTGGAGTAGTTGTATACTTTGTATATTCGAAAAAACACAGTCATCTAAAAGAAGATGGAAGTTCGCAAGATAGTTTAGAAAAAGCTAATTAAAGGGATATAAGATAGTAAGCCTTGTGCGTCTAGGGAGCGCGCAAGGCTTTTTCTTTTTGGGGAAATAAAGGATACCAATGTTAATTTGTCGAATTTTTATGTCGGAATATGAAAAAGGGGTGTCAAGATGGAGACGAAAGTTGTCGTTGGAGCAGAGGGATATAATAATAACCCAGGGTGGTTACATACGAATGAAGAAGAATTAAATTTATTAAAAAGAGAGATGTGGATTAATAAATTTCAGCCGAATTCTTTATTAGCAATTTTAGCTGAACATGTATGGGAACATTTATCGTATGAGGAAGGCATAGAAGCAGCTAAAATATGCTATGAGTTTTTACAAGATGATGGTTATATTCGTTGTGCGGTTCCAGATGCGTTTTTTCCTGATGAAGAATATCAGCGAGGTGTACAAGTAGGGGGACCGGGCCCAGTAGATCATCCGGCTGCAAGCCATAAAATTGTACATAATTATAAAACAATCACATCCATGTTTGAATCGGCAGGTTTTCAAGTGAAGCTTTTAGAGTACTGTGCTGAGAATGGGGAATTGCATTACAGTGATTGGAATGAGCAAGATGGTTTTATTTATCGCTCGAAACGCTTTGACCATAGGAATCAGGATGGAAAGTTAGGCTTTGCTTCTTTAATTGTAGATGCAGTGAAAGTTAAGAAATGAATAAAAGAAAACTGTCCAAAAAGATATTTTGGACAGTTTTCTTTATTATATAGGTTGCTACTATTATCAATCTTTGTCGGTAAATCGATATTCCTTGTCGAATCGTTGATATCATATCTTTTGTTATGGTATTGCTGTAAATAGAGAGGGATGTACTCTGGCTGAAAGCTCGGCTTATGGGATATCTCTTTTTGTATGAAGAATACAGCAAATGCGGAGAATATTTATATGCCTATTTTGAAATGTGAACGAAATGTTCAAAAAAATATAGCAGATTTTATTGACACATATGAATAGGCGCTCATATAATGAAAGTATAAGATATATGAATGATTGTTCATATGTTCAATTGAAGAGGTGAGCTATGATGGCTGGAAATAAAGTGGAAGCACAACAAGAAATTTGTTCTCAAACGGTAATTCATGAAGAGGTTATTGATCAAGTAAAAGAAACAATTCCGACGGATGAAAGTTTAAGTAAAGTAGCAGAATTGTTTAAAGTATTAGGTGACCGTACACGTACGAGAATATTACATGCGCTATTTGAAGCTGAAATGTGCGTTTGTGATTTAGCTTATTTATTAGGAATGACACAATCCTCAATTTCGCATCAACTTCGTGTATTAAAACAAGCGAAGCTTGTGAAGAACCGTAAAGAGGGAAAGGTTGTTTATTATTCATTAGCTGACCAGCACGTAATTCATATCTTCGAGCAAGCGTTTGAACACGTAAACGAGGAAGAATAAAAACGTGAGGGGGGAGAACGATGGCAGAAGCATTAGTGAAAAAGAAACTTATGCTAGAAGGTTTAGATTGTGCAAATTGTGCAATGAAAATTGAAAAGGGTGTTGGGAATATAGAAGGAGTAACGTCTTGTTCTGTAAACTTCGCAACAAAGACGATGCTTTTAGAAACACCGCAAAATAAAGAAAATCAAGTTGTTACGGAAGCGAAGCAACTTGTTACAAAATTAGAGCCGCACATTAAAGTGCAAGAAGAGCAAAAAACAAAAGCGGCAAAAGAAGTATTTATATTAGAAGGTTTAGACTGTGCGAATTGTGCAATGAAGATTGAAACGAAGGTAAAAGAAATGCCAACAGTTTCAGAAGCAACTGTTGATTTCGTGTCAAAGAAATTAAGAGTAGAATTTGCAAATAAACGAGAACTTGAATCGACTGTACAGGATATAAAAAATGTCGTTCAAAAGTTAGAACCAGATGTAAAAGTTGTTCGTGAAGAGGAAAAAGGACACGATCACGGTCATGATCATGGTGATGGAAATGTGAAAAAGATGATAGGACGATTAGTAGTCGGTGGAATTTTGACAGGGATTGCTGCGTTAGCCGGATTACCGCAAATGATAACAATTCCATTATTCGTCCTTGCGTATTTATTAATTGGTGGAGATATTGTTTGGAGAGCGGTAAGAAACATAACGCGCGGCCAATTGTTTGATGAAAACTTTTTAATGGCAATTGCAACTTTAGGAGCCTTTGCAATTCAGCAATATCCAGAAGCAGTTGCGGTAATGTTATTCTATCAAGTAGGGGAATTGTTCCAAAGTATTGCAGTAAATCGCTCTCGAAAATCAATTACTTCATTAATGGATATTCGTCCTGATTATGCAAATGTGAAAGTTGGAAATGAAACGAAACAAGTATCACCAGAAGATGTACAAATCGGCGATTATATTATCGTGAAACCAGGTGAAAAAGTACCGTTAGATGGAAAAGTAGTCGAGGGAACATCAATGATGGATACTTCAGCGTTAACAGGTGAATCTGTACCGCGTGAAGTAGAAGTTGGTAATGATGTATTAAGTGGTTTTGTAAACCAAAATGGTGTATTAACAATTGAAGTTACAAAAGAGTTCGGTGAATCTACCGTATCGAAAATTTTAGACTTAGTACAAAATGCAAGTAGCAAAAAGGCACCAACAGAAAACTTTATTACGAAGTTTGCACGTTATTACACTCCGGTTGTAGTTATAACAGCGGCGATTATGGCATTTATTCCACCGCTTATTTTAGAAGGTGCTACGTTCTCAGATTGGATTTATAGAGCGCTAGTATTCTTAGTTATCTCGTGTCCATGTGCGCTAGTTGTATCCATTCCTCTTGGCTTCTTTGGAGGTATTGGTGGGGCATCTAAAAGTGGTATTTTGGTAAAAGGAAGTAATTATTTAGAGGCATTGAATGATGTGAAATATATCATTTTTGATAAAACAGGAACATTAACAAAAGGTGTCTTTAAAGTTACAAAAATGGAGCCGAGTGAAGGTACTACAAGTGAAGAACTTTTAGAGTATGCAGCGTTTGCTGAAGTGTATTCAAACCATCCGATTGCACAATCTATTCGAACTGCATATGGAAAATCAATCGATGAAAATAGCATTGAAGACTATAGTGAAATTTCTGGTCATGGTACGGTTGTAAAAGTACAGGGAAAAGAAGTTTTCGCAGGTAATGCCAAATTAATGAGAAAAGAAAACATTACATTTAAGCAACCAGATACAGTAGGTACACTAGTTCATGTTGCTGTAGATGGTAAATATGCAGGTTATATTGTTATCTCTGATGAGGTAAAAGAGGATTCAAAACAAGCCATTCAAAAGTTAAAAGAATTAGGTATTAAGAAGACGGTTATGTTAACTGGTGATGCAAAATCAGTTGGTGAAGCTGTTGGGAAAGAATTAGGATTAGATGAAGTTCATGCAGAATTATTACCACAACAAAAAGTAGAAGAAATCGAAAAAATTGATGCAGCAAAACACGGGAAAGAAAAGGTTGCTTTCGTTGGTGATGGTATTAACGATACACCAGTATTAGCACGAGCGGACGTTGGTATTGCGATGGGTGGTTTAGGATCAGATGCGGCGATTGAAGCTGCTGATATCGTTATTATGACTGATGAACCTTCAAAAATCGCAACAGCTGTAAAAATTGCAAAACGTACACGTAGTATTGTATGGCAAAATATTATATTTGCATTAGGGATAAAAGGGGTAGTGTTATTACTTGGCGCATTTGGTATTGCAACAATGTGGGAAGCGGTCTTCTCAGATGTTGGGGTTACATTACTTGCAGTTTTAAATGCAATGCGTGTACTGAGAGTGAAAGATTTATAAAAATAAGAGAGGGCGCGATTACGCCCTCTCTTATTTTTAGTCTTAGCTATTTTGTTGAAAATGAATCTTGATAAAACAATAATAAGTATTATTTTAATATATTTTATATGGCGTTAAGAAAACACAGAAGGGGGAAACTTCTCTGTTTATTTTTGTATATTTTTCGCAACCTTTTCTCGAACAGTTTGAATGTAATCCATTTTATGATCCCAACATTCTTGGCTTAAATCTACAGGGTACTCTTCGGGATTTAAAGTTCGCATATATTCTTCCCAAAATAGTGCGAGACTGTTTTCATTATATCTTTGAATATCTAATATGTTTGGTAGTTCATACGCTCTTTTACCGTTAACAAAAATGTCTTGATGCAATTCGCGTGCTTCAAAGTTGGTCACGAATTTACTTATATATGTATGAACAGGATGAAACATTTTTAAACGTTCTTCTTTTCCAGGTTCTTCAGAATCTAAAGCAATATAATCGCCCTCTGCATGATCGTTAACCCGATTGATAATACGATAAATTCGTTTAAGTCCTGGAGTTGTAATTTTTTCAGGATTAGATGAAATCTTAATCGTATCATTTAATTTTCCGTCAGCATCTTCAATGGCAACTAGTTTGTAGACAGCGCCTAATGCTGGCTGTTCAAAGGAGGTGATTAGCTTTGTACCAACACCCCATACATCAATTTTCGACCCTTGAGATTTCAAGTGCATAATCGTATATTCATCTAAATCACTAGAAGCGATAATTTTTGTGTTTGTAAATCCAGCTGCATCAAGTAGTTTTCTTGCTTCTTTTGATAAATAAGCCATATCACCACTATCAAGGCGAATACCATAAAAATCGATACGATCTCCGAACTCTTTTGCAACACGAATCGCATTTGGAACACCGGATTTCAATGTGTCGTATGTATCGACAAGAAATACACATTTTTTATGTGTTTCAGCATATTTTTTAAACGCAACATATTCATCGCGATATGCTTGAACGAAAGAGTGGGCATGTGTGCCAGCTACAGGAATGCCGAAGCGTTTTCCTGCCCGAACGTTACTTGTAGAAGAAAACCCGCCAATAAAGGCAGCGCGTGTCCCCCAAAGAGCAGCATCGAACTCATGAGCGCGCCTTGTACCAAACTCTAAAAGTTCATCATTATTTGCAGCGTGCTTCATACGTGCGGCTTTTGTAGCAATCAATGTTTGGTAATTTACAATGTTTAAGAGGGCGGTTTCAATGATTTGTGCCTCGCCGAGCGGTGCATCAACCCGTAATAAAGGTTCGTTATTAAAAACAACTTCACCTTCTTGCATACTACGAACCGTTCCAGTGAATTTCATATTTTGTAAATAATGAAGGAAGTCTTCTTCAAATTGTAGCTCTGCTAAATAAGCGAGATCACTTTCGGTAAAGCTAAAATTTTCTATGTACTCTACAATTTTCTCAAGACCAGCAAAAACAGCATAGCCGTTTTCAAATGGAAGCTTTCGAAAGTATAAATCAAAAACAGAACGGCGATTATGAATACCATCTTTCCAATATGTATAAGCCATGTTGATTTGATATAAATCTGTATGTAAGGCGTAACTATCGTCTTTATAATGATTCATTGCGAAAACACCTCCGTAATTTGGTTATAGTATACCAATTTTCCACCTTTCGTAGCAAAGAAGTAGTATGGGTTTGAAGTCAAGAGAGAAAAAAATGAAATAATGCATATTTTTTAGAAAATTTACATTTATCAATTTATATTTCTCTAGATTTTATGTATTATTAGAGTAATGGGGGTAATGAGAATGGAGGAGGACAATGCAACAAACATTAGAAAAAATAGGCAAGCAAGTTTTTTATAAACGGCTACAGCAAAAAATGACACAAGAAGAATTATGTCAGGGCATTTGTTCTGTCTCATACTTAAGTAAGATCGAAAATGGAAAGATAGAAGCATCAGAAGAGATTCTACAATTGCTCTGCACGAGACTAGAAATTGCCGTGACGGATTTGAGAGATGTAGAAGAAGATGTGAAAGTGAAGTTGGATGAGTGGTTGAATGCACTAATTCATTTGGACAGGCAACAGGTAGAACGCATATATGAAGAGTTACAAGGTGAAATGAAGCATGTTTTAGATTTTGAAATTATAAATTATTATAAACTGCTTTATACGCGTTATTTAATTATGAAAAGGGATTTTCCTGCAATTGAAGAAGAGTTAGAGAGATTGAAGAAGATGTACAAAAAGTATTCACCATTTCAGAAATTATTATATACGTATAGCAAAGGGTTATATTATTTTTTACAACATAAATATAAAACGGCATTGGAGTATTTAGCTCAAACAGAAGTAATGGCGAAGGAACAGGGGTACCATGAAAATGGGATATATTTCAACTTAGCACTTGTTTATAATGAGTTAGAAATTGAACATATGACTTTACATTTTGCTAATGTAGCAATGGAAGGATTTAAGAATGAATATAAGTTTCGTCATGTGATAAATTGCCAATTGCCAATTGCTCATCGCGCTGAGTTATATACAAAAAAAGCAATATAATGAAGCGCTAGCTATCTATAACAATATTTTGAGAGAGGCAAATTCTTTTGCTGATAAAGAAAGTATAACTGCTATTGCTTTAAATAACTTAGGATACTTGTACTATAACTTAAAAGATTATGCAAAGGCTAAAGATTATTATTTGCAATGTTTACAGTATAAGAAAGAAGAGGATTTAAATTATATTGATGCAGTGTATGAGATTGCTTTACAATGTATCGAATTAAAAGAATTTGAAGAAGCAAAAGACTGGATCAGTAAAGGGATAGATGTTGCGAAGAGGGATGAAAAGTACAAAAGTATGCTATATATACTTTTAATGCTTAAGCATAAATACTTTGAAACTAAAGATATTTATAAAAAATTTTTAGAAGTTGAGGCAATCCCATTTTTTAGAGGTGAAGAGAATAAAAAAGAATTAAAAATGGTGTATTTAGAACTTGCAGGATATCATGAAGAACTATTAGAATTTCGAGAAAGTAATACCTATTATAAATTAGCAATTAATTTATTAGAAGAAAAGGGAGGAAAATAATATGAAGAAAATAATTATTGGTGCTTTGGCTTTGGTAGCTGTATTAGTGGTATTGGAACCGCAATATGCTTGGACATCTGATATTTATGGTCAAGGAGAAAAAGTAGTTGAAATGGTGAACTCTTAATAAAAACCCCTTTCCAAACGGAAAGGGGTTTCTCAATATTTGCTCCCTAAAATTCTACAAAACTTGAGAAAATAATTAATTGAATTTTTAGTATATTAATAGTGAAAACATAATGCTAATATAAAATTACTCTTTTTTAAAAATTTTTTATTAGGGGGAAGGTTATATGAAAAAGAAGAGTTTAGCATTAGTTTTAGCGGCAGGAATGGCAGTTACAACGTTTGGAGGGACAGGCTCTGCGTTTGCGGATTCTAAAAATGTGCTCTCTACGAAGAAGTACAATGAGACGGTGCAGTCACCTGAGTTTATTTCTGGTGATCTAACTGGAGCGACTGGAAAGAAAGCGGAATCTGTCGTGTTTGATTACTTAAATGCGGCAAAAGGTGATTATAAGCTAGGGGAAAAGAGTGCCCAAGATTCTTTCAAAGTGAAACAAGTGAAAAAAGACTCTGTAACTGATTCAACAGTAGTACGTATGCAACAAGTTTATGAGGGAGTACCTGTATGGGGATCTACTCAAGTAGCTCACGTAAGTAAAGATGGTTCTTTAAAAGTATTGTCTGGAACAGTTGCGCCTGATTTAGACAAAAAGGATAAGTTAAAAAATAAGAATAAGATTGAAGGCGCAAAAGCAATTGAAATCGCACAGCAAGATTTAGGAGTAACACCTAAATATGAGGTAGAACCAAAAGCGGACTTATATGTATATCAAAACGGTGAAGAAACAACATATGCATACGTGGTGAATTTAAACTTCTTAGATCCAAGTCCAGGAAACTACTACTATTTCATTGAGGCAGAAAGCGGAAAAGTGTTAAATAAATACAATACAATTGATCATGTGACCAATGATGATAAGTCACCAGTTAAACAAGATGCTCCTAAACAGGATGCGAAAGCGGTTGTAAAGCCTGTAACAGGAACGAATAAAGTGGGAACAGGTATTGGAGTGTTAGGTGATACGAAGTCGCTTAATACAACGTTATCTGGGTCATCTTACTACTTACAAGATAATACACGTGGAGCAACGATTTTCACATATGATGCGAAAAACCGTTCAACATTACCAGGAACGTTATGGGCAGATGCAGATAATGTTTTCAATGCAAAATATGATGCAGCGGCAGTAGATGCACATTACTATGCGGGTATCACGTATGATTATTATAAAAATACGTTTAATCGTAACTCTATTAATGATGCCGGTGCACCATTGAAATCAACGGTTCATTATGGAAGTAACTATAATAACGCCTTCTGGAATGGTTCGCAAATGGTGTATGGTGATGGAGATGGTGTAACATTTACTTCATTATCTGGTGGAATTGATGTTATTGGTCATGAATTAACACATGCTGTTACGGAAAATAGCTCAAATTTAATTTATCAAAATGAATCAGGAGCGTTAAATGAAGCAGTTTCTGATATTTTTGGTACATTAGTAGAGTTTTATGATAACCGTAACCCAGATTGGGAGATTGGTGAAGATATTTACACGCCTGGTAAAGCAGGAGATGCACTTCGCTCTATGAGCGATCCAACGAAATATGGTGATCCAGATCATTATTCTAAGCGTTATACTGGCACTAGTGATAACGGTGGAGTTCATACAAACAGCGGTATTATTAATAAAGAAGCTTATTTATTAGCAAATGGTGGTACACATTACGGTGTAACTGTAAATGGTATCGGAAAAGATAAATTAGGTGCAATTTACTACCGTGCAAATACACAGTATTTCACGCAATCTACTACATTTAGTCAAGCTCGTGCGGGCTTAGTACAAGCTGCAGCTGATTTATATGGTGCGAATTCTGCTGAAGTAACAGCAGTTAAGCAATCATTTAGTGCTGTTGGTGTAAACTAAGATACTTCTATTCGTAAGAGATATGTATTAATAGAATATACTTCAAAAAATAAAGAAGGAGCCTATGCTCCTTCTTTATTTTTTTCTCCATTTTTTCCACAAATAAAATAATCCGATACAACCTGCGATTGTTACAATCCACTTCGCTTCATTTGTTCCATTCATAACTTGGTATGCCGAATATACTTCGATCAATAAGGCCGGTATTTTCCCTATTGTACTGGCGATACTGAAGGAGAGTAATGACATATTCCCTAGAGCTGCAAATAAAGTGACGATGCTTGATGGAATGAAAGGTATCAACCGAAACGATAGAACGAGTAGGAAGGCTTCTTTACCTTCTACATGAAGGAGGCGTTCTACTTGTGGGTACTTATTTACTTTATTGTGAGTGAATTTTTGAAGGCCTAAGCGATAAATATAAAACGAGATAATAGCTCCTAACGCTTCGCCAACGATTGAAATAATAGTTCCGTTAGTTAAACCGAAAAGCTGTATGTTAATAGCGGTCAAAAAGATGCTTGGAATAACCCCTAATAAGCTAATAACAACATTGATTAAGAGACTAAGTGGTATTGCAATTGAGTAATATTCCATTAAGAAGTTTTGAATCGTTTCTGCCATAGTTATAAGATCCTTTATCTTTTTTTGCATTACACCATATTTCTATAGTATAGGCAAGTGGAATTTTACATAATATAGATATTTGTTGATAAAACACCACTACTATACCTTATAAGGGTATTGGGTATATAAAATGAGGGGTATATTTATTGGTTTTATAAAGTTTGAATAAATCCTTTGAATAAAGGAATTATCGAGTGTGTATAGGGTAGATTTTTTCGGGAAATAATTTTAAATTTAGTGGGGTATATTTTAAAAAAGTGCAAAAACGTTGGATTTGATGAAATTAGGCCAGTGAGTTTAGAAAATGAATGAGAAATTGTAAAAAAGTACAATTGTGTAGTAAAGATGTGGTTTAGTATGTATAGAAATAAGTGTAGATATTTAAAATTTGCATGTTTTTTCTATGCGAAATTGACTTTTAATGAAGTTACGATAATAATCATGGAAGAGGTGATATGATGAAACGAATAAGCAGTCTTTTCTTGAGTAGTTTATTGGCATTCATGCTGATCTTAAGTGGATGTGCAGGAAAAGAACAAAAAACAGAGAAACAAACAGGGAATCAAGCTACGTCAGTAGAGAAAATTAGTGATAATATTTTAGATGAAATGGAAGGGCCACCTAAAAATGGTCATACGATTGAAAGGCATGTAGGCAAATCAGAAGAGGATTTGAAGAATCGTTTGAAGACAGATAAAGTTTCAGCGGCAAGTACATACTATGATAAGGAAACAGCGACAAAGGCTGTGAAAGATAGTTTAAAACAACATGATAAAGAAATTCAGGACTGGTTAAAAAACTCTAAAGAAGCTCGTCTTGTATTGAATACAACTCATTCATTCCCGGTTGGAAAAACGGTAATAAAGAAAAATATGAGTGTAAAAGACAAACTAGTAAAGACTGTAACTGTTTTAGCGAGAGATAAGTCAGGGGAATTAGGATTTAAGATTGTTACTTCTTATCCATCTGACAAATAAGAAGGGGGGAGTAAACATGTATACGACATTACAATACTTTCTCAAATCGTATTGTACGTTAAGCATCCATGAGAATGAAATAGTAAGTGTGATGGAAGAGTTTTTAGAACAAGAAGAAGAAGAAATTGTTTCGAAATTACGAGACGAATTATTATATATGAAGAAAAAGAACGCGTGGGAAGAAGCCTGCGTACTAGCTGCGAAGCAAGGGAATCGTATGTGGTCTTTAGAAGAAACGAAAGATCATCTTGAAAGTTTTATACTATTATTGCAAAAGAAAAAGGCGTGAGTAATCACGTCTTTTTATATACGCTTTTTGAAATTTGTCCATTTGAGATTACTTCACCGTTTTGTGTTACTTTTTTATATGTCACAGCCGTAATTTTATCGCCAGTCTCACTAATCACTTTAGAAGAAACGTCCACATCTTTCCCAGTAGCTGTACCGAAAATGCGTGCAGTAATACTACCTCCATTTGAAAAGGCTTGAATGTAAATATAATTCCCAGTATTGTTTTTAAATTTTAAATCAGGTCCATAATCTGCCACTGCTGCATCTTGGCCAAGTGGTAAGTAATGTACAGGCATAGAATGGTTGCTTCGAGCTACAATTCCTAAGTCAGCTCTTAAAGCTGCGCTATATAATGTGCTACTTACTTGGCAAACTCCCCCGCCAGCACTTTGTATAACTTTACCTTGCAAGTATACAGCTGCGGATTTATACCCATGTGCAGCATCAGTTACGCCAACGCGTCCGTTAAAACTAAATGTTTCATCAGGTGCTACAATAGCTCCACTTAAAGTATTAGCTGACTTATTTACGTTAAAAGATTGACTTCCATTACGGCCAGCCATTGGAGTAGAATATTCAGCAATGACTTCTTTAATCCCCATTTTCTGTATATCTTCTGTAGACCGTTCTGGTTTTATTAGTGTAACCGGTAATAAAACATCTGATTTACCAGTAGTAATAGCTTGCTTCGTTAAATCAGTTAATTTTCCTTTATCAATTTTTTCCCCATTTTGACTTTGACTAATATTTACTGTTGAACCTTCCACACTTAATTCTGCATTAACAGGATTTTTTAATGTTTCATTATATTTATCTTTTATAAAGGCTTCATAAGCTGTTGTATTTAATTGTGGTGTTAATTTATAGTCGCGTTTTATTTCCCCATTTTCAGCTTGCTTGCGCATTTTGTAACGATTCATTACGGTTCCTTCTTGTTCTTTAAAGATTTTGTCGACAATATCTTTCTCTTTATAATCGATTCCTAAATCTTTCCATGTGTAAGTTTGTTTATCGTTTTGGAATGTGTAGTTAAGAGATTTTTGATTTAATTCATTCACCTTTTGATTAACAATTTCTTGTATATCTGCTTTATTTTTTCCATCAAGAGAAATACCTTCAAATGTAGTGTTTGGTAGTGCAGTTGTATCTAATTGATTATTTAGTTTGGATACATATTGATATCCACCAACGCCACCTACACAAAGTAATATGCCACCAGCAATAGCGGAGCCGATTAGTATTTTGCTTAGCTTCATTTATTTCCCCCCAGAAATTTATGTATAAATATATGTATTACATTTTTTGTATAAAAATGATGAAAATAACATTATGTATGTACTAGTATACTATTATTTTTACTGTGTGTGTAATGTTTTCATAAAAAACGTTACACTGTTGTAATAATTGTCTCTTTTTGTCACAATATGCATGCGAAATATGTTGAAAGTTATAATAAAAAGGCTGCTTAGAAAAATCTAGCAGCCTTTTTATTATAATTTATTATGCTCATTTTTATTCGTAACACCAAGATGTTCTTGTAGTGTTGTCGATATATCCTGAACGCTTTTTTCGTTCGGAACGTAATAATAAATACCACCTATATATTTATCAGTACCTTCTACTTGTAGCTTATCCATTTTTAATTTTGAATCCATTGAATTTTTGGCAATAGCCATCATATCATCAAAAGCTAAATTTGTTTTTAAGTCGTTATCGACAGCATCTAATAAGCTTCCGATTTTATTAATGGAATTGAGCGATAGTGCTTTTTCGGCAATAGCTTCCAAAACAAGTTGTTGTCGTTGACCACGCATATAATCACTATCAATATGACGAGTTCTAGCTAGTGCAAGTGCTTCTTCTCCATTTAAATGTTGGCGTCCTTTTTTGAGGTGAATAGCATTTGCTTCGTCGCTACTATTTTGTTCTGTGAACTCAACTGGAACGTCGACAGTAATACCTCCAAGGGAATCAACAATATTGATAAAGGATTTGAAATTAAATTTTACATAGTAATCCACTGGGACATCTAAAAAATTTTCCACTGTATCAATTGTACTGTCTACACCACCAAATACGTGTGCATGTGTAATTTTATCATATTTATCACGTGATTTAATGTAAACACGTGAGTCACGTGGAATGCTGACAAGCTTAACGGATTTATCATTTTTATTAATTGTTGCAAGTAATAAAGCGTCCGTACGAGTTGCTTTTCCGTAATCTTTTTCCCTGATATCACTTTCATCTACACCCATGATAAGAACAGAAATATTGTCAGTCATAGGTTTAACAGCTTTTTCACGTTTGCTGGATTTATCTCCTCGGCCCAATTCAGAATAGGCGTTGCTTAAGACGGATTTTGCTTTACTATATATGTGGAAGGAGTAACCTCCTGCTCCCATTGCTACAATAAGTAATGGAATAAGAATGAACCAAAGTAGGCGTTTTTTCTTTGAACGCCCTTTTGTGGCTCGAGTTTCTTTGTTCATGTCGGATTTCATCATTTTTTCTCCTTTAAAACAATCAAAGTGTATACATCTAGAAGCGTATTAAAACACATAAAAAAATATTGTACGCTAAATAAAAGGGATTGTACATGTATAAAAAATAGATGTCTTGATTATTTATAAGACACCTATTCGTTATTGTATACAAAAGATAAGAATAAGAAAATGATAAAATTTTACCTAATTACAGCATAATACTTACAATAATCGCAGATAAAATACTAACAAGAGTAGCTCCGTATAATAATTTTAGACCAAATCGGGCAACGACATTTCCTTGTTCTTCGTTTAACCCTTTTACCGCACCTGAGATAATTCCAATAGAAGAGAAGTTGGCAAAAGAAACGAGGAAGACAGAAATAATACCAACTGTACGGATAGAGAGAGTACTGGAAATTTTGCTAAGATCCATCATTGCTACGAATTCATTTGTTACAAGCTTTGTTGCCATAATGCTACCAGCTGTGACAATTTCAGAACTTGGTACGCCGATAAGGAATGCGATTGGAGCGAATACATAACCTATTAGTTGTTGGAAAGTAATGCCGAATATAACGAGGAATAGGTCATTAATGCAACTCATTAATGCGACGAATCCAATAAGCATAGCGCCGACGACAATTGCTACGCGAAAACCATCGAGGATGTATTCTCCAAGCATTTCAAAAAAGCTTTGCTTTTCACCTTTTATTTCCAAAATATCTTCATCATCGTTAACGTCATAGGGGTTAATAATGAGTACGATAATAAAACCGCTAAATAAATTGAGAACGAGTGCGGTTACTACATATTTTGGTTCAATCATCGTCATATAGGCACCGACAATGGACATAGATACTGTGGACATAGCAGAGGCGCAAAGTGTATAAAGTCGATGTTTTGGGATTTGAGCTAATTGTTTTTTTACCGTAATAAAAACTTCTGATTGACCGACAATAGCAGAAGCGATGGCATTGTAAGATTCTAATTTCCCAAGACCATTTATTTTACTGAGAAAGAAACCAATCCAATGAATAAAGAATGGCAGTATTTTGAAATGTTGTAATATACCAATTAAGACGGAAATAAAGACAATCGGTAATAACACGTTAAGGAAAAATGGCATTTCTCCTTTGTTTGCAAGACCGCCAAATACAAAGTTTATACCGGATGCAGCGTAGTCGAGTAACTTTGTAAATAAATTAGAAATTATCGTAATAAGTACGAGGCCGATTTCTGTATTTAATAATAAATAGGTTAAAATTAACTGTATAATAAGCATGATGAAAATTGGTTTGAATTTAATATGTTTTTTATTGTTACTAGCAATATAGGCAAGGAAAAAAATAACGATAAGTCCGACGAAAAAAGTGATAAATTTCATAATAAGCCCCCTAAAAGAGATATTCTGATATATATGTTTTTCAATTAAAGGGAGAATATGCATGTTTAGTAAAGAGAGGAATAAAAGAATCATGAACATATGTAGAGTACATCACGTTGCAATTATTTGTTCGAATTATGAAGTGTCAAAGGATTTTTATACGAGAATATTAGGTTTTAAAGCGATAAATGAAGTATACAGAAAGGAACGAAATTCTTATAAGTTAGATTTATGTGTAGGAGAAGAGTATCAAATTGAATTATTTTCATTCCAAAGTCCACCGAAGCGTCAAAGCTTTCCAGAGGCCGCTGGACTTAGACATTTAGCCTTTGCTGTTACTGATATAGAAGAAGCTGTTACACATTTAAATCAATGCGGGGTTGAGACAGAATTGATACGTGTTGATGAAATAACGGGAAAAAAATTCGTCTTTTTCCAAGACCCCGACAGTTTACCATTAGAACTGTATGAAAGCTGAAAATTGGTGAATTTTATATGGGGTTGCTTTCAAGTAAATGAAGAAACTAAAGTGAAACTTCTTTTTTAAAGGAGGTGTAACTTTAGCTAAGAAAGCTAAAGGACATACGTGGATATTTTAAAATTATTGATGGTAGCTATTCTTATAGCATTAACAGGTTTCTTTGTTGCTATAGAATTTGCAATTATAAAGGTACGTAGCAGTCGTATCGATCAACTTGTTATTGAAAAAAGACGAGGAGCATTAGCAGCTAAAAAAGTAACTTCAAATTTAGATGAATATTTATCGGCATGTCAGCTAGGTATTACGATTACTGCTTTAGGGCTTGGGTGGTTAGGAGAGCCGACGATTAAACATTTACTCGAACCACTGTTTTTTAAAATGCATCTATCTTCCGCAATTGCAAGTACGATTTCATTTATTATTGCATTTGCAGTTATTACATTTTTACATGTTGTCATTGGTGAACTTGCTCCAAAGACGTTCGCTATCCAAAAAGCAGAGCAAGTTAGTTTATTATTAGCACAACCGCTTATTTATTTTTACCGGGTTATGTATCCATTTATATGGACTTTAAATGGCTCTGCCCGACTTGTGACAGGCTTATTTGGCTTACATCCTGCTTCTGAACATGAAGTAGCGCATTCAGAAGAGGAACTAAGATTAATCTTATCTGAAAGTTATGAGAGTGGTGAGATTAATCAAACAGAATTTAAATATGTAAATAACATCTTTGAATTCGATAATAGAGTAGCAAAGGAAATTATGGTACCTCGTACTGAAGTTGTTGGTCTATATGAGGATGAGCCATTTGAGACACATATTAAAGTAATCGCACAAGAAAAGTACACGAGATATCCTGTACTTGGTGAAGATAAAGATGAAATTATTGGGATGGTTAATGTAAAGGACTTATTTATTCGTTATATGGATGGGAATCGAGATGAAGAGTGCTCAATTACACCGTATACACGGCCGGTTATTGAAGTGTTAGAAAATATCCCGATTCATGATTTATTATTACAAATGCAAAGAAGGCGAATACCACTAGCTGTATTATATGATGAATATGGTGGTACAGCAGGGATTGTCACACTAGAAGATATCTTAGAGGAAATTGTTGGAGAAATCCGAGATGAATACGATGAAGATGAGGCTCCACCTATAGAACATATAAGTGAAGTATGTAAAATCGTAGAGGGGAAAGTACTTATTAGCGAAGTAAATGATTTATTTGGTATACATCTAGTCGCGGATGATGTTGATACAATTGGTGGTTGGATTATGATGCAAAAGCAAATCGTTGCTGAGGGGGACATTATTGAGAAACATGGCATTCAGTTCAAAGTTCTTGAAAAGGATATGCATCAAATTAAGCGAGTGGAAATAAAGAAGATAGAGGAATGAATGGGCTTTCTATCATGTAGCCTTTAATAAAAGGGATATATAGAAAATTAAATGTTTGCGCTTTCAAAAAAGGTGCTATATAGTGAAGGTGGATGATGAAGAATTCTTCTTATAATACTAGTATTTTTATAGGGGGAATTTTCAAATAAGGATTTAGAATGAAAAGTATAGGTGATGAAAAATGATAGCAACGAAGGATATACGTATCGAAAAAGATTTTTTAGGTGAAAAGGAAGTACCGAATGTAGCTTATTACGGCGTACAAACGTTACGTGCTGTAGAGAACTTTCCGATTACAGGGTATCGCATTCATCCGTCACTCATTACAGCGATGGCAATTGTGAAAAAAGCGGCGGCACTCGCAAATATGGACACAGGATATTTAGCTAAAGATGTCGGACAAGAAATTGCAGAAGCTGCACAAGAGATTGTTGATGGAAAGTTCCATGATCAGTTTATCGTAGATCCGATTCAGGGCGGGGCAGGGACTTCAATTAATATGAATACAAATGAAGTCATTGCTAACAGAGCGCTAGAGCGCATGGGATATGAAAAAGGTGAGTATACGAAAATTAGCCCAAATACTCATGTGAACATGGCACAATCGACAAATGATGCGTTCCCAACGGGGATTCATATTGCAACTCTTATGATGCTAAAAGAACTACTTGTTACAATGGAAGAACTTCATTCTGCTTTTCGTGATAAGGCAAAAGAGTTTGATCACGTAATTAAAATGGGACGTACACATTTGCAAGATGCAGTTCCAATTCGTCTGGGACAAGAATTTGAAGCGTATAGCCGAGTGCTTGAGCGTGATATAAAAAGAATTAAACAGTCTCGTCAACATTTATATGAAGTGAATATGGGAGCGACAGCTGTTGGCACAGGATTAAATGCAAATCCTACTTACATTGAACAAGTGGTAAAACATTTACGAACATTTAGTGGATTCCCACTTGTTGGTGCAGAGCACTTAGTTGATGCAACGCAAAATACAGATGCATACACAGAAGTATCTGCAGCGCTAAAAGTATGTATGATGAATATGTCTAAAATTGCAAACGATCTTCGCATTATGGCATCTGGTCCACGTGTTGGATTGGCTGAGATTCAATTACCAGCTCGTCAGCCGGGTTCATCTATTATGCCAGGTAAAGTAAATCCAGTTATGGCAGAAGTAATTAACCAAGTCGCTTTCCAAGTAATCGGAAACGATCATACAATTTGCTTAGCGTCAGAAGCAGGACAATTAGAGTTAAACGTAATGGAGCCTGTACTTGTATTTAATTTAATTCAATCTATCAGTATTATGAATAACGGATTCCGTGTATTCCGTGAATATTGTATTAAAGGAATTACAGCGAATGAAGAGTTGCTGAAGCAATATGTTGAGAAAAGTGTTGGGATTATTACAGCGGTTAATCCTCATATTGGCTATGAAGCAGCATCTCGTATTGCACGTGAA
Source organism: Bacillus sp. LK2 (assembly GCF_001043575.1). Taxonomy (NCBI): domain Bacteria; kingdom Bacillati; phylum Bacillota; class Bacilli; order Caryophanales; family Bacillaceae; genus Bacillus; species Bacillus sp. LK2. Next base: position 81,644 of record NZ_LDUK01000004.1, read on the forward strand.
GCAATTGAAACAGGAAAATCTGTTAGGGAGTTATGTTTAGAACATGGTGTACTGACAGCTGAAGAATTGGATATTATTTTGGATCCATATGAAATGACGCATCCTGAAATTGCTGGAGCTTCTTTATTAAAGAATAAAAAAATGTAATGTAAAAAACACCGATCCGTTTGGATCGGTGTTTTATTTTTAAAAGATATTAAATACAGAATTTAATTGAAGTAAGCTAATAATAGCTAAGAAGATTAAACTATATTTCATCACTATTTTAAATAGAGCAGATTCTTTACCAACTAGTCCAACTGCCGCACAAGCAACTGCTACGGATTGTGGTGAAACCATTTTTGCTATTGTACCACCAACTACGTTTAATGAAACGAGAGTAGATGGAACGATGTTTAATTGGTCTGCAGTTACTGCTTGAAGTGGTGCGAATAGTGAACCACTAGATACTACTGAACCTGTAATGAATACGCCAATCCATCCTAAGATTGGAGAAAGAATAGGGAATGCATTTCCAGTAGAAGAGAATGCAAGTCCAAGTGTAGATGACATACCAGAGTAGTTCTCTACATAAGCTAAAGCGATAACGCTACAAATTGTATATACTGGAACTTTTAATTCTTTTATTGTTTCAATCATTAATTCTTTGATCATTTTGCCGTTTACACGGTAGACGATAAGTGAAACGATAATTGCTAATACAATCGCAGTAGTTGTAGAAGAGAATACATCTAGTTTGAAAATAGCTGCGAAAGGTGTATCAGCTTTTGTGATTGGTGCAGTTTTTATAACTTGATTATGAAGACCAGGGAATTGAATGTTAAATACTAAGTTTGCCAATGGACCATTCGGAGCAAATAAAGCTTTAATTGGTTTTAAATTAAAGATTGTTACAAATGCAGTTAAGAATACGAATGGAGACCAAGCATATAAAATTTGATTGAATGTATGAGATTCTTTTTCTTCTTGTTTTTCTTCTTTAGCAGAAGATTTTGGTTGCCAAACACGTAAGAATAATGCAAGAGCGACCATACTTACGACTGCTGCGAAAATATTAGTAAGTTCAGCGCCTAAGAAGTAAGTTACAAGGAACTGAGTAATTGCGAAAGAAACACCACTTACAAGAATACCTTGCCAAGTTTCTTTAATACCTTTAATTCCATCGACCATTGAAACAAGTAAGAACGGTAAAATAACGCTAATGAATGGCAAAATGTAAACTGCTTGACGACCGACAGTTAATGCATCTAGCCCAGTTAATTGTGCAGGTACTGTAACTGGAATACCCATAGCACCCATAGCACCACCAGCGATATTAGCTACTAAGCAAATACCTGCTGCTTTTAATGGATTAAAGCCCATACCTACAAGTAATGCAGCTGTAATAGCAACTGGAACACCGAAACCAGCTGCGCCTTCTAAGAAAGCACCGAAAGAATAAGCGATTAATAATACTTGTAAACGTTGATCATTTGTAATACTTGAAATGCTATCACGAATGACATTGAATTGTTCTGTTTTAACAGTTAATTTGTAAAGGAAGATAGCTGCGATAACGATAGTACAAATTGGATAAAATCCAGATAAAACCCCGAATCCGGCAGATGCTACTGCTGCAGTTGCAGGCATTTTATAAACAAATATTGCAAGGATAATAGCAATAATTACACTGTAAAGACCAGCGATGTAACCTTTCATTTTGAATCCCACTAAACAAATGATGAAGCAGAAAATTGGAAGTGCTGCGATTAGTGCAGATAACCAAATATTGTTTAATGGGTCATAAATTTGTGTCCAAGTACTCATAATAATGACAACTCCTATCTATTATATGTGAAGAAATTCACATTATTTGTGAAACTATTCACAATCAACTTACATGCTTAGTATATTCTCCTTCAACACTATTGTCAACGTAAAAAAGTATAATTATTCCATAATAGTGTTAAAAGTAAAATTTGTTCATAAAGTAGACAAAAAGCGTACTCAAATCGATTTGAGTACGCTTTTATAAATTATTTGCATATTCTTTCATTTTTTCATATGTCATTGGTCCTACATGCTTATATTGAATGACACCTTTTGTATCAATAATAAAAGATGTTGGAATGCTGATGATTTGATATGCGGCACCTGCTTGTCCTTTCTGATCTAATAGGACGGGGAAAGTGTATTTGTTTTCTTTAAGAAATTGTTTTACATTACTCGGATCTTTTTCAGTAGCTGTGGCATTTACAGCGACAATTTCAATCCCTTTATCCTTTGTATCATGATAAAACTTTTCCATATCAGGCATTTCTATTTTGCATGGACCACACCAACTTGCCCAAAAGTTCAATATTACTTTTTTTCCTCTATAGTCTGTAAGATGAACTTCTTGACCATTTGTTGTTTCTAGGAGGAAATTAGGGGCGATATTACCAATTTCAGTTCCAATGGGAATGTTTGATTCTGAATTTATATCTTCTTTTTTGTCTAATAGGAAGTTATGGATAATAGTCCAGCCAATTGCAATACTAATGAAAATAACAATAAACCACTTTTTAATATTACATCCTCCTCCTTACTTAAATTTCCTTTTTATCGTAACAAAGAGGTTAAATATGGTCAAATTACTTTACGATAGGTTATCAATTATGGACGGTATTTTACAATATCATTACTGTACATTTCAGTAAGGTGAAAATATAACAAAAAGGCTGATAAATCAACATTTGCAAGCAAAGTACTACTATCCCTTTGTTTTGCTTTTTCTTTATATCATATAGTATAATATTCAAAATCAGCAGGGATTTTTTCCAGAACTGTGTGCTGATAAAAGGAGGAAAAATTTTTCAGCATTATAGGTTGATAAAGTTATGTCGTAACAGGAAATATAAGAACAGATATATAAATAAATAATAAGAAAATAAAAACGAAAATGAGGGGAACTTTATGAACCAAAATCAATTTGACTGTCGTATTTCAGAAGAAGACGTACAGATGTTAAGAGCATTAGCTCATCCACTTCGTCTACGTCTAGTAATGGAACTAATGCAACGTGGAACATGTAATGTAACACAATTACAAGAAGTATTAGAAATCCCACAATCAACTGTTTCACAGCATTTAACGAAATTAAAGCAAAATAAAGTAGTGCGCTTTGAGAGACGCGGGTTAGAAGTGTATTATCAAATTCATAACGATAAAGTAAGTGAAGTAGTAAAAACATTATTTTCTTAATTTTTGAATATTATGGAAGAAAGACGTGTGAAATATACGTCTTTTTTTATTTGAAGTAAATAATAATGGTAACGCTTGAGAGAGTAAATATTAGTACGTGGGGGAAAAGGCTACCGATCAAAGTGTTACTTTACGGAATATATTCCAAAGGGAAATGAAAAGATAGAAAGGAGTGCAATAAGTAAAAGGAGGAATAACAGTATGGATGTAAAACGTGTGAAACAGATATTATCTTCTTCAAGTAGAATTGATGTTACATATGAGGGAGTACCAGTATGGATTGAGAGCTGTGACGAGCAGAGGGGAATTGCTCAAGTGTATGATGTATCTAATCCTGAAGAAAGTGTTCACGTGGATGTGACGGCTTTAGAAGAGAAGTAATAGAAAAGACGCTTCTAATTTTAGAAGCGTCTTTTTGTTATTCCATCATATGTGCAATTTTCTTAGAGAACATAAGAAGTACTAATCCTAGCACGATTACGATAATACCGATACTTGCGAATACTTCTAAATATCCTAAAGATTGAGTGAAAGCAGCTAATTGTCCTGCTAATAAGTTTGCACATCCAGTACCAGCTAACCATACACCCATTAATAAAGAAGCTAATTTAACAGGAGCGATTGCACTTACCATAGATAATCCAATCGGTGATAAGAATAATTCACCAATTGTATGGAACATGTAAGTGAAAACAATGAACAGTAAGTTTGCTTTCATTGTAATATGACTTTCATCGCTACCAGTTTTTAAAACAGCTAAAGTTAGAACTAAATATCCAACCCCTAGTAAAATCATACCTAATGCCATTTTTGTTGGGATTTTTAAATCACCATTTTTTGTTTTTGAAAGCTTAATCCATAATGCAGAAACAGGTAATGCTAATAAGATAATGAATAATGGGTTTACAGATTGGAACCAAGGTGTTGGAATTGTAAATCCACCAATTGTACGATCTACGAATTTATCTGTATAAAGTGTTAAAGAACTACCTGCTTGTTCAAATCCTGCCCAGAAGAATACAACGAAACAAGTTAAAATTAAAATTGCAACTGTACGTTTTTTCTCTTGTGTTGTTAAAGGCTTTTTCTCAATTACTTTTGCATTTTTTTCTTTAGATTGTTTTCCGACAACAGTTGTTCCGATAGATCCTAAGTAACGAGGTGCTAATAAATTAAATGCAATCTGACCAATGATCATACCGATACAAGCTGTTAAGAATCCATATTTATAATCTGCGAAATAACCGCAAATGAATGGAGCAACAAAAGCTCCTAAGTTAATTCCCATGTAGAAGATAGTGAAAGCACTATCACGACGAGAATCGTTGTCGCTATATAATTGACCTAATAAAGTCGAAATGTTTGGTTTGAAGAATCCGTTACCAATAACTAATAATCCTAATCCTAAGAATAGTCCAGTTTTAGTGTTCATTGAAAATAGTACAAAGTTACCAAGTGCCATAATGATACCGCCAATAGTAATGGCATGTCGTTTCGTAATGAAATGGTCAGTTAACCAACCACCGATAATCGGTGTGAAGTATACAAACATTGTGAAAAGACCGTAAATCTGTACAGCAGCTGCTTTATCAAAGCCTAAACCGCCGCTTACTAAGCTCGTTGTTAAATAAAGAACTAATAAGCCACGCATTCCGTAATAACTAAATCTTTCCCATGCCTCTGTAAAGAACAACAAATATAATCCTGGTGGATGTTTTTTTGGTGATTGTTGCTCTCCAGCTTTGTCTAATTTTAAAGCTGCATCCATTTTTGTTTCCCCCTAATCCTGTATAACGGATATTTATGTAATCATTTTAATTTACAAAATATTTAGAAGTCAATAGAATTATATGGAAATAGAAAGAAAATTTCTGAAATAATTCATTTTTTCTTCAACCGTTATTGTATTTTTCCCTGAAAACTATATAATAAGCGTTTTCAAATGTAGTATTTGAATTCTAAAAGAAAATAAAATAGTGATTAATCAGAAAATTTAGATTAAAACATCTATTCTGATATAAAGAAAATACATTTTATTTACTTTTATAATATAACATATTGGGAATAAAAATACAAAATGAAATAATGTGACATTTCAGTGAAAGAAAAACAACTAGCCCCAAGAAGAGGGGGCTAGTTAGAGAATGTTATTTAATAAAGCGTTTTTTAATGTAACCGAGTAGTAAGTTCGCAGCGATTAATTATTAATAGAAGGAAATGAAAGTAATTCTCATTATCATTGACAACGAGAATTAAGTTGAAATACACTAAAAACGTATCATTATATTGAAGGAAAAGCACTGCATATTATAAAAAGTGAAGCAAAATGGATTGGTTTATTTTTTTGAATCATTGCAGTTTGTATTTGTATTTTTGTAAGTATTATTTTAATGGTGCTAATGAACAGATTATTATTCAAAATGTGCGTCTGCCAAGGCGTTTAAGTGTGGCTATAGATTGAGTACTTGTCGTGGATTTAATTGGACATACATTCTTTACGTTACTACAAATTCCAGCAGGTGTATTTACATCAGCGATTGGTGCGCAGTATTTTATTTACTTTATAAAAATGGGAATTCATAAAGGGAGATGAATATGCAAAAAGCATTGGAGACGAAACGCTTGACACTGTCTTATGGCGAAACAATTATTATTGATGAGTTGAATTTAGAAATTCCAAAAGGGGAAATTACAATCTTTATCGGTTCTAACGGTTGTGGAAAATCAACTTTATTACGTTCACTAGCTAGATTATTAAAGCCAACAACCGGTGACATTTTGTTAGATAATCAAGCGATTCAAAGTATGCAAACGAAGCAAATTGCTCGTCAAATGGCAATCTTACCGCAAGGGCCACAAGCGCCCGAAGGACTTACAGTATTGCAACTTGTAAAGCAAGGGCGATATCCATATCAAACTTGGTTAAAGCAATGGTCAGAAAAAGATGAGGAAATGGTACAGAAGGCACTTGCAGCAACAGGTATGACAGAATTTGCTGAGCGTGATGTTCATGCTCTTTCAGGTGGGCAACGTCAACGCGCTTGGATTGCAATGACTCTGGCACAAGATACCGATATTATTTTATTGGATGAGCCGACTACATATTTAGATATGACTCACCAAATTGAAGTGTTGGATTTATTATTTGAATTAAACGAAACAGAGCAAAGAACGATTGTTATGGTATTGCACGATTTGAATTTGGCATGTCGTTATGCAGATAACATTGTAGCCATTCAAGATAAACAAATATATGCGCAAGGTAAACCAGAAGAAGTTGTTGATCAGAAGTTGGTTCGTGATGTATTCCGTATGGAGTGTCAAATAAGCACTGATCCGTTATTTGGGACACCACTCTGTATCCCGCATGGAAGAGGAAGACGTATAGTTAAAGAAGCTGTTCAGGCGATGAGATAACGAAAAAACGATGAATGACTCATCGTTTTTTTATTTTTTACAAGAAAATAATAGAAAGAGGGGAATACGTAAGCGGCGTTCGTATTCTTCTTTACTCTGAAAACAGTTTCGATTTGGTGAAGCTTCTTTTAAGTTTGTAATTGTAAATCCTGCTTTTTGTAATAACGTGAAATATTGTTCAGTTGTACGATGATATTTAATAACTTCTTGATCAATCCACGGCTCAACTCGTTTCCCTGTTTTAAAATAGTCATCGACGAGCCAGCTAGTTCTTTTACCACTCGTTCGCAAACTTTCAAATGAAGATGTAATAACAGGGTGTTGAACGCTAAAGGTAAAAGTTCCATTTGGTTTTAAAGTTTGGTATACATTTTGAAAAATAATATCAAGATGTTCAATGTAATGGAAAGCGAGTCTAGATGTTACTAAATCAAAAGTAGAAGGAGGGTATGTGTAGTCTTTGAGGTTTAAAAAATGAACGGTGCCATTTTTATTTTCTAGTTGTTTTCTAGCCTTTTCATACATAAGTTGAGAGCCTTCAATACCGGTGTAAGATTGGCAGCCATTCTCTAATAACTCGACACCGAATTTAGCGTCACCACAGCCTAAATCGAGAGTTTGTTTTCCTTGTACATTACCAATGAGCTGAAAGAATACTGGTTTTTCAATAGATTCATTGGGGCTATTTTCTCGGTATCTTCGTTTCATATATTGCTCAAAAAATGCTTCGTTATTATATACATCAGATTCTGTAAATGCCATGTTTGAAACCCTCCTAAATATTTTTTTTATTCTATCAAATATGAAAAGTAAATGATAGATTTCTTGTAACGAATCATATATAATCTAAAATTGTAAGCGGTTTCTTTAAACTATTTTTCTATAATAAATTCTGAAAACGTGTTAAGCTAGTAGAGGGATTATTAGAACTATTAAGACAATAATTCGCTTACATGAACGATGGGAGGCTTCACGATGTCTAGTAAAACACTTGCAAAATTTTTAGAAGAAAATTTAGAGGATTTGAAATCAAAGGGGCTTTATAACGTAATTGATCCGCTTGAAAGTCCAAATGGACCAATCATTACAATTGGCGGAAAAGAATATATTAACTTATCTTCAAACAACTATCTTGGATTAGCGACTGATAATCGTTTACAAGAAGCAGCAATTGGTGCAATTCATAAGTATGGCGTTGGAGCAGGAGCTGTTCGTACAATTAACGGTACTTTAGATTTGCATATTAAATTGGAAGAAACAATTGCAAAGTTTAAACATACAGAAGCAGCGATTGCTTATCAATCAGGATTTAATTGTAATATGGCAGCGATTTCAGCTGTTATGGATAAAAATGATGCGATTCTTTCAGATGAATTAAACCACGCATCTATTATTGATGGTAGTCGTCTATCAAGAGCGAAAATCATCGTTTATAAGCATTCTGATATGGAAGATTTACGTAAAAAAGCAATCGAGGCAAAAGAATCAGGTCTTTACAATAAATTAATGGTTATTACAGATGGTGTCTTCTCAATGGATGGAGATATTGCGAAATTACCAGAAATTGTTGAAATTGCAGAAGAGCTGGATTTAATGACATATGTAGATGATGCACACGGTTCAGGTGTACTTGGTAAAGGTGCAGGCACTGTAAAACATTTCGGCCTTTCTGATAAAGTTGATTTCCAAATTGGTACATTATCAAAAGCAATTGGGGTAATTGGTGGATATGTAGCAGGGAAACAAAACTTAATTGACTGGTTAAAAGTACGTTCACGTCCATTCTTATTCTCGACAGCTTTAACACCAGCTGATGCAGCTGCTTGTATGAGATCAATTGAAATCTTAATGGAAAGCACAGAGTTGCACGATCGTTTATGGGAAAATGGTCGCTATTTAAAACAAGGGTTAAAAGAACTTGGCTTTAACATTGGAGAAAGCGAAACACCAATTACACCTTGTATTATTGGTGACGAAGTATTAACACAAGAATTTAGTAAACGTCTAAATGAAGAAGGCGTATACGCAAAATCTATCGTGTTCCCAACTGTAGCAAAAGGAACAGGACGCGTTCGTAATATGCCTACAGCAGCCCATACGAAAGAAATGTTAGATGAAGCAATTCGTAAGTATGAAAAAGTAGGGAAAGAAATGGGAATCATTTAAGTAACGGCATCTTTTGAATAGCTTGCAAATGAGGAGTGGGGAAAATGAAAAAAATTCTAGTAACCGGTTCTTTAGGGCAAATTGGTTCTGAACTTGTAATGAAACTTCGTGATGTATACGGTGCATCAAATGTTATTGCAACAGATATTCGTGAAACAGATAGCGATGTAGTAAAGTCAGGTCCATTTGAAACGTTAGATGTAACAGATGGACAAAAATTACATGATATTGCAAAGCGTAATGAAGTGGATACAGTTATTCATTTAGCGGCTTTACTTTCAGCAACAGCAGAAAAAAATCCGTTATTTGCTTGGAATTTAAATATGGGCGGACTTGTAAATGCATTAGAAGCAGCACGTGAATTAAACTGTAAGTTTTTCACGCCAAGTTCTATCGGTGCATTCGGTCCATCAACGCCAAAAGATAATACACCACAAGATACAATTCAGCGTCCTACTACGATGTATGGGGTAAACAAAGTAGCAGGAGAATTACTATGTGATTATTATCATCAAAAGTTTGGCGTTGATACGCGCGGCGTACGTTTCCCAGGTTTAATTTCTTATGTAGCTCCTCCAGGTGGCGGAACGACTGATTATGCAGTTGAAATTTATTATGAGGCGATTAAAAAAGGTGCATACACCTCATACATTGCTGAAGGAACGTACATGGATATGATGTATATGCCGGATGCTTTGCAAGCGATCATTTCATTAATGGAAGCTGATCCAAGTAAACTAGTGCATAGAAATGCGTTCAACATTACAGCAATGAGCTTTGAGCCAGAGCAAATCGCGGCATCAATTCGTAAACACATTCCGAGCTTTACAATGGACTACGCTGTAGATCCAGCTCGTCAAACAATCGCTGATAGCTGGCCAAATTCTATTGATGCAACAGCAGCAATGAAAGAGTGGGGCTTTAAAGCAGAATACGATTTAGACAAAATGACAACTGATATGTTGGCGAAGTTAAAAAAAAAGCTCACAGCTGAGTTAGTGATGAATTAATAGGAAGAGCCGATTCTTAGGAATTGGCTCTTCGTTCTTTTTGAGAGGAGAGAAAAGAGCAACATGCAAAGAGTTGATGTCGTATATGCACTAATACATGACGAAAAAAGAGATAAAATATTAATGGTACATAATGTAGAACAAAATGTTTGGTCACTACCAGGTGGTGCTGTTGAAAAAGGTGAAACGTTAGAGCAAGCACTAGTAAGAGAAGTGAAAGAAGAGACAGGATTAACAGTTGAGCCAGGAGGACTTGTTGCGATCAATGAGAAGTTCTTTGAAGAATCGGGGAATCATGCACTATTTTTTACATTCAGAGCGAAAGTGATAACAGGTGAACTTGGTGCAGAAGATGAAGGAGAAATTTCAGCAATTGAGTGGGTGGATAGAAAAATCGCGAATGAGCGATTCCCATACTATGATGGAGGATTCGAATCATTAGTAGAAGTAGCCATTCCATACAAGTTTCAACCAGAAACAAAGTAAGTGAACGAAAAAACAGGAGCCACCAGGCTCCTGTTTTCTATTCAATCGTCTTCAGTAATAGCTTTTTCAATAATGGTTTAATCTTCAGGCGTAAATCTTCAGCATGATTTGCAACTAAGAAGTGATGGTTATAAATGTTTTTCATCAATTGATACGTTGCTTCTTTCGCTTCGCCTTCTTCGATGAATATGCCGATTACTTCCATTCCACTTTTACGAGCGAGTTTGACAGCTTCATGTGTATCTAAAATTCCGTCTTGTTGATAGTCTAGTGCAGAAGGTTCACCATCTGTAAAGACAAGTAAGAATTTATGCTTTTCTGGTCTCTTCGCAAGCTTTTCAGAAACGATACGAATAATATACCCGTCACGGTTATCTTCTTCTTCACGAAGCTGCATAATTTCTGGACCGACGTTTGGTAACGTTGAGTTTTTATACGTCACAACCTCATGGATAACGTTCGGTTTATCTTCAGGTTTAGCACTAGAAGCATCTTCCCAAAATCCGCTAATAGCGTGCGGGATTTTTAAAGATTTTAAAGCTTCATGGAATAGTACAACACTCTTTTTCGTTTCTTCCATTTTGTTATACATAGAGCCAGAGCAGTCAACTAATAGTTGGAATGCAACGTCAAGTTCTTGAGATTCTTGTCCCTTTTTATAAAACATGCGTGGTTGTTTTTCTGTATAAATACGAAGGAATTTTTTACGAAGTCTTCCGTAATATTTATCACTATTTGCATTCGTTTTATTTTCAATTGTTTTTTCGATAATTTTCTTTAATTCTTTTACATCTTTATTAACAACTGATTTGATGGCTTGATAATCTTTTTTCTCGTCAGGGTTTGGTTTACGTGCTTCTTTAAATGTATGAGAAGCTCCCACATTATATTTGCCGTATACGCCTTCGTTCTGACTAGAAGCGTGAGATGCTCTTGCTTCTTCTGTATCAGCACCATCGAAGTTAGATTGCGTACTTTTTTGAGAAGTACCTTGTACAGAACCAAGTGCTTGATCACCATCTTCTGATTCGCGAGCCGTATCACCCATCATGTTTGTTTTTGTGCCGCTTTCTAATTCGAAGCGTAAAAAGTTCTCGTTTTCGTTATTTTTATTTTCACGATGCCATGTGGAGAAGCTTTCATCCATTTTGTTTTTATTATCGTCATCATCTATGAGCTGCGTATCATCATTTGCTAATTCTTCGACGCGGCAGTTCTTTTCATCTGCAATAACAGATAAATAAAGCGGAGCATGTCCGAAATAGTTGTTAATCATATCAGTTTCAAGAAGACTTTCTAGGCGATAACGAATTTTTTCAACAATATACATAATATCTTCCGTATTACGAGTTTGGAATGTTTCATGTAAAATCGTTTCAATTTGCTCAAAATATTCATTATTAAACATTTCATATTTATCGCTCGTTAATGAAAGATAGCATAGACAAAATAGACGATCACCGTGATAGTTACGAACGCGATTTATTTCATTTTGTGAGCCAAAGTAATTGCGGTACATTTCTTTTCGGCGCTTAAAAATATGCTTTGTGCCAGGACGTAAACTTTTGACGATTTCCTCGACACGTAAATCTTCTAATAGAACAAATAATTGTGTTAAAAACTTTTTTAGAGGAGATTCTTGTAATTCGATTGCGTAAGAGCGAATTAAAGTCATGTCCGAGTAATGTTTATTGCCAAGTGCTTTTAAAAACACTTCGCTTTTTAATCCGATTACTGTATCCTCTTCTTTTCGATCATCCCAAAAGTGACTAATGACAACCTTTTTTTCAATTTCGTCGTAGTATGCTTTGTAGCCATACTCAAGATAGGCATCGTCTTCTTTTAGAAGGGCATACATTAAGTTTTCCATTTGCAAAAACAGCGACGCATCAATTTTTTTGTCACTAAAAATTTGTCTCATGAATTATCCCTCAAAGAAATAACTTTCTGCTAATTCACGGACAGTCATTTGTTCTGTTTCATCATTTAATTTTGCGATAATGCTACGTTCAATTGCACGCATAATAGGAATATATACACCTAGATCACATGCGTCGATAATACCACGAATACTCGCTGCTTCTTCACTTACACGTCCATCACGAGCTAAAGGCATAAGGTCGCTTGCAAATGCAACGAACTTTTCAATTGTTGCAGTATCTTTTAATTTTGATTCTGCTAATAATAGTTCTTTTAATGTCTCACCTTGAATGTAAGGAACTTCAATAATAACGAAACGGTTTTTTAATGCTTCGTTTAGCTCACTTGTCCCAACGTAACCTTCATTAATCGCAGCGATTACACGATACTCGTCATCACCGTATACAACTTCTTGTGTAAATGGATTTGTAATCATTTTACGGTAATCTAACGCACCGTGAAGAAGTGGCAATGTTTCAGGTTTTGCCATATTGATTTCATCAATATATAGGAAATGACCGTTCTTCATAGCTTTCATAAGAGGGCCGTTAACGAATGTAACTTCAGATGCGCCGTCTTTTGTTTGTAATGTGTTGTATCCTAAAATACCTTCTACATCTAAGTCAACAGAACAGTTAATGCTATGCATTGGTTTTTGGAATAAAGAAGAAAGAGTTTCCGCTAGTACTGTTTTACCACTACCAGTTGGTCCTTTTAATAGAATATTTTTACCAAGAAGAAGTGCTGTAATTGCATCTTCAATGATGCTGTTATCAGATGCTTTATATATTTTACTTCCAATTAAATGTGCATTTTCGCCAGCTTCTTGTTTGTTCTTTTCGTGAATTGCTGAAAGCTGTTGTTTTAAATCAGCATGTATATGAAATTGTTCTAACATGTATTTCCCACCTAACATTATTTTCATAAAGTAATACACCTTATGATAACTTGTTTTAATATGGTATGCAAAGAAAAGGAGAGAGGGGAAATGTAAAAGAAAAAGCAATCAATATTATATTGATTGCTTATAGTAAAGGAGAAATGAGTCGCATGAAAGACTCTAATATTCGTTTTTTGATACTTCTTTTTTGGAACGAGTTCCATTTAATTTCAGTGGAATGCTTAAAGTCTTCTTCAAAATCGTGCTTAATATCATGAACGGTTTCTGATTCATAAAGTACACTAATAATTTCATAATTTAATTCAAAGCTACGTACATCCATATTTGCTGTTCCAATTGTTGCGATCTTATCATCAACGAGTACAATTTTCGCATGCATAAAACCATCTTTATAACTGTAAATGGAAGCACCAGCTTTTAAAAGTGGAGTGAAATAGGATTGAGATGCTTGATCACTAATAATGCTATCACTTTTACCTGGATATAAAATGCGTACATCTATGCCGGATATTGCACTTAAGCGTAATAATGTTAAAGTTTCTTGATCTGGAATAAAGTATGGTGTAGCGATCCAAATAGATTTTTTGGCAGAGCCCATAACAGCTAGTAATGTATTACGAATACTTTTATCATCGGAGCTTGGTCCACTTGCTACAATTTGAACAGCACCTTCTGCATTCGAAATTTCTTTACCAGGGAAGTATTGTCTATTCATAAATTGATCCCAAGAATACGTATTCAAACCACTAGAGGCATAAAGCCAATCTTCTAGAAAGATTGCTTGTAATTTATATAATGCTTTTCCTTCTATTTTTAAATGACTATCACGCCAAACGGGAAATTTTTTTGAACGGCCGAGATATTCGTCACCGACGTTGAGTCCTCCAGTAAACCCAATTTCTCCATCTACAATAACAATTTTACGATGGTTACGATAATTGACCGTTTCAAGTAACCAAGCTGAAAAAATAGGGTCAAATTCTACAATTTCAATTCCAGCTTCTTTCATAGGCTGTAAAAATCGTCTTCTTAACGTGTTACTTCCGAGTCCATCATAAAGGAAGCGTACAATAACCCCAGATTTTGCTTTTTTTATTAAAGCATCTCGAACTTTTGTGCCGATTTCATCGGATTTATAAATATAGTATTGAATATGTATATGATGTTTTGCATGCTCGATGGCTTGTAGAATTTCTGAAAATGTTTGATCTCCGTTTGTTAAAAGTTTTGTAGTCGTTCTATCTGCGGCAGGACCGCCTCCGAATTTTTGTACGACTTCTGTTAAATGTGTAGAACGCTCACTTAATGGAACTGTGAGTGATAATTCTAGTCGTCTTCCTTCTAAAATTTCACGGAATAATTTTCTTTGTTCTTCTGAACGATGGAGATGTTTTTTTCTTCTCCAACGGCTACGCCCGAAAACGGAGTATAAAAGCACACCTACAAAAGGGAGAAGTACTAATACTAAAAACCATGCTAAGGTGCTTTGAGGAGACCTGTTTTCGATAAAAATAACGAATGAAATTCCTATGATTGTGATGGACCACAGAGCACCGACAAATGTATATACCGAAATATACGATGTATTTATCAAGAAAAGAACGATAGATACGACTGTAAATATTAATAATAATTGAACGATAGGTTTCTTCATTTCTATAAAATTCCTCTAATCTTTCTGAAATATAGACTTCTTATATAAAAGGTGTAATCCGACATTCTTATTATAAAGTGTTTTGTTTTTTTTACAAAATATAGACATTTTCCCCATGCTTTCCGCATTTGTCCTACATACAGTATATTGTTACGTTTTTATATAGAAAAGGGGATGAATAAAGTTTACAGCCGTCCAGTTGGAGGCTTCGGACATGGCAGATATGGCCATCCATATTATTCAGATACTCCATATTATACGGATTATCAACAGTATCCTTACTATTCATACAGCACATATTAAAGTAGGGAAATTGAAAAGGAGAGGAAGCAAAATGAACTATATAGGAAATGATGGCGGATATTATCGTAATCACCATGGGGGTGGAGGGCATCATCCTCATCATGGCGGACATAATTATCACGGAGGACACAACCATTATGATCACCACCATCATCACGGTGGTGGATGGGGCTGGGGTGGCGGCTCGTGGGGAGGAGGAGGATTTTTTCCAGGAAGTTTTGCAGGTGGAGTATTAGGAGGGCTTACGGCTGGAGCATTAACAAGTACAGCTAGTGGTGGATATTATCCAGCGCCATATCCGGTAACTTATCCTGCACCGTACCCAACACCATATCCAGCTTATCAGCAAACATCGTACCCGCATTATTAGACTAAAAAAGAGGATATCCTCTTTTTTAGTTTAATAATGTATTTATTTAAAAAAACTTCCAAAAATAAGCTGGAAATATGTTAATATTTTATTATTGTAATTAAAAAATAAATACCGATATAAATCCACACACATAATATTTATAAATGAATATATTTTTATGTTTTAATATTAATTCTGCTATTTGTAGGTAGTTAGATTTATACCTCAATGATTCATGAAAGCATAGGGTTAGGTGATAGGCAGCTAATAAGTAGTAGGGAACGGAAAGTGGTAGGGGTTAAATTTTTACTTTATAAATGAATAGAATGTAAGAAGAATATTGTATAATAAGGTCTGATAATCAGAGAGGAAAGAACTCTCTAATATAATTAAAATAGCACTATATTGCTTTTTCTTATAAATAATATTATGTTATTTTAATCGGCCTATTTTAAAAAAATTGTGATTAATGCAAAGGCATATTAGTTAGAAAATGAAATATCTCTATTTCTATGAAGAGAAACAAGTTGTGTTTTAGCCAGATAGGAAGCAAGGAGAGGTGCGCATGCTAGAACAAAGAGGTCATGCATTATATGACTCTTCATTGCGAGATTTAAAATTAGCATTAGATGAGTCTTCAATTGTTGCTATTACAGATCGAAATGGTCTTATTACATATGTAAATGATAAATTTTGTAAAATCTCAAAATATAAAAGAGAAGAGTTAATCGGAAAAGATCATCGCATTTTGAATTCGGGATACCATCCGAAAGCATTTTTTAAAAATTTATGGAAACGTATTTTGAGTGGAAAAGTCTGGACAGGTGAAATTCGAAATCAAGCAAAAGATGGTACATATTATTGGGTTAAAACAACAATTGTTCCATTTTTAAATGAAACAGGAGAACCTTATCAATTTATTGCAATTCGAAATGATATTAGTAGTAGGAAAGCGACGGAACAACGTTTAAGATTAAGTGAAAGCCGTTATAGGGAACTTGCTTATCATGATGCTTTAACGAGTTTACCAAATCGTTTGCAGTTAATAACGACTGTAAATGAGATGATTGCAGAGAAGCAAGAGTTTGGCATGATTTACTTTGATTTAGATCGTTTTAAATTAGTAAATGATACGTTAGGTCATATGATAGGAGATTTACTTTTAAGTGAGGTGGCCTCACGGTTACATTATGTGCTAGGAGAGAAAGATGTTCTAGCTAGGCTTGGTGGAGACGAATTTGTTCTACTAACAAAAAATCATACACAAGATGAGATGAGGCAATTAGCGACATCCGTATTGTCGTGCTTCCAAGCACCATTTATGCTTGAAGGTCATGAAGTATATATTTCTGCTAGCTTAGGACTATGCTCATATCCACAAGATGGAAAAGATGTTGAAGCTTTATTGAAAAATTCGGATTTAGCCATGTATAGTGCAAAGGAGCAAGGAAGAAATGCAGCGTGCTTCTTTACAGATGAATTACGTGCGAAAATAAATCGTAGAATGAAAATAGAGTTTGCTTTGCAAAAAGCAATTCGTGACGAAGAATTAAAAGTGGTATTACAGCCAATTATTGATTTGAAAACAAAGAAATGTACTGGTGTTGAGGCTTTAGTACGTTGTACGACAGAAGAAGGTCCTATTTCACCAAGTGAATTTATCCCTGTAGCTGAAGAGTGTGGGCTTATTATAAAACTAGGAGACTGGGTATTAGAAAAGTCATGTCGATTGTTTAAAACATTACCAGAGTATCAAGAAGGGCTGAGATTATCCGTTAATTTATCAATACAGCAATTGATGCAAAAGCGTTTTATTTTATCTGTTCGTAGTATATTAAAGCGAACTGGATTTCCACCGAATCGTTTAATATTAGAAATAACAGAAAGTATAGCTGTACGCCATTTTGATTATATTATCGCTACATTACAAGAATTAAGAAGTATGGGAGTTTTAATCGCCTTAGACGATTTCGGAACAGGCTATTCTTCATTATATTATTTAAAACAACTCCCACTTGATATTGTAAAAATCGATCGTAATTTTATTCGGGAGTTTCATTATGATCACGCACAACCAGAGAGAACGATTGTGAAATCCGTTACTGAAATTGCTCATAGTTTAAATTTAGCAGTAGTTGCTGAAGGGGTAGAAACGGTAGAACAAGAAAGTTTATTGAAATCAATGGGTTGTGATTATGTACAGGGGTTTTATTATGCAAAACCTTTAACGGTAGGAGAGCTAAAAGAAAAGTTAATAAACGATTTTTAATAAAAAAAGAGAAGCGGAAAGCTTCTCTTTTTTATTAGTTTTTTTGTGGATTTTTCATTAAAACTGGATAAAGAATAAGACCTACTACAAACAAACCAATTCCTAAGAAGAATGTTTTTAAATCAGCAGTGCCTGTTTTAATCACCCAAATGGAATATAAAAATGCTAATGCAGTAATGATTCCATCTTTTACTCGAGATCCAGGCATTATGTCATACGTTTCTCCCGTAATAACTAATTTTAATTGGTACAAGGTAGAAACAAGGTACGGAATTAAATATGCTAATGTCGCTACAACAATAGCGAAATTATATGCTTCTGAAACAGTACCAGAAATTGTTGAAAACAAGAAAATTTGTGTCATCACATTTGTAATAAATAATGATTTTGAAGGACTTCCTTTTTTATTCGTTTTTCCGAAAACCTTAGGGAAAAGTCCGTTTTTTGCTGCTTGGTAAGGCACTTCTGAGCTAACAACGATCCAGCCTACAGTAGATCCAAATAAAGATACGAGCGCAAGTAGTGCCATTATATAAGCACCTTTAGTACCAATCGCTAAATTTAATGCATCTACTAATGGCTTTTGAGACTCTTTTAAAGCATCTTGTGGAAGAGCACCCATTGTCAGTAAAGTAATTGCCATGTAAATAAGAAGAGCGATAATTAATCCGAAAATCGTAGCTTTCTTAACATCGCGCTGAGATTTTGCTCGGTTAGAAAGCATAACGGCTGACTCAATGCCGATAAAGGCCCAAAGTGTTGCAATAGCAGCTGAATTGATTTGTCCACCTAACGAAATGGATTGCCCTGCTTCATTCATAAATGTTTGACCGTCTCCGAAATTAGAGGCATTAAAAATGAATAATGTGATCACAATAAACATTGTAAATCCGATAATTTTTGCAATGGTAGCAAGAAGGTTCATATTTCCAGCTCGATCAATATTTTGAGAAAGAATATATTGAATTCCCCATAACATAAGGCTACATACTAGGAAAGTTAACCCTTTTCCTAGTTCTAGTGAAAATCCATTTATTGAAAAGAGAATTTGCTTACTTTGTAAAACGGGAAAGAATGTTGATAAATATCCTGCGAAGGAAATAATTACAGATGCTGTAGCAGCCCAGTTAGCAGCCCAGTATCCCCAAGCCATACTATATCCTGCAACTTTACCTGCCTTTTGAGAAGGAAACATTGCTTGAGCATAACTTTGTGGCCCGGCTTTTAATTCTGGCTTGCGAATTGCTAAATTTCCGAATACGAGTGCAATCATAAATACACCAAGTCCTGTAATACACCAAGCAAGTGTAGAGCCCATTGGACCTGATACTTGTGCTAAGTTTGCTGGAAGCATAAATACGCCACCGCCAACCATATTCCCGATAACAAAAGCTGTTAAAATCCATAATCCCCATTTTTTCGTTTCCATTTTTGTTAACTCCTTTGTAGTAAGTTTTGCTTAAACATCATTTTTTACTAGCTTTTTATGCAATAAAAAAAGAGCCATGTAGATAAAAAATACCTACATGGCTCTTTGCCAAAGCGTAGGTACAATGGGAATAACCCTTGTACCTACGCGTAATTTTTCCGCTAGGTTTCAAGGGTTAAGTATGATGATGATGTTTTTGTGCAAATGTAACTACAGTTGTATAAGTAAGCATAGTTCTTTGCTCCCTTTCTCCTCTGATTTTGAAGTTAGTATACTACATGTTTTTTTGAATGAAAAGAAAAATATAAAAAAAATTATAAAAATACGTTTTAGAGACTAAATATTTATCTATATTTTTCTTGTACTGGAAAATAAGTGAGAGATTGGCAGAAGAGTGTAGCATGGTATAATACATATAGAATTAGAAGGTGACAAGGGGTTATTGTAGATGATGAGTAAGTATGAACAAATTTATACAGAAATCAGCAAGTCTATTGATAATAAACAATTAAAAGAAGGATGCAAAATTCCATCAGAAACAGAATTAATGAAGCAGTATGAGGCAAGTCGAGGTACTGTAAGAAAAGCTGTAGATTTATTGCAAGAGCGTGGATATGTTCAAAAAATACATGGAAAAGGTGTTTTTGTTTTAAAGCGAAAAAATATTGAATTTAACTTTGGAGGCATTATAAGTTTTCAAGAAGAAAACGAGCGTTTAGGCCGTCATTGTATTACAGATGTCGTGGAAATAGAGAAAATGAAAGCGAAGAAAGATGTAGCAAAGTTATTAAACGTGAAAGAAAACACAGAAATAGATCATATTAAACGCGTGCGAAATATTGACGGAGAAAAAGTAATTTTAGATATAAACCATTTTGTATCTGAATATATTCCAGGATTAACGAGAGAAATTGCAACGGAATCGATTTATAAATACATTGAGAAAGAATTAGGACTACATATTAGTTATTCACAGAGGGTAATTGAAGTACAGCCATGTACAGATAATGACCGAAAGTATTTAGATTTAAATGGAACAGACTATGTTGTCGTTGTAAAAAACTTTACGCATTTGTACGATGGGAGTCAATTCGAATATACGGAATCACGTCACCGTTTAGATATCTTTCACTTTTCGGATGTGGCGCGAAGAAAATAAAGAGATGGAACGAATAACGTTTCATCTCTTTTTTTATAAAAAAATAACCAACTCGTATATACGAGTGTTGACTAACTTATATATACGAGTTAATATGTAATTGTAAACGGTATCAAAAAAAGAAAAGAGGGACGGGAATATGGGGAAAGACTATCGTAAAACAGCAGAAGAAGTGCTGCAGTATATTGGAGGGAAAGACAATATTGAACAAGCTGCGCACTGTGTAACGAGGCTCCGTATAGCTTTAAAGGATGAAAGTAAAATAGATAATGATAAATTGCAGTCTGTTTCATTAGTGAAGGGAGCGTTTCATAACGCTGGGGTATTTCAAATTGTAATTGGCCCAGGAGACGTAGATCGTATTTACGCTGAATTGATAACGCTTGCAGGTATGAAAGAATCGACAGTAGCTGATGTAAAAGATTCAGGGGATAAAAAATTAAATCCAGTTCAAAAGTTTGTAAAAGTATTTTCAGATGTATTTATGCCAATTTTACCAGCGATTATTACGGCAGGTTTACTAATGGGGATTAATAACCTGTTAGGAGCGAAGGACTTATTCTTTGATGGGAAAAATTTATTAGATGTTTATCCGAACTTAAGTGGACTTTGGGATTTAATTAATATGATGGCCAATACTGCATTCGTATTCTTACCAGCACTTGTCGGTTGGTCAGCGACGAAGCGTTTTGGTGGTAGTCCGATATTAGGAATTGTTATGGGATTAATGCTTGTGCATCCGGATTTATTAAATGCTTGGAATTATGGAAAAGCAGCAGCAGGATTAGATGGTCAAAAAATTGAGTACTTCAATATTTTGGGGTTATTCCAAATTGAGAAAGTAGGATATCAAGGTCAAATTTTACCGATTTTAGTAGCGGCATTCGTATTAAGTAAAGTAGAAATCTTTTTAAAGAAACATGTACCAAACGCAATTCAATTATTAGTTGTACCAATTACAACAATCGTTGTAACAGGTGTATTAGCATTAGGAATTATTGGTCCAGTTACACGTCATATTGGAGATTTATTAACAGCTGGATTAGTAGGGGTATATGAAACAGTGCCAGTAGTTGGAGCAGTATTATTTGGAGCATTATATGCACCGTTAGTAATTACAGGTATGCATCATATGTTTATTGCAATTGATTTACAATTAATTGCGCAGCATGGCGGTACGTTTATTTGGCCGATGATTGCTCTTTCTAACATTGCACAAGGTAGTGCGGCACTGGCAATGTTCTGGATTTCTAAAAATCAAAATGATAAAAGCATGGCATCGACATCAGCAATTTCAGCGTACTTCGGTATTACAGAGCCAGCGATGTTCGGTGTGAATTTACGAAATAAATTCCCGTTCTATGCAGCGATTATTGGTTCTGCTATAGCGGCGATATTCATTACATTAAATGGCGTATTAGCACCGGCTATCGGAATTGGCGGATTGCCAGCATTTATTTCTATCATTCCGAAATCGATTCCAATGTTTATTTTAGGAATGATTATAGCAGTGGTAATTCCATTTACGCTAACATGGCTATTTGCGAAACGAGTAAAACAGAAGTAGGAGGAAGTTAAGCATGAAGGATTGGCATAAAAGTGTAGTCTATCAAATTTATCCGAAGAGCTTTAATAGTTACTACAATAAAGGAACGGGCGATATAAAAGGAGTTACAGAGAAACTAGATTATTTGAAAGAACTCGGAGTAGATTATATTTGGTTAACACCGATATACCAGTCGCCACAAAACGATAATGGTTATGATGTCAGTGATTATTATCGTATAGACCCGTCTTACGGAACGATGGAAGAGTTTGAAGCGCTTTTAGAAGAAGCGAAAGCACGTAATATGGAGATTATGCTCGATATTGTTGTAAACCATAGTTCGACAGAGCATAAGTGGTTTAAAGAAGCGAAGGAAGATAAAAATAGTCCGTATCGTAATTATTATATTTGGCGTGATGAAAAGAATAATTGGCAGTCTAAATTTGGCGGATCTGCTTGGAAATATGATGAAAAGACAGAGCAATACTTTTTACATCTATTTGATGAAACGCAAGCGGATTTAAATTGGGAAAATGAAAGGCTTCGTGAAGAAGTGTACGATATGATGCGCTTTTGGCTAGATAAAGGTGTAAAAGGATTCCGCCTTGATGTTATTAATTTAATTTCAAAGGATCAAAGGTTTTTAAGTGATGAAGGAAGTACGGCTACAAGTGATGGGCGTAAATATTATACGGATGGCCCACGCGTTCATGAATATTTACAAGAGATGAACCGAAATGTGTTTGAAGGAAAAGATGTTATTACAGTTGGGGAAATGTCATCTACGACAATTGATAATTGCATTAAATATTCAAACCCTGGTCGTAATGAACTAAGCATGACGTTTAGTTTCCACCATTTAAAAGTAGATTATCCGAATGGTGATAAGTGGACGAAAGCTGATTTTGATTTTATTAAATTAAAAGAAATTATGTCTAATTGGCAAATTGAAATGCAAAAGGGCGGAGGATGGAATGCGTTATTCTGGTGTAATCATGACCAGCCGCGCATTGTGTCACGCTTTGGGGATGATGGGAAGTACCGAAATGAATCTGCTAAAATGTTAGCGACAGCTATGCATATGTTGCAAGGAACGCCTTATATTTATCAAGGGGAAGAAATTGGTATGACGAACCCTAACTTCCGTTCTATTGAGCAATATCGTGATGTAGAATCGTTAAATATATATGATATAAAACAGGAAGAAGGCTTATTAAAAGAAGAGATTATAGAGATTTTAAAACAAAAATCTCGTGATAACTCACGTACTCCGATGCAGTGGAATGAAGAGGTGAATAGCGGTTTCACAACGAATACACCGTGGATTTCCGTAGCTGAAAATTATAAAGAAATTAATGTGGAAAACGCATTAAATGATAAAGAATCTGTATTTTATCATTATAAAAAGTTAATTGAACTTCGAAAAACATATGATGTAATTACAGAAGGGAAATATGATGTTTTAGATAAGAATCACCCTAAGATTTGGGCATATACACGCACTGTGAATAATGAATTATTACTTGTTATAAATAACTTCTATGGAGAAGAAATAACATATTCTGCACCAGTGAATGTTCAATTGGATGGAATGAAACAAGAAGTATTATTATCCAATTATGGAGACTCAAGCAAGGAGATAAAAAATCTCGTGCTGAGACCGTATGAGTCAATTGTATATCGATATACGAAATAAAAGGTTGTATGCCCGCGCGGCATACAACCTTTTACTTTAAGACACCACTATACAAAATATTCACTTCTACTTCGGGTTTAAACTTCACTTTTGCATAATCCTTGTTCCCATTTTTCCGGTTAATAACACGAATAAAACAGCTTGTTTCAGAGGTAAATGTCCAGTTAGTTTGTCTTTATTAAATAAAGCTAATCTTGCCTCTCTTAATGGTTCTTGATCTCAACAGCCAGAAAGGAGTGAACTAACACATAAGATTGCACTTAATTTAATTATTTTTTTGTGCATATTGTGCCTCTTTCTTATTTCTGAGTAAGGAATAAAGAAGAAATAAAAAAGGTAAGATTACTATAAAAATATAGGTGAATTTATCAGTAAATTGTGCAAGTCCTTTTAATTCTTCAGGTGTATCAATAAATAAGGAAATACTAAATGAAATGAGCGCAACAATGGGAACAGCCTTTTTATGATTAGCGAGATTGAATATATGTCTAATACCTATAGAAGCAGCGTAGTAATAACTAGCAATAGAAGCTACAACAGTTATCATCCAAATTGGAATGAAAATCAAATCAGTCCGGTCTATAATCCCGATGTGTAAGGAGCGTAGTAAGTAAGCGACAGGCTCTGGAATAATCTCAACTTGCTTTGAGCTAAATACGATAAAACAGATCCAAACGGTAAAAGCATAAAAGATTGTAACAAAACCATTAGCAATAGAAATGGCTTTTAGTCTTGCTGCAGGATTTCCATTTACTTTTGGGTAAGCGATAAGAATAATTTCAAACCCATACATTGCTGTAATTGTTTCTTTGGATGCTTGAATAATATTCCACCATCCAGCCTCTGTAATTGGAAAAATATAAGAAAAATCAGCTCGCGTGAGTCCTAGGGCAATTAAAAGGGCCATTGGAATAATGAGAATAGAGGCCATGACATAAAATCGTACGATGACTTTAAACGTGTTATAAGCGACATAACAACAAGCTATTGTACATAATATGAGAATTGCAGACCAAGGAGTTGCTTGCAAAACCCATACTTTAATGACGTTACAAGCTTTTAGCATAACGGTCATACCGATAAGGGTAAAATAAAAAACATAAGAAAATCCTAATAGTTTCCCCAATTTATTACCAAACATCATAGAAGCAATTTCATATATATCTGCATTAGGAAATCTTCTTAATAAAAACCACATAAGTAAAATGATAAGTTGAATTGCCAGCCCAGCTATAAGTGTAGAAATCCATCCGCCACCTTTAGCGATAGGGTGAAGCCGATTTGGTAGAGAGAGAGTATACCTACCCCGATTTGGCATTGAATAACGAAAAAGGTAAATTGAACAAGCGCAATTTTACTTTGCGTGTTTGTCACCATCCTCATCCTCTCTCGTTACATGTTGTCGTTGCATTTTTTTCGGTTTTGGATCATGTGGTCGTTCCCAAAATGACCAAATTGGAAGTCTTACAAAAGAATCTTTCATATCTTTTATACGCATTGGTGCAAGAGGAGAAAGATATGGTGTATGAAAAGAATGAAGCTGACATAAGTGAACGAAAGTTATAATTAGGCCAAATGAAATCCCTACATATCCGAATAGGGCAGCAAGGATCATTAATGGAAAACGAAGAATCCGAACCGCTGAACTCATATCGTTTGATGGCACGAGAAAAGAAGCGATTGCAGTTAAAGCTACAACGATAATCATTGTGTAAGAAACGAGTCCAGCTTTTACGATCGCATCACCAATTACTAAACCTCCTACAATACCGATTGTTTGTCCAACCCGGCTCGGCAGACGAATACCAGCTTCTCGTAATAATTCGAAAATCAATTCCATTAAGAGTGCCTCAAAAATCGGAGGGAGTGGTACTTTTTCTAATGAAGCTTTAATTGTATAAACGAGTTCGAGTGGTAATACATCAGGATGAAAGGCGACAGTTGCGATATATATAGCTGGTAAGAGAAAAGCGATTAAGAAACTTACTAAGCGAATCATTCGTACGAAAGAGCCGACAATCCAGCGATTATTATAGTCATCAGGTGATTGATAAAAAGCAAATAATGTAATCGGAACGATAAGTGCTGTTGGATCTCCATCTGATAAAATAGCAACTCGTCCCTCCATTAAATTAGCAGCAGTTCTATCTGGACGCTCTGTATTTAATTGTTGCGGAAATGGTGAGAAAGACGTATCCTCTATAAATTCTTGTATGTATCCTGGAGGCATTAGTGCATCGGTCTTAATCATTTCTAATCTTCTTTTCACTTCTGTGACGAGGTCATCATTAGCTAAATTTTGAATATAAGTTATTGCCACTTTCGTGTGCATCTCTTCACCGATTGTAAAATACTTAACAACTAAATTCGGACTCTTAATGAGTTTACGAATAGAGGCTAAATTAGTTGCTAAATCTTCTACAAAACCAGTATGTGGACCGCGCACAATCCCTTCATTATCAGGCTCTGTTATATCTCTCTTTAAAGATAAAGCTGTTTCAAAAATACAAAAGTTTTCGACATGCTCATGGAAATATAAAGATTTACCTTGTAATAAAAGTTGCGCACCATAATTTAGATTCGTTTCTTTTTTCATATTCAATGTAGAAAAAGCTTTATCTAGTGACAGCTCAGATCGAGTTAATAGTGGCTCAAGAGCTAATTGGTGAATTAAATTTGGATCTGCTAAAGATTCGATATATAAGATTGTTCCTTTTCCATTTTGAAAGGGAACATCTAATTTTTTTATATCATCAGAATGGCAGAGTTTGTTTTCGATGTAATTAATGTTTTCCGAAAGTGATGGAAACATATGCTTTTGATTCTTGCTCTTTTGCTGTTCTTCTTGTTGTGTCATAATTTCCACCTCTTTTAGAATAAAATTACTTCTGTTAATTTTTGCTTTTTGTGAGAAATTTATGCTTGGAGTATTTGAAAAAAGTAGCTTGAAAGTTACGTTACGTCATCTTTTATACTAAAGAAAATAGAATATAGGGGATGGTATAGATGACCTTGAAGCATATGTGGGGATGGAAAGAAATTTTATATTTATTTGTTTTCGTATTTCTGATTGTTCCAGTAACAGTTGAATCTCTTTTTTATGATTATGCTTTAAAAATAATAGGGAACTCATTATATGCTGGAGTATTAATGGGACTTATAATGGCAGTGATATTTATTTTTGTAGTTTATCTTTTTTGCATAAAAAGATATAAACTGTCGTGGAAAGATATTGGAATTCGGAAGCTTTCATGGAAAGATTTATTGTGGACATTTGTAGCGGTTATTTCTTTGATTGTAGTTAGTATTGGTGTATTAATGATAATGGAGAAACTGGGGATTTCTTTTGAAAATAGTAAAACGGAGACGGTCCAAAATGATAAATCAATATATTCGTTCTGCATCGCGGTAATTGGAGCGGCGGTTATATCACCAATCTATGAAGAGATTTTATATCGAGGTGTTTTTTATACGTTTTTTCGTGATAGATATGGCATATGGGGCGGTATGCTTTTAAGTTCAATAATATTTACTGTTGTTCATATCCCAACATACAACACATTACCGGTGAATTTTTTAAGCGGAGTAGCATTCGCATGGTTATATGAGAAAACAAATTCTATTTTATCAGCTATGGTTGCCCACGCACTATTTAATTTCATAGCAGTACTTCTCACATTTATGTCGAATTAAGAAGATATATAGGAGGGATACATATGGAAATAGCTGTAGAACGAGTTTTTACAAAAGAGATTTTAGCAAGAGCAGCAAAGTCATTTCATGTGACAGTGGAAAAAAAACCACTTGGTGATTTCGAGAATTATATTTTTAAAGCGAAGGATAGAAATGATGAAGATTACGTATTACGCTTAACACATTCTTCCCATCGTTCTAAAAAAGAGGTAGAGGCCGAACTAGATTTTTTACGGTATGTTGCAGAGCATGGAGCGAAAGCGGCTGGTCCTTACTACTCAATATTTCAAAACCTTGTAGAAGAAATCGGAGCGGAGGATGGTACTTCTTTTTATGCTTCGTTATTTGTATATGCGAAAGGTGAGCAAGTGAAAGGAGACGAATCGCCTTATTGGGGAGATACTTTCTTTGAAGCATGGGGAAAAGCAATTGGACAACTGCATCGTCTGACAATGAATTATCCTAAAACAGATGACCGTGATACGTGGGAAGAGGATGAGAGTGCAATTGTTAACGAATTAGAAGATAAGAAAGTGAAAGAGATTGCAACTGTATTAATGAATGAGATAAAAGCTCTTCCAATTGAAAAGGAGACGTTCGGTCTTATGCATGGTGATATTCATCCGGGCAACTTTCATTATGATGGCAAAGAGTTAACAATCTTTGATTTTGATGATGCGGCTTATAATTACTTTATACATGATTTAGCAATGGTTCTTTATTACTCTGTACTTTTTACACCGTGGACTGTAGAAGAGAAGACAGAATTTGCTCGTAAACAGTTAGAAGTGTTACGAAAAGGTTATGAATATGAGCACAGGCTAGCGGATAGTTGGTATGAATCGTTACCGTTATTTTTACGTTTACGTGATATAGGCCTATACGGTACGCTTCAAAAGAAGTTTAAAGGGAAAGATATGTCTGATAATTTCAGAGAATTATCGGAACAACTTTATGAAAGAATTATAAAGAAAGAAGCGATTGTGAATATATAATACATTCATATCAAAACAAAGTATGTAAAATAAATATATACTTTGTTTTTTTATACAAAAATATGTTTGTTTTATTAAAATAATATTGTCATAGATTCAGTATACATTTATAATTTTTATATATTCTGAAAATTCTTTATAAAGAGGAGGGGGAATATTGGAAGCTATCGTAAGTTGGATAAATAATATTGTTTGGAGTCCCGCACTTGTCTATTTATGTTTAGGAGTAGGTCTATATTTTTCCATTCGAACGAGGTTTTTACAAGTAAGACATGTAGGAGAAATGGTGAAGCTTACATTTCAAGGGGAAAAATCGGATGCGGGTGTTTCTTCGTTCCAAGCGTTAGCACTTTCATTATCAGGACGCGTTGGAACAGGAAATATTGCGGGTGTTGCAACGGCTGTTGCATTTGGTGGTCCAGGAGCTGTCTTTTGGATGTGGGCGGTAGCTTTTCTAGGAGCAGGTTCTGCCTATGTAGAATCGACACTTGCACAAATATATAAGACGAAGCATCAAGGACAATTCCGCGGTGGTCCGGCTTATTACATTGAAAAGGGACTAGGGGTTAAATGGTACGCATTAGTGTTCGTCGCAGCAACGATTCTTGCGACGGGGATGCTGTTACCGGGTGTTCAGGCGAATAGTATTGCTATAAGTTTGGAAACAGCTTTTGGCATTAATACTTCTGTATCCGGAGCGGTATTAGTAGCGGCATTAGCACTTATTATTTTTGGTGGAGTTAAGCGAATTGTTAACGTAGCGCAGGTTGTAGTGCCGTTTATGGCGCTTGGCTATATTTTAGTAGCCTGTGTAATTGTAGCTATGAATATTGAAAAACTACCAGACGCTTTCATGTTAATTTTAAAAAGTGCATTTGCATTAGAAGCTGCTTTTGGTGGGATTATTGGTTTAGCGATTTCCTGGGGGGTAAAACGTGGTATTTATTCAAATGAAGCAGGGCAAGGAACTGGACCGCATGCCGCAGCAGCTGCTGAAGTATCACATCCAGCTAAACAAGGATTAGTGCAAGCATTTTCCGTTTACATTGATACATTATTTGTTTGTTCAGCAACAGCATTTATGATGATTATTACAGGCATGTATAACGTATTTGATGCAAGCGGAAAAAACTTTATCGTCAATAAATTAAATGGTGCACAGCCAGGTCCTGGTTATACACAGGCAGCAGTAGAATCTGTTTTCCCTGGATTCGGAAGCGCTTTCGTAGCGATTTCTCTATTATTCTTCGCATTTACAACTATTATGGCTTATTACTACATTGCAGAAACGAATATTGCTTACTTAAACCGGGATAAAGACCGTCCTTGGATGTCTATCGTACTAAAGTTTGTATTCTTAGGAGTTGTATTCTACGGTTGTGTAAAAACAGCCGAAACAGCATGGGCTTTAGGTGATATCGGTGTAGGAATTATGGCATGGGTTAATATTATTGCGATTCTATTATTACAAAAACCAGCATTGATCGCATTAAAGGATTATGAAAAGCAGAAAAAAGAAGGAAAAGATCCAGTATTCGATCCGCAGCCTTTAGGAATCAAAAATGCAGATTTCTGGGAGCATGAATACGGGAAAGATAAAAAAGAAGAAGTATCTTAATAGAATAGGAATAGAGGAGCAAAGGGGAAGCCCTTTGCTCTTTTTTATGTGCAAAATGAGGCTGAAAGTTATTTTTTTGCCTATTTTTGAATATAAAAAGAATGTACATGCTTTGTTAGGGGAAGGGGGGAGTTTGTTGATTGAGTTTCGTAATGTAAATAAATATTATGGTAACTTTCAAGTTTTGAAAAATATTAATGTGCAAGTGCAAAAGGGTGAAGTGGTAGTAGTTATTGGGCCTTCGGGGTCAGGGAAAAGTACGTTACTTCGGTGTATAAATCAATTGGAGTCAATTACTGATGGAGAATTGATTGTACAAAATACGGAAGTACACAATGCGAAAACAAATATGAATGAATTGCGCCGAAATATTGGGATGGTCTTTCAACACTTTTATTTATATCCACATAAAACAGTACTTCAAAATATTACACTGGCGCCAATTAAAGTAAATAAAGCATCAAAAGAGGAAGCTGAGAAAACAGCGATGTTTTATTTAGAAAAGGTAGGAATCCCGGAGAAGGCCGGTGTATATCCACATCAACTATCGGGAGGACAACAGCAAAGGGTAGCAATTGCAAGAGGGCTTGCGATGCAGCCGAAAATTATGTTGTTTGATGAGCCAACGTCTGCTCTTGATCCAGAGATGATTGGTGAAGTGCTTGATGTTATGAAAGCGCTGGCTAAAGAAGGGATGACGATGGTAGTTGTCACACATGAGATGGGATTTGCACGTGAGGTAGCAGATAGGATTTTATTTATGGATGACGGCCAAATTATTGAAGATACAACACCAGCACAATTTTTTGCAAATCCTGAACAAGAAAGAGCTCGTTTGTTTTTAAGTCGGGTGTTAAATCATTAAAGGAGGAATTTCATGCTTAAAATGAAAAAGTTGTTTACTTTAATTGTATTTTCATGCCTATTCGTGCTCGTTGTCGCTGGATGTGGAAATAAAAAAGATGAGGCGAAAGAAACAAATACGAAGCAAGGTGGAGTTGTTGAGCAAATTAAGAAGCGCGGGAAATTAGTAGTCGGGGTGAAAAATGATACGAATTTATTTGGATTGAAAAATCCTTCAACCGGGAAGGTAGAAGGATTTGACATTGATGTAGCAAAGGCGCTTGCGAAAAAGATTCTTGGAGATGAAAATAAATTAGAGCTGAAAGAAGTAACTTCTAAAACACGTATTCCTATGCTGAAAAATGGTGATATTGACGTGATTATCGCAACAATGACGATTACGGAAGAACGTAAAAAAGAAGTTGATTTTTCAGATGTATATTTTAAAGCGGGGCAATCGTTACTTGTGAAAAAAGGAAGCAATATTAAAAGTATTGATGATGTGAAAAAAGATGTAAAAGTATTGGCTGTGAAAGGCTCGACGTCTACAAATAACATTCGTCAAAAGGCACCGGAAGCGACTGTATTGGAGTTTGAAAATTATAGTGAGGCATTTACAGCGTTAAAAGCAGGCAAAGGAGATGTTTTAACGACAGATAATGCGATATTGTACGGAATGGCAAAGCAAGATGCAAATTATGAAGTTGTTGGGAAAATCTTTACGGATGAACCGTACGGAATTGCAGTTCAAAAAGGTGCGGACGATTTAACGAAAGAGATTAATAGTTTACTAAAAGATATGAAGGCTAATGGGGAATACGATAAATTGTATGAAAAATGGATCGGTCAAAAACAAGAAAAATAAAGTGAAACTTTAATCAGTGGGGGAGGGGTTTACTCCTACTAATTATTAGCCTACACCAATCGGGATAAATAGTAAGAATGAGAGGATGAGGGATGCTCATCCTCTTCTTATAAAGAAAGAGGTGATTGTACTTGCCTGATTTTTCTATTTTGACAACTAACATTGATATGTATTTAGAAGGATTTAAATATACGGTAATGTCTAGTGTAATTGCGCTAATAGGGAGTTTTGTTTTAGGGGTTATTATGGCGGTGATGCGTATTGCACCTATCCGTATTTTGAATTGGATCGGATCTGCCTATGTAGAATTTGTTAGAAATATTCCACTCGTATTAATTGCATTCATTTTCTATTTTGCTTTGCCTGTAATAGGAATTACTTTTAATGGTTTTGTAGCAGGGACAGTTGCGCTTACAGTTTATACAGCTGCTTTTATTGCGGAAGTAATTCGTGCGGGTATTTTATCAGTCGCGAAAGGACAAATGGAAGCGGCGCGCTCTTCAGGGCTAACATACGTACAAGCGATGTATTATATTGTTTTACCTCAAGCGATGAAAATCGTAATCCCTCCTTTAGGAAATCAATTTCTCAATTTAGTGAAGAACTCTTCTATACTCGGAATTATTGCTGGGGCGGATTTAATGTATCAAGGAGATTTAATTTCAACGAAGACGTTCGTTACGTTTGATGTATATATATTTGTCGGGATGTTTTATTTAGTATTAACAATTCCGCTAAGTATGCTAGTGCGTTATTTGGAAAGACGCTTGGCAAAGGAGGCGGTGTAAATGGATTTTCAAGGTGCTATTACGGGAGATCATATACTCTTTTTATTAAAAGGATTGCTTATAACGCTAGAAGTCGCTCTTGTAGCGATTGTACTTAGTTTTATTATCGGTAGTGTAATAGGAACTTTGCGCTATACAAAAATACCCGTCGTCTCACAAATACTAGGCTTTATCGTTGAAGTCATTCGAAATTTACCCCTTCTTCTAATTATATTTTTTACGTATTTTGCACTTCCAGAGGCAGGTTTGAAATTAGAAATTATAACAGCCGCAATTGTTGCTTTAACGATATTTGAAGCAGCGATGATATCTGAAATTGTTCGAAGTGGTCTATTATCTATCGAAAAAGGACAAATGGAAGCGGCGCGCTCGTCAGGATTAACATATGTCCAAACGATTTGGAACATTATTTTACCCCAAGCGTTGAGAAGAATGGTACCGCCGCTTGTCAGCCAATTTATTTCATTATTAAAGGATACGTCACTGGCAGTTGTTATATCATTGCCGGAGCTTATGCATAATGCTC
Source organism: Bacillus sp. LK2 (assembly GCF_001043575.1). NCBI lineage: Bacteria > Bacillati > Bacillota > Bacilli > Caryophanales > Bacillaceae > Bacillus > Bacillus sp. LK2. The sequence goes on from NZ_LDUK01000004.1 coordinate 114,502, forward strand.
AAATTATTAGCGGACAGAACGTAAATTATATGATTCCAACATTTATATTAGCAGCTTGTATGTATTTCATCGTAAATTACAGTTTATCAATTTTATCGAGAAGATTAGAACTTCGTTAACTCTTACAATAATACGTAAGAGTTTTTCCTTATAAATCCTTAATTACCTTAAAATAGAATCCGAATCTCTTAATAATTAAATTTTTATAATATTTTATCAGAAAAGTTTTAATTTTATATAGAAATTGTAACCGCTTTCGTGTATATTTTTATTATCAGAAAATTTTAAAAAGAGATAGAGGGTTTATAGGGGAGGATTACAATGCAGCAAACAACGAATGATAAATTACATCGTACGATGAAGAGTAGACATTTATTTATGATAGCACTAGGTGGTGTAATCGGGACAGGGTTTTTCCTGGGTTCAGGATACACTATTAATCAAGCTGGACCAGGGGGAGCAATTCTTTCTTATTTAGTGGGCGGATTTATTATGTATTTAACAATGCTTTGTCTTGGAGAGCTAACGGTAGCGATGCCAGTTTCAGGTTCTTTCCAAAAGTATGCGACGAAGTTTATCGGACCTGGAACTGGATTTATGATCGGCTGGCTATACTGGCTTGGATGGGCAGTAACAGTAGGATTAGAATTAACGTCGATCGGTTTAATGATGAAAAGATGGTTTCCAAATGTTGATGTTTGGGTATGGTGTCTCGTATTCGGGGTTATTTTATATGCTTCAAACGCTATCTCAGCGAAAAGTTATGCTGAATTAGAGTTTTGGTTCTCTAGTATTAAGGTAGTTACAATTATTGCATTTGTTGTTCTTGGTGGTAGTGCATTACTAGGATTTTTACCATACGACGGAAAAGAAGCAGCGCCTCTTTTCTCTAACTTTGTAAGTGATGGCGGACTATTCCCAAATGGACTAGCTGCAGTACTTCTTACGATGATTACAGTTAACTTTTCATTCCAAGGAACAGAGTTAATCGGGATTGCAGCAGGAGAGAGTCAGGAGCCTGAAAAAACAATTCCACGCGCAATTCGTAATACAGTATGGCGCATTATGTTATTCTTCATTTTAACAATGACAATTTTAGTAGGATTAATTTCTTGGAAAGAAGCAGGAGTAATTGAAAGTCCATTCGTAGTTGTATTTGATAAAATTGGTATTCCATATGCAGCGGATATTATGAACTTCGTTATTATTACTGCTTTATTATCTGTAGCGAACTCAGGATTATATGCAGCAACACGTATACTATGGTCACTTGCAAATGAAGGAATGGCACCAACTTCCTTTAAGAAGGTAAATAAACGAGGTATTCCAATTACAGCGCTAGTCGTAACAATTGCTGTTGCTGCTCTTTCTTTATTAACAAGCTTCCTTGCAGAAGATACAGTATATATGTACTTATTATCTATAGCTGGTTTATCCGCTGTTTCAAGTTGGATTATTATTGCTTTATCACAACTTCGTTTTAGAAGTCAGTATATAAAAGGCGGAGGAAAGTTAGAGGACTTAAAGTATAGAACACCACTATATCCAATTGTCCCAATTTTAGCTTTAATTACAAATAGTATCGTTGTTATTAGTTTAGCGTTTATTCCTGAGCAACGAATGGCGTTATATTGTGGTATTCCATTTATCATTTTCTGTTACATATATTATTATATGAGTAAGAAACGGCAGAAACCGATGAAAGTGGAGATGGAAGCGAAGTATGAAAATAAAAATCAAGCATGATAATATTCGAGCAGATTTATCGTATGACAAATTAGCAATCGGAAAAGAAGATGGGTATTCACCGTTAGAATTACTCGTTTCTTCTATTGCGGGATGCAGTGCAATTGTTTTTCGAACGATTTTAGAAAAGAAACGTATTACATACGATACGTTTACAATTGAAACTGAAATTGGGAGAAGTGAAGCTTTATCAAAACCAGTTGAAAGTGTTCATTTGCACTATAAAATTAAAGCGAAAAACATTACAGAGGAGCAATTAGACAAGGCACTGCAACTTGCAGTGAAGAATTGTACGATTGTTCAATCTGTAAAAGATAGTATAAAGGTTACAGAAACAATTGAATTAATAAAGTAAAACTTTAATCAGTGGGTGTTTATCCCCACTGATTATTAGTTGAACCAATCGGGCTTTTACGGGCAGTTGATCTCCTATCTAACTCCTTTGCTTTACAGCAGAATTTTGAGATAGGAGTCTTACTGCCCGTTAATGCGGGATAAAGTAAGATGTAAAAACGTGAGAATAGGGCGCTCACGTTTTTATGTTTTTGAAAGAGGAATTCTCTTACGTCTTTTTAGTCTCCATACATATTTAAAACTTCTTTCGCACGTATGCGTAAACCATCTATTAATTCTTTCGGTTCTAAAACTTTTGCATCTTTTCCAAGCCGATAAAATAAAGGGGTAATAAAATTAATTTCTCCTTTATCAATTGTTGAATTTATATACCCTGTCCCATCTTCGTTTACTTCAACGAACTCTTCAAGGTAAGGAACGCTTTTACATTGGCGCACGCCTTCTGTCGTTAATAAAACATGTAACTGAGTAGGAATGATTATTACGTTAGAGTTAGAGGCAAACCATTCTTCTAAATTCATGAATGTATCTTCGTTTTCTTCCATTGATAATATGGAAAGAATACGATCGACACGATACAGTAATACTTTCTTTCTACTAAAGTCATAGGATGGCAAATACCATAAACCATCGTGAGCATATACACCGATAGGATGAACATGTTTTGTTTTTATTCCAGATTTAGATTCGTATTGAAAGTGTAAATTTTTATTTTCAATAGCTGCTGTTAACACTTCTTTTAAAAGTGGTGTATCAATTGTCCTCTTCGGATTCCAAAAAGCGATATAAGAACGTATTGTATCAACTTTAGCTTTCGCATCATTTTGTAGAGAGCCATATAGTTTATGTGTAACGGAATTGATTTCCGTATTAAAAGGCAAGTTACGATAGTAGCTTAAAGATTGAAAAGCAAAAAAGATGGAGACAGCTTCTTCTTCAGTGAATAAAATAGGTGGAATTACTCTATTCGTTAATACTTTATATCCTCCATTGCGACCTTGTTCAGCGTAAATGGGTAACCCCATATCACTCAAATCTAAAATGTATCTATGAACAGTACGAATAGATATATTGAACTCATCAGCTATTTCTTGAGCTGTAAATTTCCTTTTTGCAGAAGCGAATATAAGAATGTCTAATAAACGTTTTGCTTTTGACAAGGATATCACCTTTTTCTTTTTAAAACATGACATTAATTGTCATGTTTTATTGTTAGTATATTGCTTACATCATAATCTTATCAATATGAGATGCGAGGAGGAAAAAATATGTCACGTGAAGTTGTTTTATTTATTGCAGCTAGTTTGGATGGATTTATCGCGAAAGAAGATGATGATTTACAGTGGTTAATGGAAACTGAAGGAGAGGGCGATAACGGTTATACAGAAATGTATGAATCGATTGATACAATAATCATGGGGAAGAGAACGTATGATTATGTGATAGAGCATACGGAAACATTCCCATACCTGGATAAAAAATGTTATGTTTTTTCTAATTCAGAAAAAGGTTCAAACGAACATGTAGAGTTTGTAAATGAAGATGTAGTGGAGTTTACAAAAAGTTTAAAAGAGGAGGAGGGATCTAAAATATGGATGGTCGGTGGAGGGAGTCTACTGAGAGAATTTTTTAAGAGTAATTTAATTGATGAATATATTGTTACGATTACACCTCATATATTAGGTTCTGGTATTCCGTTATTTAAAGAAAAGAGTCCGCAAATTGATTTAACTTTAACGGATACAAAGCGTTTTGGACAGTTTGTAAACTTATATTATAAAAGAAAAGCCTAAATGCTAATAGAACACGACTATGAATGTATAGTCGTGTTTTATTATAAGGATGGTAATGAAATCACAAAGCAAGATCCATGACCAACTTCACTTGTTACGGTAATATTCCCGCCGTGTAGTTCTACAATTTCTTTCACAATGGATAGTCCTAAACCAGTTCCTCCTGTTGCACGTGATCTTGCTTTGTCAACGCGATAAAAGCGGTCGAAGATGTGAGGGAGGTCTTCTTGCGGAATACCTTCGCCTTCGTCTTGAATGAGAAATATAATATGTGTTTGTTCCTTGGTAATAGAGATTTTTATTTGAGAATGCTCTTTCGAATGCCTATAAGCATTATTTAAGATGTTCATCATCACTTGTTCAAATCGTTGTTCATCAAGGTTTGCTGAGAGTGAAGAAGGACATGTGAAAGAAACTGCAATATGTTTTTTCTCATACATAGCGTTTACTTTTTCTGTTATACGAGTAAGAAAAGAATGTAAATACACTTCTTTTACTTCAATAGAAAAGCTATGCTTTTCCATTTGAGCAAGTACAAATAAATCTTGGACTAGGTTCGTAATGTAATCAGATTCGTCTTTTATAATGGATAAATATCGTAAACGTTGCTCAGGAGCTGTACTTTCTTTTAATGCAATGTCAGCATAACCTCTTACGTACGTTAAAGGTGTTCGTAATTCATGAGCAACACTCGCTAGAAATTCACTTCTTTCGGTTTTCATATAATGTAAATCATTTGCAAGAGTTTGAATGGATTCTGCAAGTTCACCAATTTCATCATTTCGAGTAGTAGTTAAAGAAACGGATAAATCGCCCTTACTCATTTTTTCAGTGGCATGTTTCATGTGTAACAATGGTTTTGTTAATAAGCGGGATAATAGAAAAATTGTGACGACTGTTAATAGGAAAGTCACGATGCCGGCAATAATAAATTGTTTTGTTAAGCCATTAATCATTTCTTCGATTGATGTTGTTCTGAGAAACATATAAACATAACCTTCTAATTTTCCATTTACTACAATGGGACTAACTGTACATATATAATTAGATGTTTTCCAATGATTTTCTATAATAGATCCGTTATGATCTGTACTCGTATTCATCTCGGCAATATGCTTTTTTATAGTCTTATCTGGTTCGTTAGACTTTGCTAGTACTTCCTTATTTGCATTTGTAATAACAACGGTTGTTTCAGCTTCGGATTCCATTAAAGCGACGTGAGAGATTGTTTGCCTGTCAAAATACTTTTCAAGGACATCTCGGTGACTATTTCCGCGCTTTAATAAAGCTGTCATTTCTTCATTTACTCTAGCGTTTACAAGGCTATAATAGAGCAAGACAAATAGAACACTTTCGATTAAAAGTGTAACAATTAGAAAATAAAATCCGAGTTGAATAGAAATTCGCTTCATTGTTTTGCTCCTTAATTTTCGCTATCAATCCATCGATAACCTACTCCGTATATAGTTTTTAAATGGTGATCAATAGGGAAATTTACTTTTCGTAATTTATCACGCAAATTACGAATATGTGAATCGACTGTTCTATCTTCTGTATTTGTATTTAAACCCCAAATCCGTTCAATGAGCTGATCACGGCTTAATACGTAATTCACATGGCGTAAGAATAATCCGAGTAAAGAGAATTCGATCGGAGTGAGAAGAAGTTCTTCATTATGTACAGAAGCGAAATGCTTTGTCTCATCCCATAAAATGCCGTGATATTGGATTTGCGTATGTTGATTCGTACGCCGTAAAACAGCTTCAATTCTTGCGAAAAGCTCCTCTTCATGGAAAGGCTTCGTCACATAATCATCTGCTCCAAGTTTTAATCCTTGAATGACATCTACCGTTTGATCACGAGCGGTTACCATAATGATTGGAACGTTACTAAATGAACGAATTCTTTTGCACGTTTCCCATCCATCCGTCTTTGGCATCATAATATCGAGTAAAACAAATTTGAAGTTTCGATTTTCTATATGTGAAATAGCTTCTTCTCCAGATACCGCACATACGCAGTTATATCCGATTGGAGTAAGATAAAGAGTTAATAATTCAAGCATTCTCGGTTCATCGTCTACGAGTAGTATATCGATCATAGAGTACCTCCGCATTTGTAGTTATTACTTAAATTGTAAGTCAAAATCATGAAGAAATGGTGCAGATTATAATGCATCTGCATAATTTCTTCAGAATTGCTTGTTATCGTAAAGGTGAAATTCCATTTTAAGTAATAATATTGGCTCGAAAACGATGAAGCGGAGGCGATATAGTGAAGAAAAAGACCCGAATCCTTGGGATAACAATAATTACGGCAGCCGGTCTTGCGGCATGTGGGCAAACGAACACAGATCATAAAAATCATGAATCTACAAAAGAGAAGAAAACAGAGCAAAAGGAAATGAAAATGAATCAAGAGGTGACTGCGCCGAAAGAAATGAATAAAGGAGCATCGAATGATTTATTAACGACAAGTTTAAAAAATATAACGAGATTAAATACAAATGATCCTCTGCAAATGACAGTATTAACTTCGCAAACAATATGGCCAGCAACTCATAAAGAGAATCAGCCAGGTGCGGTTATTTTAGTGCCGGTGGACGAGTGGCAATTAGGGATTGCAAGTGCGGATCTTATTCATCATCCGAATAATGGGCCGATTTTATTTATAGAAAAAGAAGCGGTGCCGGAAATGACGTTAAAAGAAATAAAACGATTAAATCCCCTCGGAACAAAAGATGGAACGCAAATTATGGTGATGGGGGATGTAGGTGCTTCAGCACTAGAGCAATTAAAAGACTATAAAGTAAAGCAAATAAAAGAAACGGATCCAGCTAAATTTGCTAAAGATGTTGATAAAGAATATGCCGATATAACAGGGAATTATCCAAATAGTGTTATTATCGGTTCGTCTGAAGAAGAAGGGCGCTTATATACAACACCAGCTGTAAATTGGATTTCTCATATGCCAGAACCTCTTCTATATGTAGAAAAAGAAAAGGTGTCAGAAGCGACAATCGAGGCGCTAAAAATGAGAAAAGATAAAGCGAATATATATGTGTTAGGACCAGAAAAAATCATTTCGAAAGAAGTAGAAAAGGAGTTAAGTAAATACGGAAAAGTAACACGTATTAGTGGGGAGACTCCAACAGAAAATTCTGTTGCGTTTGCGAAATTTAAAGATGAAAAAACGAAATTTGGCTGGGGGTTCACAAAACCAGGTCACGGTTTGTCATTTGTTTCAAGCAAAACACCAGACTTAGCAATTGCGGGAGCACCGTTTTCACATATGGGTAAACATGCTCCGGTATTATTTTTAGAAGAAGGTAAAGCTTCGCAACCAGTATATGATTTCCTTGCTAGCATTCAACCGAAGTTTAAAGATGATCCAACAATCGGTCCGTACAATCATGGATTCTTATTAGGGAATACTGAAAATATTTCATTTGAAACGCAAGGTATATTGGATGAGAGGTTAGAGATTGTTCAAGAAAATGGAAAGGGGCATGGTGGACATTAAATAGGAAAAGACGCTGCGGAGGTAGCGTCTTTTTTTAGGAAACTTTTACATAGCAAAAAATCTTCTACTCGTTATATAATAGCCTTCGTGCAGTCGGCTTTGATTTTCTTATGGAGAAAATCAAAGAATCAAAGAATTAAAGAGTAGAGGAGTACATGGCAAAGATTCACGTGAAACATTTGTATATTGAAAATAAGAAAATATACGAAATTCACAGCCAACTATTCTTCGCATCTGCGACAAATTTTATAAATACATTTCCATACAATGAAGAAGCGAAAGAAATTGAGATGAACTGTACTCACGCACACGTATGGGATGATTCAGTTGTAGCAGCAATTGATAAAGTTATAATGAAATATGAACAAAGTGGTGTGAAAGTAAGGATCACAGGTTTAAATGAACGTAGCTCGAAGATTGTTTCAAATTTAGCTACTTATAATAAGAGAATTGCTAGTTAGAAGCCTCCTTTTTAGGAGGCTTTATTATATAATACGAGTAGGATAACGAAAAGGGGATTCAGCATATGTACAAACAAATTATATTAGCATGTGACGGTTCTGAGCATGCACTTCGGGCAGCCGAGCATGCAACATATATTGCGAAATTTAACGAAGAAACAAATGTTGAAGTTGTGTACGTAGTAGATAATAGAACGGCAAAATCAGATATTATACAGGGACAAACAGATTTAGAGACAATTTCAGCAAGTCGAAAAGATAAATTAAAAGAGATTGAGACGTTATTAAAGAAAGAGAAAATTGCCTACAAAATTACGATTCTACACGGTGATCCTGGAGATACAATCGTTCAATATGTAAATACAGGAGATATTGACCTTGTTGTTGTAGGAAGTAGAGGGTTAAATACACTGCAAGAGATGGTGCTTGGTAGTGTAAGTCATAAAATAGCAAAGCGTGTGAAATGCCCGGTGATGATTATAAAATAAATTGAGTGAGATATTCTGTAGTGTAAGTAGGACCTTGATATAATTCAAGGTCTTTTTTGATGTATAAAAGGGGGAAGCGTGGACATACTAGATATATAAGTTTAGAGGGAAATTGTTAACTTACAAATTTGTAAGTTAGTTGTCAGCGAAATCGATGTTATGAAAATTATTCCATTGGTAAAATAAGAGTATCGAAGGGGAGGATGAAAAAGATGAAAGCATTCCAAAATTTATCATATAGCCAAGGTGTGGGTCTTATTTGTTTAGGAGGATTTGCGGGATCTGTTACGTTAGCTGTTTTAGTAAAGATGTTTCAGCAAATGTTTTAATCGTATTGTATAAGTAGAAAGGAAATGGTTATTATAAACTACAAAATTTACACTTTAGAGATAAATAAAAAATAGCTCCTAGCGAAAAAAGTATAGGCTAGGAGCTATTTTTTATTTTATTTCTCTGTTTCTGCTTTATCGCTTGTTACTGCAACGTCTTTCCATGTTAATTTTGCACCAGGAGCAACATCATAATTTTTCACACGATTGTTTACGCCTGTTAATTCAAATTGATAGTGAAGTGGAATCATTGGTGCCTCATCATGGATTAATTTTTGCCATTTATCGTATACCTCTTTACGATATTTCTCATCACCAGCTTTTTCTGATAAACCTTCAGTTAATAATTTAGTATTTTCATCGTTTACCCAGCGGCCGTAGTTGAAACTTGCATCTTTTGCCCAAAGACCAGATAAGTCAGGGTCAGAACCAGTATTCCAAGCACCGCCGAAGATATCAATCTTTGGATCATCTTTCTTAATCATATCGTAGAATGAGTTAAACTCGTGTAGACGACCATCTACAAGCTCTACTTTTAAGCCGATATCTTTCCAAGATTGAATAAAGAATTTTGCAAGTGGTTCACTTGTATCGCTACCACTACTAGCTAAGTAATTAATTTTGAATTCTTGACCTTTTGGATCTTCGCGGAATCCATCACCATTTTTATCTTTATAGCCAGCTTCATCTAATAATTTCTTCGCTTTTTCCACATCGAAGTTGTATGCACCAGCATTGTTGTTGTGATATTTTGGCATAGATGGTGGAATTGGTGAGTTAGCAGGGAAGCGAAGTCCATGATATACTTTCTGTCCAAGCTCTTCACGATTTACTGCATATGCCATTGCTTGACGTAGACGAACGTCTTTAAATTTATCTTTATCCATTACAGCTTCGTTTTTCCCTTTGTCCATATGTCCGAACTTAAATCCGATGTAACTATAGTAAAGATCTGTTTTACCAATTAACTGTGTATTTTTTAGTTTACTTACATTTGGATATTGATCTGCAGTAACTTTTGCGATATCAATATCACCTTTTTTCAACGATGCATTTACGATTGCTGGGTTTACTACTTTTAAAGTTACATTTTTTAATTTCGGTTTACCACCCCAGTAGCCATCAAAGCGTTCAAATTCAACTGATTCACCAGGAACAATTTTCTTCACTTTAAATGGTCCGAATCCAATTGGATTTTTACGAACTTTATCGGATTCAGCTAATTTTTCAATTGGTACATCGCCTAAATATTTTTTAGAGGTAGGATATGTCCAAATGCCAGTTTTTAAAGATGGATTTACAGTTTTATAAGTAATAGAGATCGTTTTTGGATCAACAACTTTAATACCTGAAATTTTATCAGCTTTTCCAGCGTGGTATTCTTCCATTCCCTCGATCATTTGCATTTGTGTATCATAACGAACTCCAGCATATTTACTGTTACCAATAATTAAGTAAGAAAATTCTAAATCTTCAGCTGTTACAGGGTTACCATCGTGCCAGTTTACATTATCTTTAATTTTAATTGTAATTGTTTTCTTATCTTCGGAAATTGTATAAGTTGCAGGTCCTTCGTTGTTGATTTCCCAGTTTTTATCTGTATATAATAAGCCTTCATCAAAGAAATCGATAACTTCAGCATCAGGAGCACCGTCATATACAACTCTACTTAACACACCTGCGAATGGTGTATTTGAAACAAGAGCGTATGTTAATGATCCGTCTTGAATTTCTTTTTTATCATTTTTTACAAGAGCATTAAATTTTTTCGTATCTGTTTGATTAGTATTAGTACTAGTTTTTTTACTTCCGCTATCAGCACCCCCACATGCAGATAGTAATAATGTTGAAGCAGCAAGTGTACTTAATACTTTGTACAATTTTGGTTTGTTCATAACTTCTCCACCCCTTATCCTTTTCTTTGTCTTGCATCAGCCGAACGCTTTAACGCTTGACCAATAAAATTTATACATAGCATCAACACTAAAATCATGATTGATGCAGGTAACCAAATCCACCATTTTTCTTGCAGTACATCTGGATTTGTTGCGTAACTTACGAGTGTACCAAGGCTAGGTGTACTTTCTGGTAGACCGAATCCTAAGTAAGTTAAACCAGATTCAATACCGATGTTCCCTGCAAGGTTTAATGTAACGCTTACGATAATAATGGAACTTAAGTTAGGTAACACTTGGAAAAGGATGATCTTCCAGTTAGGTGTGCCTAAAGTTTTAGATGCAGCAACATAATCGAGCTCTTTTTCAGTTAATACTTTTGAGCGAATTAATCTTGCTTTTCCTGTCCATAAGAAAGCAGTCATAATTAGAATAAACGTTGTGATATTAAAAGTAGGTACAAGTGTGATAAATACGATAATAAGCATTAACGTTGGTAGTACTATTATGAAGTCAATGAATCGCATAATAGCATTATCAACTTTTCCTCCGAAATAGCCTGCAATTAATCCGACAGAAAGACCAATTAAACAAGAAAGGATTGTTATTGCCAGTCCGATAGTAAATGAGTTTCGTGTACCAATGATAAGTTGTCCAAAAATATCACGGCCTCCATAATCAGTACCCAACCAATGTTCAGCAGAGGGAGGTGCGTAGATGGAAAACAAATCCACGCGTACAATATCTTCTTGCTTCATAATAAAAGATGTTACATAGACTGCTAATAGTAATATTGCTAGAAAGACTAGTGAAAACATTGCTAATTTATCTTTACGAAATTCGCGCCACATAATGGAGAAACCAGAGGGGCTTTTCTCGTAATGAATGACTTCAGTTTGTTTTTCAGGATTTGCTAACATGATTTTTTCCTCCTTCCCATTAATCGATTCGAATACGTGGATCAACGATGCTTAAAATGATATCGGAAAGAAGTGTTCCGAGTAACGTTGCGAATCCAGTAAATAAAACAATTGCAGTTACTACACTAAAGTCACGCTGTCCCATAGATTGGATGAATAATTGTCCAATCCCTGGATAACTAAAAATATTCTCTAAGAAGAGTGCTCCAGTAACTAAACCTGTAATTTCATAACCTAAAAAGGCTGCAATTGGTAAAAAGGAATTTCGTAAAATATGTCGTGAATAAACTTTAGATTCAGGAACACCTTTCGCTCGGACTGTTCGTACAAAGTCTTTATGTTTTGTATCAATAATTTCACTACGTAAATACTGCACAGTACCGACAGTGGCAATTAAAGCTCCTGATAAAGCTGGTAATAGAATGTGATTGAACTTACTCATATAATAAGCTAATGTACCTGTTTCAACTTGTGGATCTACGCTACCCCCAGTTGGGAAAATTGGAAACTGGAATCCGAAAAGGAAGAGCATAATTAATCCGAAAATAAAGAGCGGTGTAGCAAATCCTAAATAGTTATAGAGCGTAATGAGTCGATCACCCCAAGTATCGTTCCAGCGGCCGCTTATTACTCCAAGCGGAATGGCAATAATATAAGTGAGAATAAGGATAACAACTGCTAATAAAATCGTATTTCCGAGACGTTCACCAATTAAATCAGTTACTTGCATTTTATGCGCATAGGAAACACCGAAGTCACCTTGCACAGCGTTTTTAATCCACCGTACATATTGCGTTGTTACAGGATCGTTTAATCCTAGCTTTTCACGTTGTTCTTCAATGACTTTTGGATCTGATTTCGGATTTGCCATCTCTGCTCCAGTTAATGCATCACCTGGCATTGCTTTAGCTAGTAGAAAGACGAGCACGCTTAATATGAATAATTGCGGAATCATAATTAAGATTCGGCGTAATATAAATTTCCACATGTTTTATCACTCCCTTATGGTAATGCCACCCGGTGCGTTGGCGAGATTGGTTTTAAATCATAAGCACGACCATTTTCATTGAAATAATTTTCGTATGATTTCTCGTACTCAGAACTTACTTGCTGACGTAATTTACGTTGCTGTTCTCGGTTTTCAGGACGAATATCAGGAATTGCTGATATTAATCGCTTCGTATAAATATGTTGTGGATTATTATAAATTTCTGCACTAGTTGCTTCTTCTACAATACGCCCGCGGTACATAACACCGATACGGTCACACATATGACGAATTACGCCCAAATCGTGACTAATAAATAAATATGTTAATCCTAGTTCAGCTTGTAAATCTTGCAAGAAGTTTAATACTTGAGCCTGTACGGAAACGTCAAGTGCAGATACAGGTTCGTCAGCAATAATAAGCTTCGGTTTTAATGTAAGTGCACGTGCAATACCAATTCGCTGTCTTTGTCCACCGGAAAATTCATGTGGATATTTATAAATAGACTCTGGGTTTAATCCAACTATACTAAGATACTCTTGAACGGTTCTACGTTCTTCATCAGGTGAGAGCTTCTCAAAATTTCGAAGAGGCTCGGCAATAATATCGAGAACACGTTTCTTCGGATTTAACGATGAATATGGATCTTGGAAAATCATTTGGATATCTTTTCGTTGTTCACGTAGCTCAGAGCGACTTAATTTTGTTAAATCTTTATTATTAAAGTGAATGCTACCGTCTGTCGCTTTTGTTAAATGCATAATTGCTTTACCGGTTGTTGATTTACCACTACCAGATTCACCAACAATTCCGTATGTTTCACCAGGTTGTAATTCAAAACTTACACCATCGACAGCACGCACGTAATCTAATGTGCGTCCGAAGAAACCACCTTTAATTGGGAAATGTACTTTTAAATCGTCTACTTTAAGCAGTGCCATGAGTTACGTCATCTCCTTTCTTATCTTGGAAGTTGAAATGTTTATAACAAGTACAACGTACCCAATGGTCTTGTTTTACTTCATGTAAAACTGGATTTTCTTCATGTTGGTCTGGTCTAACCCACGGGACTCTGGCCTGGAAGCGACAACCTGTGCGAGGCATCTTCGCTAACGAAGGAACAACCCCTTGAATCACGTGTAATTTTTCTTTTTCAGCATACGCAGATGGGATTGAGTTTAATAAGGAACGAGTATATGGATGAAGAGGGTTATTAAAAATTTCTTCAACCGTTCCTGTTTCTACAACTTGTCCAGCGTACATAACGACGATGCGATCAGCTGTTTCTGCAACAACACTTAAGTCATGTGTAATTAAAATGATGCCCATTTTGGTTTGTTCTTGAATAGATTTTAGTAGATCTAGTATTTGAGCTTGAATTGTTACATCTAGAGCGGTTGTAGGCTCATCAGCAATAATGAGTCCTGGGTTACAAGCAATTGCAATTGCGATAACAATTCTTTGTCTCATTCCGCCAGATAATTCGTGTGGGTATTGTTTATATGTAAGTTCTGGTTTTGGAATACCAACTTGATGGAGTAGTTCTAAGGTGCGTTCTTTCTTTTCTGCTTTTGAAAGGCTTGTGTGGTAGTCTAAGTTTTCTTCGATTTGTTTTCCAACTGTCATAAGAGGATCTAGAGCTGTAAGAGGTTCCTGGAAAATCATACCGATGTTTGATCCGCGTACTTTATTCATTTCTGCGGTAGACATAGTTAGTAAGTCCTTATCTCTATAGTAAAGTTGCCCTTGTAATTTTGTATTTGCTTCATTATGCAGTCGCATAATGGAAAGGGCAAGTGCACTTTTTCCGCAACCTGATTCACCAACTATCGCGACAATTTCATTTTCATGGACAGTTAATGAAACGTTATCAACTGCTGCATGATATTGATCTTGTATGCGAAAGGAAGTCTGTAAGTTTTCAATGCGAAGAAGTGGATTCTTCATGGCTATCCCTCCATCTTTTTCTGAAAAGACTAAATATTTTGTGTGTTGTTATTTTAATATAAATTGACATTGTTTGACAAGAATAAGTTGAAAAAATATTCAAAAATCTTTCTATGCAGAGATTGAATGCTGTTATATAAGGATTTGAAGTGTTTTGAAAACGCTAACATACAAAAGGGAGGAGAATAAATTTTTTGTAAGAAAAAAGTAGTATATGTAGAAAAAAGAGAGGCGTCCTGGAAAGAACTGTCTCTCTTTTTTTTTGTAAGTATAATAATAGTACTTAAGCTTGTTTTTGCTTTGCAGATCCTGTATTTAGAGTAAGAGCAAGGAAGAACATTGCAAGCACACAAGAAGCAAGTAGCAAAATGAAGCCGCCATCCCATCCGAATGCATCTACAATAAAGCCCATAGCTGCACTAGCAAAAGTAGCTCCGCCTAGGTAACCGAAGAAGCCAGTTAAACCAGCTGCAGTTCCAGCAGCTTTCTTTGGTGCTAAGTCAAGAGCGTGTAGGCCAATTAGCATAACAGGTCCGTAAATTAAAAATCCAATGGAAACAAGTGCGATACTATCAATGATTGGGTGACCAGCAGGGTTTAGCCAGTAAACGAGAACGGCAATGAATACACCAACCATAAATAAAATACCAGCAGGTGCGCGGCGCCCTTTAAATAGTTTATCACTCATCCATCCGCAAAGAAGTGTACCTGGAATACCAGCCCATTCATATAGAGCATAAGCTGTACGTGAGCTACTATGAGTAAAGCTTTTTTCCTCTACTAAATAAGTAGGAGCCCAGTCTACAACACCGTAACGAACGAAATAAACAAAAACGTTAGCGATAGCGATGTACCATAAAAATTTATTGTTTAATACATATGTAAATAAAATTTCCTTTACCGAAAGTTCGCGTTCGCGATCTTTTACTTTTTCATCTGATGGATATTCCCCAGTATGTTCCTGAATAGAAGGTAATCCGCAAGATTGGGGTGTATCTCTCATCGCAATTAATACATAAATCCCAACTAAAATTGAAAGAATACCTGGGAAGTAAAATATACTTTTCCAGTCATTTGCAAAGAAATATAACCCTAATGTAACGAGAGAAGGCATAAGTGCGCCGCCGACATTATGAGCGACGTTCCAAATAGACATTTTTGTACCGCGTTCACTAATAGAGAACCAGTGAACCATTGTACGCCCACAAGGAGGCCACCCCATACCTTGTACCCATCCGTTTAAAAACTGAAGTACAAACATGAGCATAATACTCGTTGTAATGAAAGAAAATGAACCAAAAATAATATTAATGATACCTGATAAAAATAGCCCAGTTGCTAAGAAATAGCGAGGGTTACAACGATCGGATACGATACCCATAAGAAATTTACTTAATCCGTAAGAGATAGATACCGCTGAAAGGATAACACCGAGTTCTCCTTTACTAAAACCTTGCTCGATAAGATATGGCATTGCCAGTGAAAAATTCTTTCGAACAAAGTAGTAACCTGCATAACCGATGAAGATGCCTAGAAATACTTGTAAGCGAAGCTTGCGGTATTCGCTGTCAATGCGATCAGCTGGTAGGCGCTCTGCATGGGGGGCAGGTTTAAATAATTGTGTTAAAAACATAAACTGAAAATCCTCCTCTGATTAATTGGAAGTGTTTTAAGACAGTGAGAATATAAAAAGGCCATGAAATATAAAAAAGTTTCCTTTTTTATGATTCATAGCCGTATACTCTGATTCTCCGTGACTGTCAATATTAACTTCGACAAAAATTATACAACTTTGTGACAAAATTGTAAACGTTTTTATGAATAAAGGTGTTGACGGATTTTGTTTGCGGGATTAATATTTAAATACGTTAAATATTTTATTGTTTAAATAAGAGGTGGATAACATGCCAAATGATATGACTCATATTGATAAAATTCAAGCTCTTACATTTGCTATAGGAAAGAAAATGCAAACAGAGCTACTGGAACAAATGCAAGCATCAGGACTTACACCACCGCAGTTTTATATCTTGAAGATTTTAGATCATTACGGAGCCTCAAGAGCGACACAATTAGCGGAGAAAATGTACGTAAAACCAAGCGCAATTACAGTAATGATTGATCGTTTAATTGATCATGGGTTAGTAGAGCGCTATCACGACAATAATGATCGCCGCGTTGTTGTCATTGAGCTAACGAAAAAGGGGAAAGCTACAGTAGAAGAGGCTATGGCGGCTCGTAATGAGCATATCGCAAAATATTTCTCACAATTAGAATTACAAGAACGAGAAGATTTGTTACGCCTCTTTGAAAAGCTAGAAACAATTATTTGCGGGTCACTAGAGAAAAAAGAGAAAAACTAAGAGGAATTGAGGAGATTACATGGAGCAACAAGAAAATCAGAATAGAAGGTTGTTGTTAATCGGTTTAGTAATCGCGATGCTATTTGCTGCGTTAGACGGAACAATCGTTGGTACAGCAATGCCACGTATCGTTGGTGAACTTGGCGGATTAAGCTTAATGACATGGCTAACAACAGCTTACATGTTAACGTCAACGACAGTCGTACCAATTGCAGGTAAGTTAGCGGACTTACTTGGGCGTCGTAATGTATATATAACAGGGCTAGTTATTTTCATGATTGGTTCAGCGTTATGTGGTATGGCAAATGGTATGACAGAATTAATTATTTTCCGTGGTATTCAAGGTCTTGGTGGCGGTATTATGATGCCAATGGCTATGATTATTATTGGAGATATGTTTACGGGAAAAGAACGTGCTAAATGGCAAGGTATTTTTGGAGCTCTATACGGTCTTGCTTCTGTAATTGGACCACAAGTTGGTGGTTGGATTGTAGACGCAGTGAATTGGAGATGGGTGTTCTACATTAACTTACCGGTTGGTATTTTAGCGACAATCTTTATCGCAATGGGACTAAAATCACATAAACAAACGGGACCAATTAAAATTGATATCGCTGGAATCTTTACGATGATTCTCGGTGTTGTAAGTTTATTACTTGCGTTAACGTTTGGCGGGAAAGATTATGCGTGGGATTCTTGGCAAATTATCGGGTTATTTGCATTAGCTCTAATTGGTATCGTTAGCTTTATTATCGTTGAAACAAAAGCAGCAGAACCAATCTTACCGATGCATTTCTTTAAAAATCGTACATTTACATTACTAAATGCGATTGGATTCTTTATGAGTATCGGAATGTTTGGCGCTATTATGTTCGTACCGTTCTTCATGCAAGGAATTGTAGGCGTTAGTGCTGCTGAATCAGGAACTATTATGACACCGATGATGATTACAATGATCGTTATGAGTATTATCGGTGGTCAACTTGTATTAAAGGTTGGTGTGAAACCACAAATTATTACAGGAATGCTTGTTATGGCTGGTGGATTCTGGTTATTAACAACGATGGATATGCACACAACTAAGCTTACCGCTACTTCTTATATGATGGTTATCGGTTTAGGAATGGGTCTTGTTATGCCAACACTGACATTGGCGTTACAAGAAAGCTTCCCGAAAAAAGATCTTGGTGTAGTAACTTCATCAAGTCAGTTCTTCCGTCAAATCGGGGGAACATTCGGTATTACAATTTTAGGATCAATTATGAATAACACTTCAGGTACAACATTAACAAATAAATTAGTACCTGTATTAGATACGTTCCCTAAAGAAGCGGGACAAATGGTAACAAAATTTAAAGATATGATTCATACAGACCCACAAGGTTTATATTCGATGCTCTTTAATCCAGAAGCATTAAAACAAATGCCAGAAGCATTCTCTAATAGCATCGTACCAATTTTGAAAAGTTCTTTAGTAGACTCACTTCATACTGTATTCTTAACAGGATTAGTATTTATCGTAGTAGGTGCCATCTTCACGATTTTCTTACAGAAGATTAAACTGTCTGATCGTAAAAAAGGTGCTGAAGAGCCTGCTGTGGAAGAGAAAGAACGAACTGCATCAAATTCGTAATGAAAAAGCATCGCCTTATGGCGGTGCTTTTTTGAGTATAACCTTAAAAGCTTTTTAGTGAGAAATGATTGACGTATTTATATAAATACGTTATATTATTTTCTGTAAACGGTTACATGAAATGAGGAGAAAAGAGAATGAGTACGATTAAAGACGTTGCAAAATTGGCAGGGGTATCTGTTGCGACCGTTTCCAGAGTGTTAAATAAAAATGGATATGTTCATGAGGATACGTTAAAGAAAGTAGAGCGAGCAATTGAAATGCTAGATTATAAGCCTAGTACAGTAGCACGTTCTTTATATAATAAAAAATCTCGTTTAATTGGCCTAGTTGTTCCAAATATCGTGAATCCATTCTTTCCAGAAGTTGCACGTGCCGTAGAAGATGTAGCACATAAGCAAGGTTACACAGTTGTCCTTTGTAATTCTGATGAAAGTTTAGAAAAAGAGAAACAATATATCGATGTACTTAGACAAAATAATGTGGATGGGTTTATTGTGGCAACGAATCCACAAAATAGTGTTAATTACATGAATTTATCTGTTCCAGTCGTTGCAATTGACCGTATGTTTAATGAGCGCATTCCTACTGTATATGCAGACAACTACGCAGGGAGTCAGGCTGCGACAAAGTTATTAATAGATAAAGGATGTAAACATATTGCACATATTCGCGGACCGCGCGATGTGAGTACAGCTAATGAACGTTTTGAAGGTTTTGTAGACGTTATTACGCAAAATAATCTTTCTTATATGATTGCAGAGAGTACATTCGATCCAGCTAATAGTGAACGGGTAGCGATGGAATTATTAGAAGAATATCCGCATATTGATGGAATTGTTGCTGGGAATGATTTAATTGCAATTGGTATCGTAAAGGCTGCACTTCAAAAGGGGATTTCTATTCCAGACGATTTACAAGTTATCGGATTCGATGGGATTTCTTTAACAGAAATGATGTATCCATCTATTACGACTGTTGCTCAACCAATTTATGAAATGGGGAAAATGGCAACAGAGTTGTTGTTAGAGCAGATGGAAGGAAATGCGTTAGAAGAGAAACACTATCGTTTACCGATTGAAATTATAGAACGAAATACAACAAAGTAAGGAGATGAAACAAATGCCAAATATTGCAGTAGTAGGTAGTATCTCAATGGACTTAGTGGCTGTTTCAAAAATACGTCCGAAAGCAGGAGAAACAGTAATTGGTGAAGCGTTTCATACTATCCCAGGAGGAAAAGGGGCTAACCAAGCAGTTGCTGCAGCTAGATTAGGAGCAAATGTAGCAATGGTTGGTGCAGTAGGAAATGATGATTACGGAACAGTAGTTAGAAAAAATTTAGAGAACGAACGAGTTTTTATCGACTATGTGGTACCGGTTACAGATAGAACGACAGGAATCGCTCATATCGTTTTAGCAGAGGAGGATAACAGTATTGTGGTCATACAAGGAGCAAATGCTCTTGTAGATGAGTCAATTGTAGATCGTTCAAAAGACCTTCTTGTCAAAGCTGATATGGTTGTTCTTCAACTAGAGATTCCACTTGAAACAGTAAAATACGTTCTGGCTATTTGTGAGGAGCATAAAATTCCAGTTATGTTGAATCCAGCTCCAGCACAAGTTTTATCAGAAGATATTTTAGAAAAAGCAACTTATATTACGCCGAATGAACATGAATGTCGCATTGTATTAAATGATTTCACATCACCAATTGAAGAGTTACTTGCGAAATATCCAAATAAGTTATTAATGACTGAAGGGTCTAACGGTGTTCGATTCCATAACGGAACGGAAGTTGTTCAAGTTCCAAGTATTGCTGTAGATGTAGTGGATACGACTGGAGCTGGTGATACATTTAACGGCGCGCTAGCAGTTGCACTTTCTGAAGGAGAAACACTTCAGCAGGCTATTCGTTTTGCAAATATTGCTGGTGGTCTTTCTGTAACGAAACTTGGGGCACAGGGCGGTATGCCAACGAGAGATAGAGTACGTGAAGTGCAGGTGATTGTCGGATGAAAAAGCATGGTGTATTAAATAGTGAAATCGCGGCAGTCCTTGCTAAACTTGGGCATACAGATACGATTGTAATTGCTGATTGTGGGTTACCTATTCCTGATGGAGTAAAACGAATTGATTTAGCAGTCGAAATTGGAAAGCCTAGCTTTTTAGACGTATTACAAGTTGTTGCTGATGATATGGCAATTGAAAAAGTGACGTTAGCAGAAGAAGTCATTATGAATAATGCAGAGGTAAATAAAGAAGTTGAAATGCGATTAACAGAGCCAGCATTTGAATATGTGTCTCATAAGGAATTTAAAGAGCATACAAAGAGAGCGAAGGCGATTATTCGTACAGGAGAAGCAACGCCTTATGCGAATGTTATTTTACATGCAGGCGTGATTTTTTAATAAAGGGATGTGATGAGAATGCATATTGAAATGAAAAATATTTCAAAAGCGTTCAATGGTAATCCTGTTTTAAAAAACGCACAGTTTATGATTGAAACAGGAGAAGTCCATGCATTGATGGGGGAAAACGGAGCGGGGAAATCGACGCTCATGAAGATTTTAACAGGTGTATATAAAAAAGACAGTGGAACCGTCACGATTGATGGGAAAGAACGAACTTTTAAAAATGCAAAAGAAGCAGAAGAGTACGGTATTGCATTTATCCATCAAGAGTTGAACATATTACCGAACTTGACGGTAGCTGAAAATATGTTTCTTGGAAAAGAGTTAATGTATGGGAGAACAGGAATATTACGTACGCGTCAAATGAATGCGATTGCCCAGCAGCAATTAGCAAATCTTGGTCTACATGTGAGAGGCGCTATGCTAGCAGGTGAATTATCAGTTGGACAACAGCAAATTATTGAAATTGCTAAAGCATTAATGACAAATGCAAGCGTTATTATTATGGATGAACCTACAGCTGCATTAACAGATCGCGAAATTGAAACGCTGTTTACTGTTATTAATAAATTACGTAAAGAGGGCGTTTCATTCGTTTATATCTCACACCGGATGGAAGAAATTTTTTCAATATGTGATGCCATTACGATTTTGCGTGATGGAGAATATGTAGGGAAGAGATTAATTCCAGAAACGTCATTTGATGAAGTAGTTAGCATGATGGTAGGCCGCAGTATTGGTGAACGTTACCCAGAGCGAAATAGCCAAATTGGTGAAGTGATTTTTGAAATGCGTAACGGAACGAAAAAGGGGAAATTTGAAAATGTTTCGTTTCAAGTTAGAAAAGGTGAAATCCTTGGTGTTGCTGGCTTGATGGGAGCTGGCCGTACGGATATTATGAAAGCGATATTTGGATATGAACCGCTTGATTCAGGACAAATTTTTATGAATGGACAAGAAGTGAAAATTGATAGTCCAATAGATGCGATTAGGCAACGAATTGCTTTTATTACAGAGGATAGAAAATCTGAAGGGCTTGTGTTAGATTTTTCGATTCGTGAAAATTTAGCTTTACCAAATTTAGAGAGTCTTTCCAAGGGAAGCGTTGTTAATAAAGGCTTAGAACAACAATTTACAGAGGATATGATGAAGCTTCTTAAGGTGAAAGCAGCAGACGGAGAGCAAGCTGTAAAATCTCTTTCTGGTGGAAATCAGCAAAAGATTGTAATTGCAAAATGGCTAGGTATTCATCCGCAGTTACTCATTTTAGATGAACCAACGAGAGGTGTAGATGTTGGGGCTAAAAAAGAAATTTACTCTATTATGAATAAGCTTACCGAGCAAGGAGATGCCGTTATTATGGTATCGTCTGAGCTTCCAGAAGTTTTAGGAATGAGTGATCGTGTTCTTGTCATTCATGAAGGAAAAATCGGTGGTATTTTAGAGAAAGATCAGGCATCACAAGAGTCTATTATGGCACTAGCTACAGGGGGAGAGTAAGATATGGCTAAGAAGGGGAATGTATTACAACAACTCGGTTCTTTAATCGGTTTAGTGTTGATTATCGTAGTAATTACAGCTTTAAATCCAGCATTTATTGAAATTCCAAATTTATTTAATATACTGCGCCAAGTATCGATTAATGCACTCATTGCATTTGGAATGACCTTCGTTATTTTAACAGGGGGTATTGACTTATCGGTAGGTTCTATTTTAGCATTATCAAGTGCACTTGTTGCCGGAATGATGGCAAGTGGCATGGATCCGTTACTTGCAATGGCAGTTGGATTATTAGCAGGTCTTGTAATGGGGATTGTAAACGGTATTATTATTGCGAAGGGAAAAGTAGCTCCTTTTATTGCAACTTTAGCAACAATGACCATTTTTCGCGGGTTGACGCTTGTTTACATGGACGGACGTCCGATCACTGGGCTTGGTGATCATTTAATGTTCCAAATGTTTGGCCGTGGTTATTTCCTTGGTATTCCTGTGCCAGCCGTTACAATGATGATCGCTTTTGCAGTACTGTACTTTATTTTAAAGAAAACAACGTTTGGTCGCCGTACGTTTGCGATTGGTGGAAATGAAGAAGCGGCAGCTTTATCAGGTATTAATGTTACGAGAATTAAAGTAATGATTTACGGTCTTTCCGGAATTTTGGCAGCGCTTGCAGGTATTGTCTTAACATCAAGACTAGATTCTGCACAGCCGACTGCTGGTACTTCTTACGAATTAGATGCAATTGCAGCAGTTGTGTTAGGAGGAACGAGTCTTTCAGGTGGAAGAGGATGGATTGTTGGTACATTCATCGGTGTACTTATTATTGGTGTACTAAATAACGGTTTAAATTTATTAGGTGTATCTTCTTTCTTCCAACAAGTTGTAAAAGGACTTGTAATCTTACTAGCTGTACTAATTGATCGTCGAAAAGAAGCGTAATGGAGGGGCAATTCATGAAAAAATGGTTACTGATACTCGTTGCATGCATCATGGTAGTTACTGCTGGTTGTTCAATGGAACCACCAGAATGGGCAAAGGATTCTAGCGATAAAGGTCGAAATAAAACTATTAAAGTTGGACTTTCTGTTTCAACTTTAAATAATCCATTTTTCGTCACGTTGAAAAAAGGTGCAGAAAAGAAAGCGAAAGATAGCGGCATTGAATTAATCGCTGTTGATGCACAAAATGATGCAGCGAAGCAAACAAACGATGTTGAAGATTTAATTCAAAAAGGTGTCGATGTAGTTGTTATTAACCCAACTGATTCAGATGCCGTTGCTTCAGCGGTAAGTGCAGCCAATGCAGCGAATGTTCCTGTTATTACAGTAGACCGAGTTGCAAATTCAGGTAAAGTTGTTTCTCACATTGCTTCCAACAATATAGAAGGTGGTCAAATGGCTAGTGATTACATTCGGGAATTAGTTGGTGAAGGAGCAAATGTAGCTGAGTTAGAAGGAATCCCTGGATCGTCTGCTGCTCGTGAGCGTGGGAAAGGATTCCATAACGTGGCTGATAAGTCTTTAAAAGTAGTAGCAAAACAAGCAGCTGATTTCGATCGTGCAAAAGGATTATCTGTTATGGAAAATATTTTGCAAGCAAATAGCGATATAAAAGCAGTATTTGCTCATAACGATGAGATGGCATTAGGTGCACTTGAGGCATTAAAATCTGCTGGTAAAACGGATGTAGTCGTTGTTGGATTTGATGCAACAGACGATGCTGTGAAAGCGGTTAAAGATGGACGCATGGCAGCAACAGTCGCTCAAAAACCGGAATTAATCGGAGAGAAGGCGATGGAAACAGCAAAAGAGATAACACAAGGGAAAAAAGTGGACAAATTTATTCCGATTGAATTAGAGCTTATTAAGAAAAAATAAATAAATATAAAATGAAAATTAGGAAGGAAGAATAACAAATGAAATTCTTTATTGATACAGCAAACGTTAACGAAATTAAAGAGGCAAATGCATTAGGCGTAGTAGCTGGAGTAACGACAAACCCATCACTTGTAGCAAAAGAGGGCGTAGATTTCCATGAGCGTATTCGTGAAATTTGCAGCTTTATAGAAGGTCCTGTAAGTGCAGAAGTAATTAGCTTAGAAGCTGATAAAATGATCGAAGAAGGAAAAGAATTAGCTAAAATTGCTCCAAACGTTGTTGTAAAAGTTCCAATGACAACAGAAGGTTTAAAAGCAGTAAAAGCATTCTCTGATTTAGGAATTCGTACAAACGTTACATTAGTATTCTCAGCAGTTCAAGCATTACTTGCAGCTCGTGCTGGTGCGACATACGTTTCACCGTTCTTAGGTCGTTTAGATGATATCGGTCATAACGGTATGGACTTAATTCGCCAAATCGCAGAAATCTTTGCAATTCATGGTATTGAAACAGAAATCATTGCAGCATCTGTACGTCACAGCGTTCACGTAACTGACGCAGCATTAAATGGTGCACATATTGCAACAATCCCAGCAAACGTAATTGCTTCATTAGTGAAGCACCCATTAACAGATCAAGGAATTGAGAAATTCTTAGCTGATTGGGAGAAAACACAAGGGCAATAATAAGAAATGGAGAACCCAAGTTTAAATAACTTGGGTTCTTTTTTTATTTAAAAGAATTTTCATGCAATTTTGCATATTATCTTTCAAATTTTTAATATAGGCTATTTAATATATACAAATCACTCTTTATTTTTCATATTTCGATATAAAGTGAAACTTTAATCAGTGGGGGTTTTGTCCATCCCCCACTGATTATCAGCCCTCACCAATCGGGCTTTTACGGGCAGTTATCTCCCACCTAACTTCCTCGCATTCGCCGAATTTTGAGGTGGGAGTCTTACTGCCCGCAAATAGCGGGATAAAGGGATAGAGGGTCTGACCAGAAAACTGGAGGGCATGATTCTATAACAGAAGGTTTAACGTTTATAGAATTATGCCTTTTTATATACAAGGGAGGATAGATTACGTATTTTTATCTGAATTTTAAGATTTATATAAGGGGATGGTTAAAATGAGAAGAAAAGCACCATTTAAAGTATTGTCGTCATTAGCAATTGCGACAATCATCGGATGCACAGCTGTAATGAATGCTCCGCTAGCATACGCAGAAACGCCAGTGAAAGCAAAAGAAAATGTGTCTACGACGCCAATTGATCATAATTTAATTCAAGAAGATCGTTTAGCGGAAGCGTTGAAAGAAAGAGGAGCAATTAATCCAGCATCATCAAAAGAAGAGACGAAAAAAGCTGTAGAGCAATATATTGAAAAGAAACAAGGGGATCAGGCAAATAAAGAAATTCTTCCAGATGATGCTGCCAAAGAAGCATCTGATTTCGTAAAAAAGGTAAAAGAGAAAAAGATGGAAGAAAAGGAAAAGGTAAAGAAAGCTGAAAAAAATGTTAGCCCAGAGCAAAAGCCAGAGCCAAATAAAAAACAATTAGATGGGAAAGTCCCAACTTCTAAGGCGAAACAAGCCCCATATAATGGACCTGTTCGTACGGATAAAGTGCTAGTGTTACTCGTTGAGTTTAGTGATTATAAACATAATAATATTGAGCAAACGCCGGGTTATATGTATTCGAAAGATTTTAGTAGAGAACATTATCAAAAAATGTTATTTGGTAATGAGCCTTACACATTATTTGATGGTTCGAAAGTAAAAACATTTAAGCAATATTATGAAGAACAGTCTGGTGGTAGTTATACGACAGATGGATATGTAACAGAGTGGTTAACTGTTCCAGGTAAAGCTGCTGATTACGGTGCTGATGGTAGTAGTGGTCACGATAATAAAGGACCAAAAGGTGCGCGTGATTTAGTGAAAGAAGCATTAAAAGCTGCAGCGGATAAAGGATTAGATTTATCACAATTTGATCAGTTCGACCGTTATGATACAAATGGCGATGGCAATCTTAATGAACCGGACGGTGTAATTGATCATTTAATGGTAATTCATGCTGGTGTTGGTCAAGAAGCTGGCGGTGGTAAATTAGGAGATGATGCAATTTGGTCACATCGTTCAAAATTAGCAAGAGATCCAGTAGCGATTGAAGGAACAACATCTAAAGTACCTTATTGGGGTGGAAAAGTAGCGGCTCATGATTACACAATCGAACCAGAAGATGGTGCAGTAGGTGTGTTTGCACATGAATTCGGACATGACCTTGGTTTACCAGATGAGTATGATACGAAGTATACGGGAGCTGGATCACCTGTTGAAGCTTGGTCGTTAATGAGTGGAGGTAGTTGGGCAGGGAAAATCGCTGGAACAGAGCCAACTAGTTTTTCACCACAAAATAAAGACTTCTTACAAAAGAATATGGGTGGAAACTGGGCAAAAATTTTAGAAGTAGATTACGATAAAATTAAGAGTGGTGTAGGAGTTCCTACATATATTGATCAAAGTGTTACAAAATCAAATCTTCCAGGTGTCGTACGTGTCAATTTACCAGGTAAGAGTATTGAAACAATTAAACCTGGATTTGGAAAGTATGCATACTATAGTACGAGAGGCGATGATATTCATACGACATTAGAAACACCGTTCTTCGATTTAACAAAAGGAACAAATGCAAAATTTGATTATAAAGCAAATTATGAACTAGAAGCAGAGTGTGATTTCATCGAAGTGCATGCTGTAACTGAAGATGGAACGAAAACATTAATTGATAGATTGGGAGAAAAGGTAGTCAAAGAAGATAAAGATACAACAGATGGAAAATGGATTGATAAATCATACGATTTAAGTCAATTTAAAGGGAAGAAAGTTAAACTACAATTCGATTATATTACAGATCCAGCTTTAACATATAAAGGTTTCGCAATGGATAATGTAAATGTAACAGTTGATGGACAAGTAGTATTTTCAGATGATGTAGAAGGACAGTCTAAAATGAAGTTAAATGGATTCGTTGTTTCTGATGGGACAGAACAGAAGCCACATTATTATTATTTAGAGTGGAGAAACTATGCCGGATCAGATAATGGATTAAAAGCGGGAAGAGGTCCGGTGTATAATACAGGTCTTGTCGTTTGGTATGCAGATGATAGTTTCAAAGATAACTGGGTTGGGGTACATCCAGGTGAAGGGTTCCTTGGTGTTGTGGACTCTCATCCGGAAGCGCTTGTTGGTAATTTAAACGGGAAACCAGCGTACGGTAATACTGGAATGCAAATTGCAGACGCTGCATTTTCATTTGATCAAACGCCGGCATGGAATGTGAATTCATTAACACGCGGGCAGTTTAATTATGCTGGGTTACAAGGTGTTACAACTTTTGATGATTCTAAAGTGTATAGTAACAAACAAATTGCTGATGCAGGACGCAAAGTTCCAAACCTTGGACTTAAATTCCAAGTTGTTGGACAAGCAGAGGATAAATCGGCAGGGGCTGTTTGGATTAGACGTTAATAAAATAAAAGCACACTCTTCATATGAAGAGTGTGCTTTTATTTATACATTAAGTTATTATTTTAGCTTATGTAATACAACTGTTTATCCATGTGTAGTGTATCAAATTATGTGGGGAAAGGAAATATTTCCGAGGAAATTGTCGAAGTATCGTTGCCTTTTGTATTTAAATTAATTGGCATTATCCCAACTCTTCCGTTATATTACGGGTTATATCAATATGCATTTAAAAAAAAGACAATGATGGAGTTATCCCATCATTGTCTTTTTTACTTTGCTTCTTACATAAATCATTCCGGCAAATGTTAATAAGAATGCCGTCCCGATAACGAAGCTTGCACTAGGGGATGCGCCGATGGCTCCGACTGTAAATGAGCCAGCAACAACACCTAACGAGAAGAATGCATAAAACAATCCGAATGCTTTTCCTCGATTACTATCTGTCGTATTTTCAACAAGTAAAGCATTAATCGATGGGAAGAGGATAGCGAATCCAGTTCCATAGATCATCATAACGATAAAGAGCATGCCTTTTGTTGTAAATAATCCGAGTAAAGATAATGCTAATGCCATTACTGTAATCCCCATTAACATTAGTTTTGAACGATTGAATCGATCGTAAATCCGATTTGTTGGAAGTAAGAAGAAGAGGATAGCGGTAATTCCGAATACACTTAACATCATGCCTGTTGTAGACGCTTTAAGTGCTAATGCCTCAACTTTTACTGGTAGCATATACGTGACAATTCCTTGTGAAAACATTAGTGTGAAAGCACCAATATATGCTTGTAATAATGGTTCTGATTTCAATAGTTCAATCATATCTTCTTTGTTCATCATTTGAGTTCTTGATGTATCTTTTCTTGATACGTTATTTGGTAAGAAGAATAGAGATACGATTGTACCAAGGGCCATTAAAATAGAAATGGTAATGAAAACCCATTCTATGCCAGCAGTTGCTTTCATAATGCCACTGAAAGCAGGTCCTACGATTGCCGCTGTTCCAACAGCAGCACCAGACAGAGCCATAGCTTTTCCTTGTCGTGCTGAATTCGTTTGTTTTGATAAAAATGTAAATGCGGCAGGGATTAAAAATCCGTCACTAAAACCGTGCATAAAGCGCATAACTAATAGTTGTTCACCACTTTGAACAACGGTGTATAACAAGACTATGAAACTCGTAAATCCCATGCTTATATAAAGTATTTTTTTTGCACCAAATTTATCGACGGCAGCTCCAGCAATAATATTACCAATCATATTAGCGAATGAGTACATACCGACAACTAGCCCGATAATAAGAGGGGTTCCTCCAAGACTTTGAGCGAAAGTACTCATAATAGGTAATTGTGAAAATGTATCTAAAAACGCTACGATAACAATAAAGTAAATAAAATATTTCAAGCGATATTCACCTCTCCTATGCTATTATGGCATAATGCTAATTTCAACTGCAATGAAATTGAATTAACAGATGTGGAAAAAAGTACAAAGTGACAAAATATTGAACGTTATTTGTTAAAAATTAGTGGAAATGAGATTGTTTTTTTGAAATATATGGATAGGAGTATTATAATAGATTTGTAAACTTCACCAGGTTAAGTATATACATAGAGAGGGATGTATAAAATGAAAGCATTACTTTGGCATAATCAACGTGATGTACGAGTAGAAGAAGTACCAGAACCAACTATAAGACCAGGAGCAGTTAAGATTAAAGTTAAATGGTGTGGTATTTGTGGAACAGACTTGCATGAATATTTAGCAGGACCTATTTTTATTCCAACAGAAGAACATCCATTAACACATGTGAAAGCACCGGTTATTTTAGGTCATGAGTTTAGCGGTGAGGTAGTAGAAATTGGTGAAGGAGTTACATCTCATAAAGTGGGAGACCGCGTTGTTGTAGAACCAATTTATTCTTGTGGTAAATGTGAAGCTTGTAAACATGGACATTACAATGTTTGTGAACAACTTGTTTTCCACGGTCTTGGTGGAGACGGCGGTGGTTTCTCTGAATATACAGTAGTACCAGAAGATATGGTTCATCATATTCCAGATGAAATGACGTATGAACAAGGTGCGCTTGTAGAACCAGCAGCAGTAGCAGTTCATGCAGTACGTCAAAGTAAATTAAAAGAGGGAGAAGCTGTAGCGGTATTTGGTTGTGGTCCAATCGGGCTTCTTGTCATCCAAGCAGCAAAAGCAGCAGGGGCAACTCCTGTTATCGCAGTGGAACTTTCTAAAGAACGTCAAGAGCTAGCTAAATTAGCAGGTGCTGATTACGTATTAAACCCAGCAACTCAAGATGTACTAGCAGAAATTCGTAACTTAACAAATGGTTTAGGTGTTAATGTTAGCTTTGAAGTAACAGGCGTTGAGGTTGTACTACGTCAAGCAATTGAAAGTACAAGCTTCGAAGGACAAACTGTAATTGTTAGTGTGTGGGAAAAAGATGCAACAATTACTCCGAATAACCTTGTATTAAAAGAAAAAGAAGTTATCGGTATTCTTGGATACCGTCATATTTTCCCGGCTGTTATTAAATTAATTAGCTCTGGTCAAATTCAAGCAGAGAAATTA
This sequence comes from Bacillus sp. LK2, assembly GCF_001043575.1. Taxonomy (NCBI): domain Bacteria; kingdom Bacillati; phylum Bacillota; class Bacilli; order Caryophanales; family Bacillaceae; genus Bacillus; species Bacillus sp. LK2. The sequence goes on from NZ_LDUK01000004.1 coordinate 144,852, forward strand.
ATTACGAAAAAAATTACAGTGGATCAAGTTGTTGAAGAAGGATTTGAAGCGCTTGTAAAAGATAAAACACAAGTGAAAATTCTTGTTTCACCTAAATAATAGAGAATCGAAAAAAGTAGCCCTTTTCTAGAAATAGAAGAGGGCTACTTTTTTTATACACTGAAAGGTGATAGACTTTCCTTTAACTAAAGGTATTCTTGTTTGGAAGGGGGAGTCTAATGCTTTCATTTGTGTTAACATTGAAGCGGATGCTAAGAGCCTGTTTACGAGCGTGGAAAGATAAAGAATTTCAAGTTTTATTCGTATTAACAATCTTGACCTTAATATCTGGTACGATCTTTTATAGCACAGTTGAAGGATTACGTCCTCTTGATGCTTTATATTTTAGTGTCGTGACGTTGACTACTGTCGGTGATGGGAATTTTAGTCCTCAAACTGATTTTGGGAAGGTATTTACGATAATATACATATTTATCGGGATTGGATTAGTGTTTGGATTTATTCATAAATTGGCAGTTAATGTACAATTGCCAAGTATATTATCGAATAGAAAAAAAGAGTAAAGCATGTAATTGCTTTACTCTTTTTTTACAATAGTTTATATGTGTATTTGCAGTAGCTTAACAATACTTTATTACAATGTAAGTGCATTCAATCATTATATTCACTATGTATAAAGTTATAATGATATGAAGATTTGCATATTTTAATTTATTAATAGAATTTTAGTGAAAGGTGGGATATTCTAGTCATAGGTTAACCGGAAGACATCATAGGATCCTAACAAAATACTTACAATAATTCAATTATAAAATGGAGGATTTCAGATGAAAAAGAAAGTTCTTGCTTTAGCAGCAGCTATTACGTTAGTAGCGCCATTACAAAGCGTGGCATTTGCTCATGAAAACGATGGAGGACAAAGAGTTGGAGTTGTTCCGCGCTGGTCTGCTGAAGATAAACATAAAGAAGGTGTAAATTCTCATTTATGGATTGTAAACCGTGCAATTGATATTATGTCTCGTAATACAACACTCGTAAAACAAGATCAAGTTGCACTATTAAATGAATGGCGTACGGAGTTAGAGAACGGTATTTATGCTGCTGACTATGAAAATCCTTATTATGATAATAGTACATTTGCTTCACACTTCTATGATCCTGACAATGGGAAAACGTATATTCCATTTGCAAAACAGGCAAAGGAAACAGGAGCTAAATATTTTAAACTAGCTGGTGATTCATACAAAAATAAAGATATGAAACAAGCATTCTTCTATTTAGGATTGTCTCTTCATTATTTAGGAGATGTAAATCAACCGATGCACGCGGCAAACTTTACAAATCTTTCGTATCCACAAGGATTCCATTCTAAATATGAAAACTTTGTAGATACGATAAAAGATAATTATAAAGTAACGGATGGAAATGGATATTGGAACTGGAAAGGTACTAACCCTGAAGATTGGATCCATGGAGCGGCAGTAGTAGCGAAACAAGATTACTCTGGTATTGTAAATGATAATACGAAAGATTGGTTCGTGAAAGCAGCTGTATCACAAGACTATGCAGATAAATGGCGCGCTGAAGTTACACCAACGACAGGTAAGCGCTTAATGGATGCACAACGTGTAACTGCTGGATATATTCAGCTTTGGTTTGATACGTATGTAAATAGTTAAGTATTTGAAAAAGGTCAAATCTCCGAATAGAGTATTTGGCCTTTTTATCAATATACAGTACATGGAGGTTATGAAACGTGAAAAGTAAGTTGCTAAAAGGTGTACTTAGCTTTGGGATTGGCCTAGGAGCTTTATATAGCGGATCTTCTGCTCAAGCGGAAATGTCTACAAATCAAAATGATACATTAAAAGTGATGACTCATAATGTATACATGTTATCAACGAATTTATATCCGAACTGGGGACAAAGCCAGCGTGCTGATTTAATTGGGGCAGCGGATTATATGAAAAATCAAGATGTTGTTATATTAAATGAAGTATTTGATAATAGCGCTTCAGATCGTTTGTTAGGGAATTTAAAGAAAGAATATCCAAACCAAACAGCGGTATTAGGTCGTAGTAATGGAAACGAATGGGATAAAACGTTAGGAAACTATTCATCTTCGACCCCTGAAGATGGCGGTGTAGCTATTGTAAGTAAATGGCCGATCGTTGAAAAGATTCAATATGTATTTGAAAAAGGATGCGGGCCAGATAACTTATCAAATAAAGGATTCGTATACACAAAAGTTAAGAAAAATGATCGTTTCGTTCATGTAATTGGGACGCATTTACAAGCTGAAGATAGTATGTGTGGAAAAACTTCGCCAGCATCTGTACGTACAAAACAGCTACAAGAAGTTCAAGAGTTTATTAAGAATAAAAATATACCGAATAATGAGTATGTGTTAATTGGTGGCGATATGAATGTGAATAAAATAAATGCTGAGAATAATAGCAATTCAGAGTATGCATCTATGTTTAAAACATTAAATGCGTCTGTACCATCTTATGCAGGACATACAGCAACTTGGGATGCAACGACAAATAGTATTGCAAAGTATAATTTCCCAGATGCTCCAGCAGAATATTTAGATTACATTGTTTCTAGTAAAGACCATGCAAATCCAGTACGTATAGAAAATAAAGTGTTGCAGCCAAAGTCTCCAGAATGGTCTGTTACATCATGGTTCCAAAAATATACGTATAATGATTACTCTGATCATTATCCAGTAGAGGCGACTATTTCTATGAAGTAGTCAAAAAAGTTTCTTCGTGAAGAAGAAACTTTTTTTATTTGAAAACAGGAAAATCAATCTTTCTTTCCAATATGTATAAGACATATATAGAAGAGGAGAGAAAGATGTGGATAGAAGTATTTTTAAAGAGCTTCCATTACCGTGTGCATTTTTAGATGAAGTGGCTTTAGAGAGAAATATTCAATCTATTATTAAGTTAAGTGGTCATAAAAAGATTCGTATAGCGAGTAAATCATTACGTTCTGTTTCAATTATGAAAAAGATTTTAGCTACAAATGATTGTTTTCAAGGTATTATGTGCTTTTCACCTAGAGAAGCTTTATTTTTAATTGAACAAGGATTTAATGATTTGTTGCTAGGGTATCCTGCTTATAATGAAAGAGCTTTATATGAAATAAGTCTACTTACAAAGCAAGGTTTTATTATTACTTGTATGGTGGATTGCGAAGAGCATATTGTTTATTTAGAAAAAATTGCTGAGAAGTCTAGTGGGTGTTTTCGAGTTTGTTTAGATATTGATATGAGTAGTCGTTTTTTTCGATTTCATTTTGGTGTAAGAAGATCTCCGGTAAAAGATGTCCAGAATGCTTTAAAAATAGTAGAAAAGGTGAAGGCATCACCATATTTAATCTTAGATGGTGTAATGGGCTATGAAGCTCAAATCGCTGGGGTTGGAGATGATATGCCAAAACAATGGCTTCAAAATAAACTTATTTCGTATTTAAAGAGGAAATCAGTACTAGAAATTAATAAAAGAAGAGGGAATATCGTAAAAGAAATACAAAATCTTGGTGTTGAACTAAGGTTTGTAAATGGAGGAGGAACCGGAAGTATAAAATCAACCGAGCAAGATCACTCAGTTACGGAGATTACTGTAGGCTCTGCTTTTTATTCGCCCAAACTGTTTGATTATTATAAAGAAGTAAAATTTCAGCCAGCCGTTGGATTTGCTTTACAAGTTGTACGTAAACCTGACCGGTATATTTATACTTGCCTAGGTGGAGGGTATATTGCTTCAGGTGCAGTTGGTAAGGATAAAGAGCCTGAGGTTTGGAAACCAGATGGTGCAAAGTTATTAGCGTTAGAAGGCGCTGGCGAAGTGCAAACGCCGGTTTATTACAACGGTGAGGAACAATTGTATATAGGAGATACTATATTGCTTCGTCATAGTAAGGCTGGGGAATTATGTGAGCGCTTTCCTGTTTTGTATCGTATTAAACAAGGGGAAATTGTTGGAGAGTATTCAACATATCGGGGGGATAACCAATGCTTTCTGTAAAGGGACAAAAATGGAAAAATTGGACAGGTAATATAGAAGGAACTCCGCTGTATACGATGTATCCTGAAAGTATACAAGATGTAGTAGAAGTGGTGAGACTTGCACAAGAAAAGGGGAAGAAAATCCGGGTTGTTGGTTCAGGACATTCTTTTACACCCCTCGTTCAAACAGAAGAAATTTTAATTTCTTTAGATGAATTGAGTGGGATTACGAATGTGGATTCAGAGAAGATGACAGTAGAAGTGTGGGCGGGAACAAAACTACATGATTTAGGAAAATTACTTGAGGAGAAAGGTTATGGGCAAGAGAACTTAGGGGACATTGATTCGCAATCTATTGCAGGGGCAATTAGTACAGGAACTCATGGGACCGGTGCTACATTTGGAAGTTTATCAACACAAGTGATAGAAATTACAGCAGTTTTGTCTACAGGTGAGAGTATTGTTTGCTCTGAAGGAGAGAACTATGAATATTGGAAAGCGTTCCAGTTATCACTTGGAATGCTCGGTATCATTGTGAAGGTTAAACTGAAAGTTATTCCAGCGTACTCACTTGTTTACAAAAGTGAAAAACAGTCTTTTTCTGTAGTAATGGATAAACTGGAAGAATATAAACGAAATCGTCATTTTGAATTTTTCGTTTTTCCTTATTCAGATGAAGTTCAAGTGAAACTTACAAATGAAACAACGAGTAAAGGAACCGATTTGAAGTGGCATAAACTCAAGGTGGAACTACTTGAGAATAGGATCTTTTCTTTATTATCTAAAGGGTGTAAGTGGTTTCCTTCTATTAGTAAAGGAGTAAGTCAATTATCAGCCAAGGCTGTACCTAATACAAAAATAATTGGACCAAGCTATGAAGTGTTTGCTACATCGCGTACAGTTCCTTTTTATGAAATGGAGTATAGTGTCCCTTCAAAGTATATGAGGGCTGCTGTCGAAGAGATTTCAAATCTTATTGAAAAGAAAAAGTATAAAGTGCATTTTCCAATTGAATGTCGCTATGTGCATGGTGATGATATATGGCTCAGTCCGGCGTACGGAAGGGATTCAGCATATATTGCTGTTCATATGTATAAAGGCATGAAGTATGCCGCTTATTTTGGTGAGGTGGAGCAAATCTTTCGAAAGTATGAAGGGCGCCCACATTGGGGGAAAATGCATACATTAACGTATGAACAATTACAGTATATATACCCAGAATTTCATTCGTTTTTAAAGGTGAGGAAGTTACTAGACGAAACGGGAATGTTTTTTAATCCTTATGCAGAAAAGTTATTTACGATTATGAAAAAAGCTGACAAATAATTATTTGTCAGCTTTTTTAAGTGTAATTGCATTTCTTGTATGACTAATACGCTCGTAAAATAGTAATTTATCACGGCTAAATACATGCAATAAAACATGAATAATAAATAGACCGTTAATTACGAATAAGAATAGTAATATAACCATTAATATTAAAGGTTCTGTACGGTTTAAAATAGAACTGCTAGAAAGAACATAATTAATCCCACCTAAAACAAAGTAGAATATACCGTAACGAATGAATAGTTCTTTCATTGTAATACGCTCCGTTTTTCCTTTAATGTAAATACGAAGCAAAGCTTTTCCAATCGTTTTTCCGTTCGTAAAGTATGGAATGATAATAAAGTAAATAAAGATCGAACATGTAATGAAAATGAGTTCATATACATTGGTATAAGATTGAATACTAGAAATAAAGAGAGAGTTTCCTTTGTTTTTAATGACAGGTACAACGATAGATAAGAAAATCCAATCAATTTGCATAGCGATGAGACGACGAACGAATCCGACTGGTTTCGTTTCTAGATTAATATGACTATCTAATTCGCTTGCTTTCGGAAGGAAGTAAGTAAATATTGGTGCAATAATAAAACCAATTACTCCTCCTAATGTGTTTAAAAACAGGTCGTCGATATCGAATAAGCGATATGCACAATTATATATACCGTATAATCCAGTTACTTGTGTTATTTCAAAAAATAGTGAAAGACAAAAAGAGATGCAAATTGTCTGTAGGAAACTACGTCGGAAATAATAACGTAAGTAAATACCGAATGGAACGGTTAGTAGAACATTAAAAGCTACTTGTAAGAATGCAGATTCTTTTAATAAATAGAAATAAGTAGTTGGTTTCGTTAAAATTGCCGATGTATGATTACGAATCTCTTGTACGAAATAAAATGGTGAGAGCTGTATATGTTGTGTATTGGCCGGTTGTAGGCTACAAGTATCATACGTTTGTGGTAATGGCAGAATAACAAGAAAATAGGTATTTAATAAATAGAGTAATAAAGAGTATAAAATAAATGAGCGCCATTTATTTAAGTAACCGTATTTTCGATAATTAAATATTAAAAAGGGGATTAAGAGAAACATTGCTAAAATAGGGAATAAAATAAATGCTGTTTTGATTGGGAATAAATATGTCGTCAAAATGAAACTCCTTTCAATTAAAATCCGTCTATCATTATAGCGCTAAAAGGAGTTTGTAACAAAGTTAAAATAGTTTGAAATAGAAAAAATTACAAATTAAACTCATATTAAGTTATAATAACTTTAATATAAGTATATTATGATAATATAAATCGAGAGAGGGTACATGATATGCAATATGAGCTTTTTTCTATAAGTGGGGATCATATTACGACTTTTGAAAGCGCATGGCGTTTTCAGGAGGGGGAACAGATTTTTGTCCATGATGATAATACAAAACGAAACTTTATTATTATTCGCTTAACACATGATTTATTTCAAAAAAATACACATGTTATTCGCTTGTATTGTCAGGAAAAGAAAGTTTATGCATAAGGAGAAACCTCTTACTGTATGAGGGCAGTAAGAGGTTTTCTATTTCATATAGGAAGCATTGGATTTTGAAGAAAGGATATAATTTTGCACTTGGTGCTTCCACGTTTCACCGCTCTTTCTTTGAGGCAGCCACTCATGATAATCTTGTTGTGTTTTCCATAACATACGAACCATATATTCAGCGCCAGCATCTGTACGATGCATGTGCGAAAATTCTATGTTAATAAAACCTTGTGTGCCAGACGATGGATAATGCTGTCTAAGCGAATGAAATATTTCATTTTCATAGCCATATTTAATATGAATAAGTTTAGTAACAATAAACATACGAACACCTCTTTTTCGATAATAATAAAAAACAAGAGAGAAGAGAGAGCTTTAATTTTCTTTATACATGTAAGGGAAAGTAGTGAGGATAATTAAAATTATACTATTCAGAAAATTCAAAGTAAATAATGAAACTTATTTTAATTTGAAATATAAAAAGCAAGTCATCCTATTTTAATAGAATGACTTGCTTTAAAGAGTGTAAGTTTCACTTTATAAGAAAATGATAGTGAGTACACCTACGATAATACAGTAGAAAGAGAAATATTTTAAATTGCCTTTTGCCATAATGTTCATAAACCATTTTAATGAAATATATGTCATGATAAATGTCGCGATGAACGCAACAAGATAAGGTACAAATAATGTATCTAAATTTGGATCTTTTGCAATATCTGTAATACTTAGCAATAAACCACCTAAGCTAACAGGAATATATAGTAAGAATGAGAAGCGAAGAGCGGTTTCTTGCTTCATACCAAGTAACATTGCTGCTACGATTGTAGCACCAGATCGGCTTATGCCAGGAATTAGTGCGCAAGCTTGTGCTAGACCGACAATGATTGCATCTTTCATAGAAAGATCGCCATCATTTTTACGTCCACGCAAGTTTCTAATAATCCAAAGACCGATAGCAGTAATGAGGAGAGAAATTCCAACCATTTTAACACCTTTTAAGTACTGATCGATATAATCTTTGAATAAAACTCCAATTACGCCTGCAGGAATGGTTGCAATAATAAGGTAAATAATAAAGAAGAAATCTGACTTTGCATCTTCTGCTCTTGTAAATATATAAGATAGACCATTTTTTGTTAGACGAACTAAGTCATTTCTATAAATAAGTAATACAGCTAATAATGAAGCTGAATTAACAAGTAGCTCAAAGCTAAACCCTTCTATTTCTAGTCCTAGCAAATGTTGTGCTAAAACGAGGTGACCGCTCGAAGAAATCGGAATTGGTTCTGTTAGTCCTTGGAACAGGCCAAGAATTAAATATTTTAAAATGTAATAAAATTGTTCCATAACATCCTCCTTGTTTATTAGTCGAAAGAAACAATTGTTTTATTATAACAAAAGAAAGGACGAATATTGAGAAGAAAATAATATTCGAAATATAATAAAAATCCCCTATTGCGTTATAGGAGATTTTTAACACTACTGAGAAACTACTATTTCTTGAATACTTTTCGATAATTGGACATCGACTTTTTCCGCATCATGAATGTGGTTCATAATAGTAGTATTTAACTTTTGGAACATTTGCTGTGTATTTGTAAATTCTCGTAATATATCATCATTACAAGATTTTTGGTTCTCGATAGCTTTAATAACATTTGTAGCGCCACTTTGTAATGTTTGAATCATCATTAAAATATTTTCAATTCTAGCGTTAGTATCGGCGCTCATTTCCACACCTTCATCAACTAAATGTAAATTATCTTTTGTATTTTCGTACGCTTTTTCAATTTCTTCTTGAATTTTTTTCGTTAAGTTGCCAATATTTTTTGTACTCTCTGCTGTGCTTTCTGCTAGTTTTCTTACTTCATTGGCAACAACAGCGAATCCTTTCCCATGCTCTCCAGCACGTGCAGCTTCAATACTTGCATTTAACGCTAATAAATTTGTTTGTGCTACAATGTTTTGAATTACTTCTACTATTTGTTCAATTTCTTTAGAGCGTTCGCTTAAATGATTCATACTATTAGAAGTGCGTTGAGATTGTTCCCCTAATTTATTAATTACAATGAGTAAGCGATGAACGGATTCTTTTCCCTCATTAGAGCAATCAATAATTTCTTCAATAGATTGAATTAAGCTTTGTTCTTTTTGTAGCATTTCGTTATTTAATTCATTGGAATGTGTAGTACGAGTCGAAACATTCTCAAAGCATGCATTTAATTGTTGAATTAAGTTTTGGAGTGTATGGTGTTGGTTATTTACAACTTCATGCTCTTGCATAACGCTTTGTACACGATTATGGATAGAAGATATAATTTCTTGTTTTTCCACATCTTTTTGTTTTAATTCTGTTTCTAGTTCATGTATACGAGTTTCTAGTTGATCGATTTTATGTTGGAGTGATTTCTTTTGAGTAAACATTTTATTTCATTCAACCGCCTTTAAGATTTTTAATTTCTCTATATTTGGATTTTAGCATTTTTTATAATTTTTAAATATAGTAATTGTTAAATATTTAAGAATCTATTACATTTCATCCGTAATTCCCTTTTTTTGTCATGAAATATAAACTGTATTTAATGGTTTTGTAAACAAACTGTAAAATAAATCATGTATAACTGTATAAGAAGGGAGTCGGATTATGAACTATTTTAAGCGAATCAGTAGTCTTGTATTAGCAGGAATTATCGGTCTTTCTAGTACAGTCGCTGTAAAAGCAGAGTCAAACGACGAGAAACTTAACAACATGCAACAGCAATTGCAACAAAACAATGCAGATATGCAGAAGAAAGAGCAAGAGAAGCAAGCTGTTAGTAAAGAAATTCAAGGTATCGAAAATGAACTACATAATTTAAATAATACAATTGCAAAAAATAAAGAGGATCAAGCTGCTATTCAACGTAAAATCGATGAAACACATAAGCAGATTGAACAAAAAAAAGCAGATATTGTCGTTTTAGAAGATAAAGTCCTTGCTCGTAAGGATATTATGAAAAAACGTATGGTTTCTGTTCAAAATAGCTCAAATACGAGTTTAGTAGTAGAAGTTGTTGTGGAATCAAAAAACTTTGCTGATTTCATACAACGTATGAATGCAGTATCTACCATTTTAGATGCAGATAAAGAAATTTTACGTCTACAAGAACAAGATCTTCGTCAAATTGAAGAAGATAAAAAAGTGATCGACGAAAAAGAAGCATCTTTAGTAGTAGATAAGCAAAAATTTGCAAAAGCACAAGCTGATTTGCAAGATAACTTGAAAAAGCGTCAAGATAACTTGCAAACAGTTCAAGCTAAATATAATGAGATTGCAAACCAAATTAATTTAGCAGCAGAAGAAAAAGCAAAAGTTGAAGCAAATATGAAAGCAGTACAAGAAACAATTGCTCGTGAACAAGAAGCAGCAAGAATTGCAGCAGAAGAGCGTGCAAAAGCTGAAGCAGCTGCAAAGGCTGAGCAAGAAGAGTTAGCAAAAGCGAAGGCAGCAGCTAAGCAAAAAGAGGAAAAGACAGCTAAGCCGGCAGAGCCTGTAGCAAAAAATACAGCACCAGAATCTAAGCCAGACCCTAAACCAGCTCAAGGTGGAAAAGAATTTTATGTAACAGCAACTGCGTATACAGCTGATCCATCTGAAAATGGCTATAAATCGGGTGAAACTGTAAAATCTAAGTTAGGACATGATTTAACTGCAAATCCAAACATGAAATTAATTGCTGTAGATCCAGCTGTTATACCGTTAGGTTCTACTGTATATGTAGAAGGATATGGAACAGCGATTGCTGGAGATACTGGTAGTGCGATTAAAGGTCATATTATCGATTTATTAATGCCAGATTCAGCAACAGCTAATAATTGGGGCAGAAGAACAGTTAAAGTTACAATTTTAAATTAAATCAAAATCCAACTTTACAATAAGTGAAGTTGGATTTTTTTGTGAAAATAATGTTAAGTTGAGTTTACATTTTGTTAAGGATAGCATACAATGATGATGAGAGGTGGTAAATTTGACCATTTTAAATAGAGTGAAGGAATTAAGAGCTCGCTTTAATTTTACGCAAAGTGTATTAGCAGAAAAAGTTGGAGTGACAAGACAAACAATTGCAGCAATTGAAAAAGGGGATTACGTTCCTTCGTTGCTATTAGCCTTGACGATTTGTGATGTGTTTGAGTTAAAGATGGAAGATGTGTTTGTTTTAAATAAGGAGGGGGAAGAGGATGAATAGAATTGGTTTTTCTTATATCGTAAACGTACTTTATACTGCATTAGCATGCTGGACATTTGTTGAATTTTATAGTGTTACTACAGAGCTAGCAGATATAATAAAAAACGAGAAGTTCCCATTTGAAGTATGGTTTAATGGAGTACCATTTGTTTTATTATTTATTGGAGCTATTATAGTTACTATTTTTTATAGAATTCAAAAGAAGAAATATAAGAATTTATCTTTTTGGATGTATCCATTACTATTTCCACTAGAAGATGAACGTGAAAAAGCGATTACGGAGAAAGCTTGTCGAACAACTTTTGTTTCGTTATGGTATGTGTTACCTTGTGCAGTTGGATTTTTAACTTTTTCGCCTATTATTAATGAATATCTTCCTGAATACCCACTGTATATTATATTTTCTATTTTCTTTATTCAAATGACAGTCTTCCACGTATCACTATACAGAAATAAATTAGCTTAAAAAGAAGCCTTCTTGCACAAACAAGAAGGTTTCTTTTCAGCTTATACTTGTACATATAGCGATATTATTTTATCATTTTATATAGAGTAAGATTTTGTAAGGGAAAGGAATTGTATATGAACAAGCAAAGAATTTATAGTATAGTAGCAATCCTTCTATTTGTTGTAGGTGGTGTTTTAATCGGAAAGCCATTTTATGATGGATATCAGGCGGAAAAGAAACAGACTGAAAATGTGCAAGCTGTTCAAAAGATGAATTATGAAAAGCATGATACGGAATTTGTAGATGCTTCGAAAATTAATCAACCAGACTTGGCAGAAGTAGCGAATGCATCATTAGATAAGAAACAAGTAATTGGTCGAATCTCTATTCCGAGCCTTTCGCTAGAGCTTCCTGTTTTAAAATCATCTACTGAGAAAAATTTACTGTCAGGTGCGGCAACTGTAAAAGAGAATCAAGTGATGGGAAAAGGAAACTATGCATTAGCAGGACATAATATGTCAAAAAAGGGTGTTTTATTTAGTGATGTATCAACTGTAAAGAAGAATGATAAAATTTATTTATATGACAATGAAAATGAGTATGAGTATGCTGTTACAGGTGTATCTGAAGTAACTCCTGATAAGTGGGAAGTTGTAGAGGATCATGGGAAAGATGAGATAACGCTTATTACATGTGTATCTGTTAAGGATAATTCTAAGCGTTTTGTTGTTACAGGCGATTTGGTCGGAACAAAGGCGAAGAAATAAAAAAAGATGAGGGGAAATCCCTCATCTTTTTTTAATCCATCCACTTTACTAATTTTTTAGAAATCGATAATAAAACACAACCTAAAACGATCGCCACAGCGCCGATAACTGTGAATACTTCAGCATATCCAAGTGAAGTTGTAAAGCTTGCAAGCTGTCCACCTAAAATGTTGGCGATTCCTGAGCTTGCTAGCCATACGCCCATTAGTAGAGAAGCAAGTTTTACTGGAGCGAGAGCACTAACCATTGATAGCCCGACAGGTGATAAGAATAGCTCACCTAACGTATGGAAAAGATACGTAAAGACGATAAATAGTAAGTTTGCTTTTTCTGTGATGTTATGTTCATCACTGCCTGTTTTTAATGTAGCGATAACGAGAATGATATAACCGATACCGAGTAAGATCATACCAAGTCCCATTTTTGTTGGGATTTTTAAGTCACCACTTTTTCTAGTTGCAAGTTTTGCCCATAATGCTGAAATGGCTGGTGCAAGTAAAATAATAAATAATGGATTGACCGATTGGAACCAAGACGTTGGTACTTCCCATCCGAATATGGAGCGGTCAACGAACTTATTTGTATATAATGTTAACGAACTACCAGCTTGTTCAAAACCAGCCCAGAAGAAGACAACGAAGCACGTTAAAATGACGATAACTGCTGTATGTTGTTTTTCTTTTTTTGTTAATGGTGTATTTCCTACTGTTGGTTGCCCATCTGTTGTTTGTAAATCGCGAGTTGGTTTTTTACCGATATCACCAAGGAAGCGATTAGATAGTGTTGTAAATAAGATTTGTCCAATAATCATTCCGATTGAAGCTGCTAAGAAACCGTAACGGAATCCGTAATGAACAACACCATCAACTGTTGTTTTGAATAAATTTTCTGACAAAAATCCACAAACGAGTGGAGCTAAAAACGAACCGACGTTAATACCCATATAGAAAATTGTAAATGCACTATCACGTTTTGGATCGTGCTCTTCGTATAATTCTCCAACAAGTGTAGAGATATTCGGTTTGAAGAATCCATTACCGATAATAATAAGCGCTAATCCGAGGTATAGGCCGACTTGGTTTTGCAGGGCAAATAGTGTAAGGTTACCGATTGCCATTGTTATACCACCAATTGTGATGGCTTTTCGTCTACCTAGAAAACGGTCTGTTAAGTATCCACCGATTAATGGAGTGAAATAACAAGCTCCAGTATAAAATCCGTAAATAGAGAGTGCCCACGCTGGACTAAACCCAAGACCACCACTTACTAAAGCTGTTGTTAAATATAATGTTAATAATCCTCGTAATCCATAGTAACTAAATCTTTCCCACATTTCTGTAAAGAAGAGTAAGTATAAACCGGGAGGATGTTTCTTTTTTCTTTGTTGTTCTTTTTCTAGTTGTATCGCTGATTCCATGTTATTTTCCTCCTGACACAAACAAAAACAAAGTTAATAGTTTTATTTGTTTAATATTTTACTTTATTAACTATTGAAAGTCAATTAAGGTTGATTTTTCAGAAGAACTTGGAAAAGGGAAGTAGCTATAGAATGGGTGTTTCTTTTGTGGTAGACTATGGACTATGTTTTCTTTGTAAGGAAGCGGATTATTGCGTTTTTCTTATGTGTGGAATTGATTTCACGCAAGATGAAATTGAAGAAGGAGAAAGAAATGAAATTGTTACAGAAAAAAGAAATTTTACTTATTAGTCTTATGTTATTCTCTATGTTCTTTGGAGCGGGTAATCTTATATTTCCGCCTTTCCTTGGATACGAAGGGGGAGAACATGTGTGGATTGCGTTGTTAGGCTTTATTATATCAGCAACAGGTCTTCCGATATTAGGTGTTATTGCTATTGCGAAAGCAGGAAGCTTTCAAACGTTAGCAGGTAGAGTTCATTCTTCATTTGCAATTATTTTTCCATGTATTGTGTATTTATTTATTGGACCTGGGCTTGGTATACCACGTGCAGGAAGTTTAGCTTTTGAAATGGGACCAGGTCAGTTGTTCCCTGAAGCGGGTAGCGTAGTTTTATTATTTTATACGGTTATTTTCTTTGGTGTTGTTTATTGGTTAAGTTTATCACCATCTAAATTAATGGGTTTGTTTGGAAAGGTTTTAACGCCTTTATTATTATGTATGATTGCCCTTATATTTATAAAGAGTATGTTTACGCCGGTAGGTAGTGTAAAAGAGCCTGCTGGAAATTATGGACAAGCTCCTATGTTCCAAGGATTTTTAGATGGATATTTAACGATGGATGCGTTAGCGGCTTTAATCTTTGGGATTGTTATTGCAAATGCTTTGCGTGCAAAAGGTGTAGAAGATGATAAAGGTATAGCGAAATACATGAGTATTGCTGGTATTGGAGCAGGCCTTTTATTATCTATTATTTATGTCATTCTTGGATATGTTGGTTCAATAAGTGGTTCATTAGGTACATTTGATAACGGTGCGAAAGTGTTAGCACAAGTTATGACGACATTATTTGGACAGAGCGGGGTAGTTTTATTAGGTCTTATTTTTACTGTCGCTTGTCTTTCTGTTTCAATTGGACTTGTTACGTCTTGTAGTCAGTTTTTCGCTAGTGTATTTCCAAAAGTATCTTATAAAGTTTGGGCATTTATATTAAGTTTTGTTAGTATGGTTTTAGCTAATTTAGGATTAACACAAATTTTAAAAGTATCGGTACCGATTCTTGGATTCATATATCCGATCGCATTAACGCTCATTATTTTAGGGTTGTTTCATAAATATATGGGGAAGTATGTCTACGTATATTCGGTAACAATTGGGATTGTAGCGTTATTTAGTGCAATGGATATTTTAAATAAAAGTGTATTGATGAATAAGTGGACACCGTTACTAGAAAATCTTCCGTTTTATACAGAAGGTGTAGGTTGGATTATTCCAGCGTTTGTAGGTGTTTGCCTCGGTATAATCGTTAGTATTGCTATAAATAAGAATAAAGTGAAACTTTAATCAATGTGGGTTTTGTCCATCCCCCACTGATTATTATCCCTTACCAATCGGGATAAATAAGTGACAAGGTGTTTTCCAATTCAGGAAAACACCTTTCTTTTTGGAAAAAATAGTATTGAAAATGAATAGACTAAGAGTATGATAAAGGTAATTGGAAATATATAGGTTTAAAATGAATGATGAGGTGGGAGTGTATGAAGGAGGATTTAAATAAGAAAATAGAAGCACTTGAAATAGCAATTGAAACAATTCAAGAGACACTTTCTGAATTGAAAGCGCAGCAAAGAAAAATAGAAGTAGATAAAGTTCAACAAAATGTTAGTGAGGAAAAGCAAGAATATATTGAAACGGTAACGGATGAAAAGCTACAAGAGGATGCAGTTACGATAAGGGAGCCAGTACAAGAACTTGAGGTAAAACAAGTAGATATATCTGTATTTAAACCAGAACCATTTAATATTATAAAGTTTTGCCAAACATGGTTACCACGCATATTTGTCGGTATTATGTTACTTGGGGTTATTTGGTTGTTTAAAGCGGGAGTAGATGCTGGGTTGTTAACACCAGCGATACGGATTGTGTTTGGTATAGCACTATCTATCGGTTTGTATTATGTAGGAGATATACAAATTAAAAGAGAGCGGCAAGCATTAGGGTTAGTATTAGCTGGTGGAAGTATTACAGGTATTGTTTTAACGACGTTTGCAGCACATTATTTATATGAGTTTATTCCCGCAAGTATTGCGTTTATCTGCAACATTATATGGGTCATTTTAGGGATTTATTTAGCGAAAAGATATAGATCGGAATACCTTGCTATTTTCGTAGCGGTAGGGGCATTTTTCGTTCCTTTCTTGTTAAATAGTACGACTCCTAATACGTATGTTTTCTTTAGCTATGAGACGATATTAACAATCAGTTTATTATGGTATGCATTGAGAAACCGTTATAAGTACTTATATATGATTTCTTATGTTGTTGCTGCAATTGTCCTATTTGTTTTCTTTGCTGTTATGTCAATATTAGTAGGGAATTTGCAAGTGCAGTTAACGGTTGTATACGGAATAATTCATTTACTATTATTTTGGCATACGTTTACGGAGAGAAACTTTATACAAGAACCACGCTTGGCAATATTTAGTACTAACGCAGTTTTCTTTATATTAGCCATTTCAAAAATACCTGAATTTACAACGTGGGGGCTAGTTATTAGTGCATTTGTGCATACCGCTATGTTCGTACTTGAATATAGGAAGAATAGACATTCTGTATTTACAAATCTTTTATTTGGTTTTGCAATGGGATCATTTAGTTTAGCGATTTTATACGAGTACAGTTTAGTGAATGCAGCAATCGTATTATTGTTACAAGGTTTCCTAGGAGTGGCTACTTCTATTAAAGTAAAACAGAACATGAAATTGTATATAAGTGCAACAATTTATGCAATCGGGATGATACAGACAATCTTTAGTCCGTTTGATCAGTTCATTTCAGCAGGTTTTGTAGCTCATATTATTTTAATAGTGACATTTTATTATGGCATGATAAAAGCGAAACATATGTTAGCGAGTTTTGGAAAATATATTTATTCTATAGCGCTCTATTGGCTAATGATAATTGTATTTATTACAATTACTAGAATCGGTGAAGTTCTTTCTACCGATGGAAGTATAATTAGCGTATATGTATCATTATTATGGATGGTATATGCATTATTTGCAGTTTGGTTTGGCCGGAATAGACATATGAATGAAATATTATATGCTGGTTTAGTCGTATTAGTAGTAACAGTAGGGAAGTTGTTCCTTCTCGACTTACCAGAGGTGTCTATGATGATCAGAGCGGTGTTATTCTTAATCGTTGGTAGTATAGGTATCGTTATTTCAAGAATGTTTTTCTCAAAAGAAGAGAAGTGAAGAGAAGGCAATCCGTATACGGATTGCCTTTTCTTTTACTTCTTATTAATCGTTACAGTTTCATTATATTTCGCTGTTGTATTTTGACGTAGACGAAGTGTTGCTTGTCCAGTTGTATTTGAATCAAGTTGCACATTTACAATTTTTTCAGCAGAACCTAAGCTATTTGTTGTGAAAGAGAATGCACTACTATATCCGAAAGTAGATGGCCAAGTGCCGTTTGTATTTTGAACTTTTGCCACTTGTGTCCCGCCAGAAGTGAATATACCTAAAGAATAATTATTATATGTTGTATTTGGTAATAAGTTATTTACTTGAATTTTTATTTGGAACACTTCATTGTTTGGTAGAATGCTAGGGTGTGTAATTACGTAATCACGCGCTGTCACTGCGCCGTTGTATCCGTATGAACCTGGTTTAAAAGTATTGGTATTAAACCATTGGTAACCTTGATCTGGCGCGCTCCAAGGTTCTGGTTGTGGTTCTGTTGATAAACTTGGTTGTTCAAATGTTTGTAAAGCTGTAGGTGCATCAAGCTGTAAACCATTCACTTGATCTAAGCTTGTAAATGTTTCTTGCTTCGCTAACCAATTCACGATGTTTTCTAATAGAACAGCATCGTTTTCTTCTTTATAACCATCATAAGTTTTCTTGGATTGACCTGAATCTTCACGAACATATTTTGGCGATGCATCTTCAACAGGAGAAGAGTCGCCAATAAAGGCTGCTTTTCCAAGACCAACTTTTGCAATGGCAGCATAAGGCCCCTCTGCAACACCACCGCCGTTATAAACGCCGCTATCAACAGCGTTATTCCATTTTGATGGGTTTTCTGGAAGGTATACAAGCCCTTTTGCTAGTTTTGGATTTGTAATCGCAAGAGTAGAACCGGCATGCATTGCTACAGATGAAACTCCATTTGTAATTCCAAATGATTGCTCAGGAGAGACAATATTTTTAGCAGAAACATCACCAAGTGCATTGTAACGGAAGCGAATACCGAAATTATCGGATAGCCAATCAGAGCTTTCTACCCCTTGCATAGCTTGTGAATTTGTTTCGTCACTAGACATTCCTTTCGCTGGATTATCCCATGCCCCGCGTCTATATCCATTAAATACTTCTGAAGAGTCCCAGCGGTTTTTATTACGATCTGCATTATAATGATCGGCAATGAAGAAAATACTGCCGCCATTTTTTACGTATTGTAACATCGCGTCTTGTTCAGATTTTTTATAAGGAATATTTGCTTCAGGGATGATAAAAACATTGTAATTTTTTAAATCGTCGTATGTAATAGGTGTTGATTTACGAAGTTCTTTTACATGATATCCGTTTTGGGCAATGCCGTTTCCGAAATCAGAAAATCCTCCGTCAATAACCCAGTCAGCTGTCCCAGCTGTTTGACCGTGAGTATTATCGAATAATACTTTTTTCCCATTGTTTTGATTTACAACTTTCGCTGCAATTTCAGGAGCAGGATCTACTGAGCTCTCGGCATAAGTAGATGGAACATAGGCGCTTCCTAAACTGATTGTGATTGCTGTTGCTAAAGAAAATTGAATCCATTTTTTATTCTTCATAGAAGAATCCCCCTAATAATAAATATATGTGCCTTAATAATGTAATTTATTTTTCTGTAAAAATAAAGGCGGAAAATATAAAATATATTAAAAAATTGTAAAAATACCGTGAATTTTGTTGAGAAATATTTGTATAGACAATAAAAAATCCCTTCCAATCAATAAGGAAGGGATTTCGTAGTTAACTAATTTTTGAATTAGATGATTCATCAATCTTATGAAAACCTTTCATATAATACACGATAGCTAAGCCGATAAGCCAAATTGGACCGACGATTAATGCGATTCGTGTATCTTCTGAATAGGCCATGATACCTAGTACAAGCACAAGGAAGCCGAGTGAGAAATATGAACTTAATGGGTATAGTGGCATTTTATACGTTAACTTTTGCTTGCTTTGTGCTGGTAATCCTTTGCGGAATTTAATTTGAGCGACTAATATAATCCCCCAAGTCCAAATTGCACCGAAAGTTGAAATACTAGTTAACCAAGTAAATACTTTTGCAGGAACGAGATAGTTTAATATAACGCCAACGAGTAAAACAATCGCAGTTGCTATAATCCCTTGACTCGGAATGCCATTTTTATTTAAACGCCCGAATCGTTCAGGTGCTTTCTTTTGTTGTGCTAATGTAAATAGCATACGGCCTGTACTAAACAAACCACCGTTACAAGATGAAAGAGCCGCTGTTAACACAACGAAGTTAATAATACCCGCTGCCTTTGCGATACCGATTTGTTGGAACGTTAAGACAAACGGACTTCCTTTCTCGCCAAATTCGTTCCACGGGAAAATTGCCATCATAACGAATAGAGCTCCAACGTAGAACAGTAAAATTCTCCAAAATACGTTATCAATTGCTTTTGCGAGTGTCTTTTTTGGATTTTGAGCTTCACCAGCTGTGACACCGATAAGTTCGACTCCTAAATAAGCGAATAATACCATTTGTAAGGAAAGTAGTAATCCAGAGAATCCATTTGGGAACCAGCCGCCATGTTCCCAAAGATTTGAAATACCAGTTGCAACGCCACCATTTCCAAATCCGAATAGAATAATACCAGCACCGATCACTATCATACAGATAATTGTGACAATTTTAATGAGAGCAAACCAAAACTCAAGTTCTCCAAATACTTTTACAGATAAGAAGTTGAAAGCACTCATTAATAAAAGAGCTAGTAATGCCCAAATCCAGCGCGGGATATCTGGGAACCAATACTGCATGTAAATTCCTGCAGCTGTAATTTCCGCCATACAAGTAACAACCCATAAAAACCAGTAATTCCAGCCTGTAATATACCCAGCTAGTGGGCTGATGTAATCATTTGCATATTTACTAAAAGAGCCAGCAACCGGTTGTTCAATTGCCATTTCTCCGAGTGCACGCATAATGAAAAAAATAACGAGTCCGGCGATCATATAGCCTAGTAAAATGGATGGGCCAGCTAGTTTAATAGCGGAAGCTGATCCTAAAAATAGTCCAACGCCAATAGCTGAACCGAGAGACATTAAAGTAATATGTCGTTCTTTTAAGCCACGGTTTAAAGATCCAGATTTGTTTGTTTGCTGCATAAGAAGAATCCCCCCCTGTAGAGTGAACAATAATTAAATGTGTTTACTAAATATTTAACTATTTCAAATTATAAAACATTTATATCTGTTATGCTACAAAAATAATCATAATACACTGTACTACATCTGCATTTGTCAGACTTAAACTTAAAATTCTAACTATTAGGGAATATATTGACGCTTCTTTTTATTGATTGTTAAGATTAAGTGTTACATTTTCTCACATACTAATAAGAAAAGAATGTGTGATAATAATTCAGGTGTAGGAAGGGTACATAAGTATGTTTCAATTACAAAAGTATAACACTTCTGTGAAGCAAGAAATTTTAGCTGGCATCACAACTTTTTTTACATTTGCGTATATTCTTGTCATCAATCCGAAAATATTATCTGATGCAGGTGTACCATTTGATCAAGCATTTACGGCAACTATTATTGCGACAGTTGTTGGGACGCTATGTATGGCGTTTTTAGCTAACTATCCAATTGTTATTGCTCCAGCTATGGGAATGAATGCATATTTTGCTTATTCTGTTGTTCAACAGGCAGAGGGGATTACATATGTCATTGCGTTTTCGGCAGTATTTGTAACAGGTATTATTTTTCTTTTATTATCTTTCACCTCGTTTAGGCAAAAGCTAATTGTCGCAATTCCTGACAGTTTAAAACATGCAATTGCAGGTGGAATCGGATTATTTATTGCTTTTATCGGATTGCGACTTTCAGGTATTATCGTTGACCATCCATCTAACTTAGTTACAATCGGAGACTTTCATTCACCGGCTGTTATTTTAACATTAGTTGGTTTAGTGTTAGCGGCGGTATTAATGGTATTACGCATTAGTGGTGCGTTGTTTATTAGTATGATTGTGACAGGGATTATTGCTTTCTTTACGGGGCAATTGAAGTTTGAGGATAAGATTGTGGCAATGCCACATTTACCAGAAGGAATTATTGTTTCAAACCCTATCAATGCATTTTCAGATGTAATTCAATACGGGTTATATGGAGTTATTTTTTCATTCTTACTTGTACTTTTATTTGATACAACAGGGGCTTTGCTTGGTTTAATTAAACAGGCAGGTTTAAATACAGATAACACTGAAAAGCGCTTTGGTAAGGCGTTCATTGCAGATGCAATTGGCGGAACGACAGGTTCCATCTTTGGGACAAGCCCTACAGCAGCGACAATTGAATCATCAGCCGGAATTGCGGCAGGTGGTAAAACTGGATTGACAGGTATTGTAGTCGTTTGTTTAACGATTATAACGGCATTCTTTAGCCCTGTTGTTGCCTCTTTATCAAGTGTAGCAGCTATTACAGCTCCTTCATTAATTATAGTAGGTAGCTTAATGGCACAAAGCATTCGTGATATTAATTGGAATGAATTTGAAGATGCATTACCAGCATTTTTAATTTTCGTAGGTATTCCGTTAACATCTAGTATTGCGAATGGAATTGCAATCGGATTTTTAGTGTATCCAATCTTAAAAATCGTGAAGGGGAAAGGGATGGAAGTACATCCGTTACTATACTTATTTACAATTTTATTTGGATGTCATTTATTCTTATAATATAGAGATAGGAAAGGGGGCTTCTTATGAGAGGCTCCTTTTTTGTGTATAATAAAGTGAAACTATAATAAGTGAGGGGGGCATCCCCCACTTATTATTAGTTGAACCAATCGGGCGTTAATGCGGGATAAGGTAAAATTCAAATTTGTTTTGTAAATTATAAATTACTAAATGGAATATATATGTTTCAATAAGGGTGAAGGAGGAACATGAATGGCTGTAAGTAAAATAAAAGTCGCGCGTGTTCAGTTAGATTTAACACAGCAACAATTAGCAGAAAAAGTAGGCGTTACAAGGCAAACGATTAGTTTAATTGAGAAGGGGAAGTATAATCCGTCTCTCGATTTATGTTTAAAAATTTGTTATGCGGTAAATAAAACATTGAATGATTTGTTTTGGGAGGAAAAGGAGTGATAGGGTGAAAATCGTGAAAGATGAACGTTTAATGATTGAAGGGTTAAAACATGTTAGATTGGCTTTCATCTTACAGAATATTGTCATACTAGGTATTGTTTTTTATCGCTACGTTTTGCAAGGGGCAGGATATGAAAGTATTTCGGATTTATTAATGATATTTATCAGCGGGATAGTAGTTATTAACTTTTTAAACTTAAAAAATTCAGTGGAAGTGTATGAGCATACAGGGGGAGTATCTCGTAGTTATTTCATGAAATTATTATTCATTCCAGTTGGGATTGTTATTGGGATTTTAGCTATTTGTATCATTGTAACACCAGATATTTCGATAAAGAAAATTAGTATAACAGGACTTATTATATTTGCTTGTTTTTTAGTTCCTAGCTTGTTTATATACATATATATGAAAAAGATAAAAAATGAAGATTGAAATATAAGAAAAGCTTTCCGGTATTGAGGAAAGCTTTTCTTATATCTTTTTATACAGAACTTTATGAAGGCCAATCGGTTCAATTTCAAAGATTTCACCATGTTCGTGGAAACCTAATCGTTTGTAATAGTCAGCTACAGTAATTCGGCCATTACACCATAAAATGTTTGCGTTACGCTTTTGTAAGATTTGCTCGGCTTTATGGATTAAGGAGCTTCCAGCGTGTTTGTTTCGAAAGTTTGGTAATGTTGCCATTCCACGTAGTCGATAATGAACACCTGTTGGTAAGTCAGGATATATTTCTTTTGAGAAGGAAGCGATACTAATCAGTTCATCGTTTACAAAGGCACCCAAGTGGAAGGTGTCTACTTCGTAGTCGGAAGAATATTTACAATCTGCTAATAGCTGATTAGGGCGCAAAATTTTTTGACGTAATACGTAAGTTTCAGATCCATCAATATTTTTCACGGTAATCATATTAACATCCTTTCTTATAAGCCTTTTTCTGTTAGCTGTATAAAGAAATAGGCAGGTGCAGCGAAAAGTCCGAGTATGCTAGCGGTTCCAAGAAGGAGTGAAAGCAAGAGACAAGTGTATTTGACTCCATTTGATTTTTTCCATCCGTAACTACAAATTTCAATGCTAATACCGATGAGAATAATGGCGACGAGTACTTCCGCTAATAATAAGAGAGCTAAAGTTGAAATAGACATAATGTGATTCATCCCCATAATATGTGATAGTAACATTTTACCATATGAAATTGGAAAAATGCCCCTCAATTATGTGAGGGGCATTTTTCTACTCTAGTATGTTTTTCATTGTATCAATATGCTCTTTTGAACCTGTTACAAGTAAAATGTCACCGTGTTGTAATTTCGTATCACCATGTGGTATTAATGCTTTATTACCACGGTAAATTTGAATGACAAGTACATCACCTAAAAACGGAAGGCGACGAAGTGCTAAGCCATTATATTTATTGCTACGTAGTTCAACCTCACGCACTGTTTCATTCGCTGTTGTAATTAAGCGGACGAGACTTGGTTTATCAATAAGTGCACGTAATAAAATACGTGTAGAGTTAATAGTTGAGAATACAGCGATATGTTCTTGCGTTGCTTTTTCTTGTAGAAGGGGATCTTCTACACTTGCGATGACGTGTTCAACACCTAATTCTTTTGCGTGTTCTGCTAATAATAAGTTTTGGTCATCATCACTTGTCGCAACAACAACACGGTCTGCATCAAATGCTGTTTGTTCAGTTAATGATTCGATTGTGATTTCATCTAGTTTCACGATAGGGAAGTCATGAGATTTTACTTCCTCATCATTTATTTTATTCTGGCGTATCATATATAGCGTTACGTCATAATCTTCGCGCTTCAAATCAAGTGATAACGGAAGGGTAATTCTGCTCGCGCCAATAATAGATACTTTCGGTTTTGGTGTTTCCACTTTTGGAAACATCTTTTTAAATAATATAGGTGCAAAAATACAAGTAATAACTGCACTTAAAATAAGGGATGCTGATAAACTTGGGCTAATGATACCTAGCTTTTCACCGATTTGTGCAGCCGCAATAACTAAAGAAAGTGTTGATGTTAACAAAATAGCACTTCCGAGTACGATATTGCGTGGGTACCATTTTCGTAAGACGAGTGATGGCAATAGTTTTGAAATAAAGAGTCCCACAATTAAAATTGGAATCATTAGCATACTAGAAGGCTCTTTAAAAATAGACCATACTTCTAAATTTACACCAACCATTACGAAGAAAATAGGGATGAAGAAACCATATCCGATGGAATCGAGTTTTTCAACCATATCGTCATTTGGTGATAATAAAGATACGAGTACACCTGCTAAGAAGGCTCCTAAAATGTTTTCTGCTCCAACGGATTCAGATAATCCAACTAATATTAAGATGAGTGCAAAAACAGCTCGTGTATCAATTTGTACACTACCGGCTTTTAAGCTTTCTAGGTATGGAATATTTTTAAAGCGTCTTGCGATAAAGTAAATTATAATACCAGCGCCGAATAGAAGAAGTAGAAGCCACATACTTTGGCCACTTTCGGAATTTAATCCGACGAATACAGCGAGTAAAATCATTGTAACTAAGTCTGCAATAACAGCGACTAATAAAATGATTTGCCCGATTGCGGTTTTTCCTAAGTTATTTTCTTTTAATGTTGGTACGACAACACCTAAGGAAATAGTTGAGATAATTAAAGTCATGAACATTGCATTGTCTACGAATCCTAGCCATACGAATATTAACGATAGGGCATAAGATAAAATGAAAATAAATAAGAAGATAATGCTTGCTGCTTGGAATGTGTTCGGTTCGTTTGTCGTATTCTTTTTCCCTTTTTGTTTAAAGATAGAAAAGTCAATTTCTAAACCACTTAAAAACATTAGGAAGATAAAACCTAGTGTTGATAAGACTTGAAGCCACATATCTGGCTCAATGATCTGGCTCAATGATGTTAAATCCACTTTTACCTACAAAGATTCCTGCGATAATTTCTGCGACAACGACAGGAAGTGCTTTTAATTTAAAGCGTTGTAACAAAAGGGGAACGAAAAACGCGATTGCAACGACAACCATAAGTGATAGAACAGAAGAATGATGTTCCATTGCGTTCTCTCCCTTCAAATAAATATAGTACCTATTTAGCCATACTATAGGTAGAAAATCAACGCATATGGGTTCGATTTCATAAAGAAAGAGTTTTCTTAACATTTGTCATAATAAGTATATTTTTCATGATTCTGTTGTTAATTCCGTAATGTGGATGCAATAGGGGAGGGAATAAAAAAAGACTGCTGAGATTCCTCAGCAGTCTTTTTCATGCAAATTACATTGAGAAGAAAATCCATACAGTAAGACCAACTGTTGCTGTTGCAACGAAGAAACTGTATATCATTGTAAGAATTTGAACTCTTCCTTCTCCTTCTTTTAAGTGCATGAACATAATTAATTGTAATAATGCTTGCGCAACTGCCATTATGATGATAGTTGTTAATATCGTTGAAAGAGGCAGACTTGTGTAAAGTGCCACGTATAACGCTAGAAACGTTAGTGCAAGCGATAAAATAAATCCGAAAACGTGTGACCATGGGAATCCGCTATGCGCATGCCCGTTTGCTTGATTGTTATTTTGAGCCATTTACGCCACCATCCCGTTCAAGTAAACTAGTGTGTAAATAAAGACCCAAACAAGATCAAGGAAATGCCAGTATAAGCTGATAATGAATACTTTACGAGCTGTAACTGGTGTTAAACCTCGTTTTAAAATTTGGATGATAACACAAGTTGCCCAAATGATACCACCTGTTACGTGGGCTCCGTGCGTTCCAAGAAGAACGAAGAATCCAGATAAGAAAGCACTTGTTTGAATTGTTGCGCCTTCACCAACGTACATAATGAACTCTTCGATCTCGAAGAATAGGAAACCTGCACCTAAAAGTAATGTAAAGATGAACCATCCAAGCATTGCTTTTTGGTTGTGTTTACGCATTTCATGAATTGCGATACCACATGTGAAACTACTTGTTAAAAGTAGTAGTGTTTGAATTAAAAGTGTTTTAACTTCAAACAGTTGTGCTGGTGTTGGGCCATCTGCCGTACGACCAGCAAGTACTAGATAAGAGGCGAAAAGTGTTGCGAACAGCATAATTTCAGCCCCAAGAAAAATCCAGAATCCTAGGATATTCAATCTGCTTTGCTCGGATTGATATTCCAAAGGTAAGCTTTTATCTAAAGCCGCCATATCATTTCACCTCTCATGCTACATGTTCTGTTTTTTTGATTTCATCAACACTTACGTAGTAACCGTCATCGTAATCGAATGAACGATAGATTAAGCAAGCTAAAATACCAACGCCGCCGATTGCTGCAAGCCAGAACCAACTAAATACTAATGCAAAACCTGCAAGACCGAAGAATGCAGACGCAATAATAGGCACACCAGAGTTACTTGGCATGTGAATTGGTTTTAATTCTTCTGCAGCTGGTGTAACTGTTTCTCCGCGTTGTTTCATATACCAGAAAGCATCAGCTTCTTTAATTTCAGGAAGTTTCGCGAAGTTGTAATGTTGTACAGGAGATTGAGTAGCCCATTCAAGTGTACGACCATCCCATGGATCTCCAGTAACGTCACGTTCACCGTGACGTGCACTCCAAATTACGTTGTAACAAAGAAGTACGAATCCGATACCCATCATTACTGCGCCGACAGATGCGATTTGGTTTAACCAACCCCATCCAAGACTTTCAGAGTAAGTGTACATACGACGAGTCATACCGTCTAAACCTAAGAAGTACATTGGGAAGAAACAGATGTTAAATCCGCTCATAAAGATCCAGAATGTCCATTTACCTAGGCGTTCATTTAGCATATGACCTGTCATTTTTGGATACCAGAATGTGAATCCAGCAAGCATAGCAAATACTGTACCTGCGATTAATACGTAGTGGAAGTGAGCAACTAGGAAGTAGCTGTTATGGTATTGATAATCAGCTGCTGCCATTCCAAGCATAACCCCTGTAACTCCACCAACTACGAAGTTTGGAATAAATGCCAATGACCAAAGCATTGGAACTGTAAAACGAATACGTCCTTTATACAGCGTAAACAACCAGTTAAATATTTTAACACCGGTTGGAATCGAAATCGCCATTGTCGAAATCGAGAAGAATGAGTTAACCGCTGGACCTGCACCCATTGTGAAGAAGTGGTGAAGCCATACGACGAAACTTAGTAAAGAAATTGCGACCATTGAGTACACCATCGCACTGTAACCGAATAGACGTTTACGTGAGAATGTACTAATGATTTCAGAGAAAATACCGAATGCTGGTAAAATAACGATATATACTTCAGGGTGACCCCATACCCAGAATAGGTTGGCCCAGAGCATTGGCATACCGCCGCTCGCCATCGTAAAGAAGTGAGCATCAAATAGACGGTCAAATGTCATTAATGCAAGAGCTACTGTTAATACTGGGAAAGCGAAAATAATGATTACACATGTAATTAAAATAGACCATGTAAACATTGGCATTTTCATTAATTTCATGCCAGGTGTACGCATTTTTAAAATCGTAACAAGGAAGTTAATACCTGTCATTAGCGTACCGATACCTGAAATCTGTAATGCAATTGCGTAGAAGTTATTTCCTACACCAGGAGTAAACTCTGTACCCGCCATTGGGAAGTAAGAAGTCCACCCAGCGTCTGGTGAACCACCGATAACGAAAGCGATGTTGAATAACATTGCTCCGATAAAGAATAACCAGAAACTTAAAGCATTTAAGAACGGATATGCAACGTCACGAGCACCAATTTGTAATGGTACAACGACGTTCATTAATCCTAGAACGAATGGCATTGCCATGAAAAGAATCATAACTGTACCATGTGTTGTAAAGATTCCGTTATAGTGTTCAGCGTTTAAATATGTTGTATCTGGGAATGTTAACTGGGCACGAATCATTAAACCATCCATACCACCACGGAATAACATTATAACGGCAGAGATAATGTACATGGTCCCTATTTTTTTATGGTCAACAGTTGTTAACCATTCATCCCAAAGCCATCTCCATTTTTTGTACTTTGTTAGTACGAAAAGAATCGCTAATGTCACAAGAACGATAGATGCGTCAGCACCGTAAATAATTGGGTCACCTGTGACAAAAAATTCATCAAGCTTCACTGTGTTCACTCCAATCTGTTGGAATAATAGCTATTATTTTTTGTTTTTGTAGTAGTTGTAATCACAATATTCAAGTGATTTTGGATCTACATAACTTAAGTGATGACTAGAGAATGTCATACGACCAACTACACCAGGTTTAACAATTTCGTTGTACTTATCTTCTGTTAGTTTAGGAGCAGTTTGTTGTACTTCTTTTACCCACTTGTCATACTTTTCTTGTGTTTTTGCTTCAAGTTCGAATTCCATATGAGTGAATCCTTCACCAGAGAAGTTCGAACTACGACCTAGGTAAGAACCAGGTTTATCAGCTTGTAAATATAAATCCATGATCATGCCATCCATAGTGTATTTCATACCACCAAGTTCTGGAACCCAGAAAGCATTCATTGGACCTACAGAAGTCAGTTTGAATTGAATAGGTACACCAGCTGGGATGTTTAAATAGTTAACGGTTTCAATTTTTTCCTCTGGGTAACTAAATAACCATTTCCAGTTTGCAGATGTAACATAAATTTCAACTGGTTTAATATGTTTGGACTCTTTCGGAACCTCTTCCGAAGCATAAGTTGCTTTTACTGTTGGAATCGATAATGCGATAACGATAATAACAGGGACAAGCGTCCAAATAATTTCTAATAATGTGTTACCGTGTTGATCAGGTGGCTCATAGTCCATATTCTCTGGTTTTTCACGATAACGAATCAAGATGACTGTAAACAAGATGAATACAATTGCGATAATTAATGACATAAGCACGAATGACCAAACAATTAAATCATACTGTGCTTTTGCAACAGGTCCTTGCGGATTTAATACTGCGAGTTTCTTATCACAGCCACCGAGGAACAGAAGTAATGATAACGGAAGAAGTGAAGCCAACTTCCAAAACGCTTTCTTTAGTTGCACGATTGAAAATCTCCTTTCTCCTTGGATTGAAACTATGCCAATAAAACAATATAAACCTATTAATTTATAGAAGGCAATAGTTTTTGTCATATTGTTAAAAAATAGACACAAATGCACGCTTTTTAAGGTGAATATCATTTGTAACTTGATTACATTGTAAACTATTTTCCAGAGAAAAACGTGATTGTGAAAATTTTAAGTTAAATAAAGTTATACCAAGATATCCAATAAATAGAAAAAAGCTATCTTATCATAAGAAAGATAGCTGAATATTTAGTATATTTAGTTTATTTTCCGAGTTATATTTTGTTGTTGTTCAAATGTGACAACTTTTTTATATTTTACTTGGTATAAAATGTAACAGATAATCATAAATGGAATCCCGCAAAAAAGAGCAATTCTCTGATCTGGAATGAAAGCTAAACTAACAAATGTAATGAAATTGAGTGAAAAAGCTACGATTGGAACTACTGGATAAAGTGGTGTACGATATTTTAAATCCTTTATGTCACCGCCATTTTTAACGAATTCTCTACGGAAGAAAAATTGTGAAGCTGCGATCGACATCCAAACGACAACAGCTGCCATTGCTGCAATAGATGTTAGAACTAAAAAGACAGTATCTGCCGCAAATACACTCGTTAATAAAGAAAGGCTTGCAAAAATCAGACTGAAAATTAATGCATTTAGCGGTACACCTTTTTTAGTTAGCTTTGTAAAAGCTGGACTTGCCATTCCTTGTTTTGCCATCGCCCAAAGCATACGAGAATTTGCATAGAGACCAGAGTTAGCTACAGATAGTACAGCTGTAATAATAACAAAGTTCATAATGTCTGCTGCATATGGAACACCAGCTACATCAAATACAAGTACAAATGGACTTTCAACTAGATTAGCCTCTTGCCATGGGAGTAAACCTACAACAACTGAGATTGCTAAGACGAAAAAGAATAGAGTTCGCCAAATTGTGTTTTTTATAGCTTTTGGGATCGTTTTTTCAGGGTTTTCGCTTTCACCTGAAGCAATACCAATAAGTTCAGTTCCTTGGAATGAGTAATTTACTGTAATCATTGTAAGAAGAACTGCTAGTGCACCATTTGGAAATAGTCCGCCATTTTCAGTGAAATTATGAAGCATTGGAGCTGGTTTTCCATTAAAGTCGAGAAAACCGAACATAACTGCGCCTCCAAGTACAATAAAGACAACAATTGTTGCAACCTTTACGCTAGCGAACCAAAACTCAGTCTCTGCATATGCTTTCGCTGATAAAGCGTTCACAAGAAAGAGTGCTGCTGCAAATATAACACACCAAATCCACGAAGAAACGTCTGGAAACCAACGTTTCATTAAAATACTAACAGTCGTTAACTCTACTCCAACTGTAACAGCCCAATTTAACCAATACATCCAACCGACGACAAATCCAAAGCCAGGTGAAATAAATTTGCTTGCATAACTTTGGAATGAACCTGCTTCTGGCATAGCTACTGATAATTCACCAAGACATAACATCGTTAAATACATAACGAAACCACCGACTAAAAATGCAAGAATAGCTCCGCCTGGTCCGGCATTATGGACGATTTGTCCAGAGCCCATAAATAATCCTGTTCCAATGACTCCACCAAGTGCAATCATGAATAAGTGTCTACTTTTCATTGTTCGTTTTAAATCTGTTTGTTCTACTTGTTGATTCATATGCCCCTCACCCCGTATTTTTCTTGTATGTGTTAACTTGATTTCATTCTGGGATTTTAATCATTAGTGGGGGATGAAAAACATACTCGATTTATTTTGTTATGAAATGAATGGAGTATGTAAAAGAAAAACTAACTTATGACTAAATATCCTAGAATGTTTGTTAACATGGTGGAAGACTTGCGATTCATTCACTATGTTAACAATTTTGATTTTAGCAAAATATTCAGAAAAAGTATATTGTTTTTTCTTTTTATTAAAAATAATTAGAATTTTAAAAATGGTATATGTAAATAATAATTCACAGAATCTTTCTAGTAAACTAGTAAGAAGAAAGGTACAATGGTAGAAGTTACGACTTTAAAATAATTGATATAATGGAGTTTGGTTTATGATGAAAAAGTTAAAATATATTTTTATTTTCGGTATTATATTTGCTGCCGTGTTTTTTATCGAGAAAGATAAAATTATGAAAAAGGCACACGAATTACGGTTAGACCTTTTCTCTGAGGTGAAAGAAAGTGCAATGATTGAAGGTGTCCCGTTTATAAAGCAATTACCTGAATTACCTCGTGGGTGTGAAGTAACGAGTTTAGCAATGTTGTTGCAACATAAAGGTGTACAAGTAGATAAGATGCAACTTGCTAGTGAAATTTACCGCGTCCCATTTGAACAAGACGGTTTGCGTGGGAATCCTTATGAAGGGTTTGTCGGGAATATTTATACGAAATCTGAGCAAGGGTACGGTGTATATCATCAACCAATCTTTACATTAGCAGAAAAGTATGTTCCTGAAAAAGTCATTAATTTAACAGGTAGAGCAGTGCAAGATTTATATAAAGTAATTAGTTCGGGATCACCTGTATGGGTAATTGCGAATACGACGTTTAAACCACTTTCAGAAGATAGCTTTGAGACGTGGAATACAAGTTCAGGAGAAGTAAAAATTACATATTATGAGCATAGTGTAGTAGTAATTGGATACGATCAAAATTTCGTATATATGAATGATCCTCTTGCAAATAACCCACGTAAAGCTGTTCCGCGAGCAGAGTTTGAAAAGTCATGGGAGCAAATGGGGAAACAAGCAATTACTATTTTGTAATAATGAAAAGTCATCTTGAGGGTGGCTTTTTATTTTTAAGTATTTATTATTGAAAATTCAGAAGATTCTTTTAAAAGTTAACTATTCACGTTATAATAACAGTTAACTTAGTGAAGAAGGGGAGAAGAGAAATGGATGTCGCAAAGGAACTTGTTTTATTAAAGAATCAGTTGATTGAGTGGAGAAGGCACTTTCATAAGTATCCAGAGTTATCTTTTCAAGAAGAAAAAACATCTCAATTTGTATTCGACATACTTCGGAAAATCCCATATTTAGAAGTTTCGCGCCCTACTAAATATAGTGTAATGGCAAGGCTAATTGGTAAACAGCCTGGTAAAACAATCGCGGTTCGTGCTGATATGGATGCTCTTCCCATTCATGAAGAAAATAAGTTTGATTATATTTCTACATATCCAGGTGTGATGCATGCGTGTGGTCACGATGGTCATATGGCGATATTGCTTGGTGTAGTACATAAGTTAGTAGAAGAAAGAGAAAAAGTTAAAGGGGAAATTCGTTTTCTATTTCAACATGCAGAAGAAAATTTTCCGGGTGGTGCAGAGGAAATGGTTGCAGCGGGAGTAATGGAAGGTGTGGATTACATTATTGGTGCTCACCTTTGGGCTTCATTAGAGGTTGGAAAAGTAGGTGTAATTTATGGCCCAGCGATGGCGGCACCGGATGTTTTTAAAATTACGATAGAGGGAAAAGGTGGACATGCTGGAATTCCGCACGAAACAGTCGATAGTATCGCGATCGGTGCACAAATCGTTTCGCAAATCCAGCAAATTGTATCTCGTCTCACGAACCCGTTAGATTCTCTCGTAGTATCTGTTACACAATTTCACGCTGGGACAACTCATAATGTTATACCGGAACAGGCAGAGATTGAAGGGACAGTGAGAAGTTTAAGACATGAATTAAGAGGACAAACAGAGGAAAAGCTTGAACGGATTGTACAACATATTACAGAATCCTACGGTGCTAAGTATACATTTTCTTATGAATATGGATATCGACCAGTTGTGAACGATTATGAAGTGACAGATCTTATTGAACGTACGGCATTACAGCTTTTTGGAAGAGAAAGGGTTGTACGTTTACAACCAACGATGGCAGGAGAAGATTTTTCAGCATTTTTACAAAAGGCACCAGGGACATTCTTTTTTATAGGGGCAGGAAATGAAGAGAAGGGAATTATATATCCGCATCACCATCCTCGTTTTACAATTGACGAAGACGCATTACCAATTGGAGTGGAAGTTTTTGTATCAGCCATTATGAATTTTATAAATAAAGGAGAATGAGATGAAGAAAATACATGTGCTAGCGCTTATTCCAGTTCTTTGTTTAGTAGTTGGACCAGTATTTGCGAATTCAGTCACTCCTTACGTATTGGGGATGCCATTTTTATTATTCTGGGTATTATTATCAGTGCTCATTACGTCTCTATGTATGGGGCTTGTATACTTATTTGATCCTGCTAATAAGGGGGATATAGGATGATAGCATTACTTATCATTATTTTATTTTTATTTCTAGCACTATTTTTAGGGATTCGGGCACAACATGGAAAAGATATGAATTTAGAACAATGGTCGGTTGGCGGAAGAGGGTTTGGAACTATTTTCGTTTTTCTCCTTATGGCAGGCGAAATTTATACGACGTTCACATTTTTAGGAGGAAGTGGCTGGGCGTATAGTAAAGGGGCACCTACATTTTATATTTTAGGTTATGGTGCATTAGCTTATATTTTATCGTATTTTTTATTGCCACCGATTTGGAAGTATGCAAAAGAACATAACCTTGTTTCGCAGCCGGACTTTTTTGCGAAGAAATATAAGAGTAAGATGCTTGGGGTAATAGTTTCAATTGTTGGTGTTATTTCTATTATTCCATATCTTGTTTTACAGTTAAAGGGACTAGGAATTATCGTTTCAGAAGCTTCGTATGGAAGAGTGTCACCTGTTATTGCAGTATGGATTGGTGCTATTGTTATAACTATATATGTAATGGTTTCAGGTATACACGGCTCTGCTTGGACAGCCGCTTTGAAGGATATTATGATACTGTTTATCGTTATGTTTTTAGGTATATATTTACCGTATCATTATTACGGAGGATTTCAGCCGATGTTCGAAGCTGTAGAAGCTGCGAAACCAGGGTTTTTGTCCTTGCCTGATGAAGGGATGAGTATTTCTTGGTTTGTTTCTACTATTATATTAACGGCCCTCGGTTTTTATATGTGGCCTCATACATTTGCTTCTGCTTTTTCTGCAAAAAACGAAAAAGTATTTAGGAAAAACGCGGCAATTATGCCACTGTATTCTTTAGTTTTACTTTTCGTATTCTTTGCAGGATTTGCTGCTATATTACAAGTTCCTGGATTAAAGGGAGCGGATGTAGATCTTTCGTTATTCCGTCTGGCTCTTCAAACCTTTGACCCTTGGTTTATTGGGATTATTGGTAGTGCTGGAGTTTTAACAGCATTAGTTCCAGGTTCCATGCTTGTCATGGCCGCTTCTACATTGTTAGCAAAAAATATTTACCGAACAATGGTCCCATCTGCTTCAGATAGACAAGTTGCTAAAGTGGCGAAATTATTTGTTCCTGTAGTAACGCTTGTAGCTGTTTTGTTCACCTTTAAAGGTGGAGAAACAATAGGGGCTCTTCTTTTAATGGGATACAGTATAGTTACGCAACTTTTCCCTGCACTTGTATGTAGTTTGTTTCCTCGGCAAATTATTACGAAACAAGGTGCGATTGCGGGGATGGGAATTGGGCTGTTAGTTGTCGCATATATCACCTTATCTGGTTCTACTATAGCTACGATGTTTCCAGGGGTACCGCAATATATAAAAGATTTGAATGTAGGTATAGTCGCATTGTTAATTAATATTATTGTGATGTTTGTAGTGAGTGGACTCACGAAAAGTGTATCTATAAAGACGGACAATATAATAGTAGAAAAGTAATTCGCGTGTTAGAGCTATCTTTGAAAAGAGATAGCTCTTTTTTGTATATATTTACTTCTATTAGCGGAATCTAACTAAAAACTTGTTAAAAAGGAAGTTAGGTGGGGAAATTGTTAGAGTTGAAAAGTACCTTGTTTGAAGTTATGAAGGAAATCAGGGATGAGTTAGGTTCACCTAATGATTTAACGATTAGAGAAGTGGCTCTTGCGGGAAGTTTTACACGTTGTGCGGTTGTTTTTTTATGTGGATTAACAGATAAGGATAATGTTTATAAATATGTAGTTCGTACACTTCAATATGAAGAAGTACCAAATGAAGCAGCTGTTGTTCAAACATTGTTAGATCGTTTTATTTCTATTGCAGAAGTCAGTACGAAAACAACATTTCCAGATATTATAAATGCGATTTTAACAGGAGACACAGTTATATTAATTGATAATATTCAAACGGCTATTGTTATTAATAGTAGGGCTTGGGAGAAAAGAAGTCTAGAACCACCTGTAACAGAAGATTTAATACGTGGACCGAGGATTGGACTAAATGAAGATATTAATGTAAATAAAATGTTAATTCGTCGTAGTTTACGTGATCCAAAGCTACGATTTCAATCTTATATTATGGGGGAAAGATCGCAAAAAGAAGTGACCATAGTATATATAGAAGATATTATTAATCCTTACATTGTAAAAGAGTTAGATCGTCGTCTTCAATCGATAGTGACAGATGTCGTTTTGGAAACAGGTACGATTGAACAATTAATTCAAGATAATAATTTATCGCCATTTCCGCAGTTTTTGAATACAGAAAGGCCTGATAGTATTGTGGCCTCATTAGCGAAGGGAAAAGCGGCCATTTTAGTAGATGGATCACCATTTGCACTTATTGCGCCATTAGTATTTGTTGATATTTTTCAATCGGTAGAAGATCATTATGAGCGCTGGATAATTGGTACGTTATTAAGGGTTTTGCGAATGATTTCCGGTATAATTGCGATTTTAATGCCGGCAATGTATGTAGCACTAGTTTCATATCACCAAGGACTTATTCCTTCTAAATTGGCTTATTCAATTGCAGGTGCGAGGGAAGGTGTACCGTTTCCTGCTTATATTGAAACATTAATGATGGCATTGACGATGGAATTAATAAGAGAAGCTGGAATTAGATTACCGAAACAGATGGGACAAACCATTGGGATTGTAGGTGGCCTTGTAATTGGAGAAGCAGCAGTAAGTGCGGGGATTGTAAATCCGTTTTTAGTCATTATTATTGCGGTTACAGCAATTGCTACATTTTCACTGCCTGTGTATAGCATTACGATTACGTTTAGGGTTTTACTTTTCGTTTTTGTATTAGCCGCGACTGCTTTTGGGCTGTATGGGATTATTTTAGCTCTTATTGCACTTGCCGTTCATATTACGAATTTAAAGAGTGTTGGGGTACCGTATACAACGCCTATTGCTCCTGCGTTTTATAAAGATTGGAAAGAAGAGATTGTCCGCTTGCCGAAGTCAATGTTGAAAGAGAGACCGGAATATTTACAAACGAAAGACTCTACATTACATCCAAAGGAGCGAGAGTAATTGAAACCATTTGAATACGGAGATGAAGAAATTGGATCCCGGGAGCTTGGTTTTGCGGTATCTTCAGCCATTATTGGTATAGGGGCATTATCTATGCCACGAGACGTCGCTACGCAAACTCTATTTTCAGATGGCTGGATTATTTTGCTTGCTGGAGGATTGATATGTGCATGTTTAGGATGGTTTGTAACGAGGGTGGCTATTTTATTCCCAAAACAAAACTTTGTTCAATATACAAGTACACATTTGACGAAACCCGTTGCATACACGATTAGTATCATTTTAGTATTAACGTTTGCTGCTTTGACAGCATATGAATCGCGCATGATTGCAATTATTTCACAAACGTATTTATTTAATGATACACCAGTACAACTATTGTCTTTCTTTTTCCTATTAGTTGTTGTTTATGGAGTAGCAGGATCGAGAGTGGCTTTATTAAGGTTAAACGTTTTATTTTTGCCTATCGTTTTTATTGCAATCGTACTGCTTTCTTTATTGAATGTGAACTTAATGGAAATAGATAATTTACTACCGGCTTTTCAAACGGACGTAAGGCAATATGCTGTAGGAGTTAAAAGTTCTGTTTTTACGTTTATTGGATTTGAGGTAGCTTTGTTTTATGCGGTGATGTTAAATGACACAGCAAAAAAAGCACCATTGGCAGTTGCAAAAGCAGTGATGGTAAATGTGCTTTCGTACATTTTAATTTATATAACTTGTATTAGTGTTTTTACCTATATGACAACTAGGGGACTGACATATCCAACGATTGAATTAGGGAAAGAAATTGAAATTGGAGGAGGATTTTTAGAAAGGTTTGATGCGATCTTTTTTACTACTTGGATTATTACTGTCTATAACACTACAGCAATATATTATGACGTCGCGTCTTTATTATTTTGTGCCATGTTTCCGAAAGTGAAGAAACATATTTTCATTTTTGTAAGTGCCCCTATTATTTTTATGGTGAATATGATACCTGGTAATTTAGACGATTTATCACATTATGGAACTTATTTAGCTTGGATTGATATGGGGCTTGTTGTATTAGCGCCTTTGTTAGTTTTAATTGTATATAAAATAAAAAGAAGGAATGGTAAAAATGAAGCACCTTCTTAAAATTATGATATGTGCTGTTTTGGCTAGTTGGATGAGTGGGTGTTCTGAGTTAGAAGAGATCGAAGAAAGGGGATTTGTGGTAGGGGCGGCTTATGATATTGTGAAAGAAAAGAAATCTAATCCGGTGATGAAGGGTACATATCAAATGGTACTCCCAAGTAAGTTAACGCCACAAGGTACTCAAGGCGATGGGGAGAGTAAAAATTATATTAATGTTAGTGCAAAAGCTGATAGTGTTTTTGAGCAAATACGAATTATTGCTAAAAAAATTAGTCGTTCCTTATTCTTTCCACATATACAAGTGATAATTTTTTCTAAAGAATTACTTTCAGGTCCGTATGTTTTGCAAAATACGTTAGATGTATATATTCGTGATCATGAAATGAGAAGGAATATTCGTTTGTTCGTTTCGAAGAAAAATGCGGAAGCCATTTTAAAACAAAGTGCAAAGCCTGAAAATTTACCGGCGAAATACATTGATATGTTAGCTGATCATCCTCCGAAAAATGCTCAAATGATTGAGGCGGCCAGAATTGGTGAAGTACAGGAGAAAATGATTTCAAAGCAAAGTTTTGCGCTACCTGTTTTAAGTTTAACGAAGCAAGGTGTCCAGATGGATGGGGCTGCTTTATTTCGTGGAAAGGATAATAAGTGTGTTGGAATGATGAGTGGAGAACAAACGTTAGGAATGAACTATGTAATAGGTAAAAAAATTGGAGGTTTTTTTACTATCCGTAAAAAGGGCCAGCTTATTACATATGAAATTCATAAGATACACCGGAAGATTAAAGTGTCTACGGCAAATGCTACAAAACCGAAGTTTGATATTCATTTATCTCTAGATGGGACCTTGGCTGAGTTGCATTTTAGTGATAATAAACAAATTATGAATGAAAATCGATTAAAGAAAAATATTGCGGAGGAAATGGAGAAACGTATCCAAAAATCAGTAAAACTTGTTCAAAAAAAATATAAGGTAGATGTATTGGGATTTGGTGAAGTATATAAGCGGCATAATTATAAAGAGTGGAAAAAAATAAGTAAGAATTGGGATCAAGGTGAAAATTATTTTAGTAACGCTGAAGTAATTGTTCATGTTCATCCTATAATTGAACATTCGGGATCGGCTTTACCGAAGAGAGTGAAATAAGGTGATGTAAGTTGTTTACTGGATTAGGAATTAGTTGCGCGATATTGATGGCGGTTCTTCCAGGAGCTATATACTTTATTCATAAAAAAATTACAACGTATGGAGCGCAGCCGTGGAAAGAAAAAAAGAAACCTGAATGATTTTCAGGTTTCTTTTATGCACTAAGCATATGGTGAAGGGGGATACCTTCTATGTATGCTTAGCTTTTATACAAGCCCTAACCAATGTACCAATTGTGTAGAGAGGAATGTAACAACAATGGCAATAACAGTAGGGATTGCAAACGATAAGAATGTCCATTTTGCACTTTTTGTTTCTTTATATATGTTAACCAGTGTTGTCCCGCATGGGAAATGAAGAAGTGAGAACAACATTGTGTTTAACGCAGTTAACCAAGTCCAACCGTGTTCTAAGAATAGATTTTTAATTTGATTAAAATCATCTATTTCAGTTAAAGCGCCAGTTGATAAGTAAGACATTAATAAAATTGGAATAACAATTTCATTAGCTGGTAGTCCAAGAATAAACGCTGCTAGAATAAAACCGTCAAGACCTAACATTTTCGCGAATGGATCTAGGAAGTTTACAAAGTGCATAAGTAAGCTAGTGTCACCAACGAAAATATTAGCAAGTATCCAAGTTAATACAGCGGCAGGTGCAGCTACAATTACAGCTCGTTTTAAAACATATATTGATTTATCGAGCGTTGAACGCACAATTGTATTCCAAATTTTTGGCTTGCGGTATGGTGGTAACTCAAGTGTGTAGTGAGTTGGAACGCCTTTTAAAGCTGTTTTTGATAGTACCCAAGAAACGGTTAATGTCATAATAACACCAATTACAACCATTCCAACTACGACACTTGCAGTAACAAATGTTTGCATGCTACCTGTATAACCAGCAGCCATAAATAGTGAAGCCATTAAAATTAACATAGGCCAGCGACCGTTACAAGGAACGAAGTTGTTTGTTAAGATTGCAAGCATACGTTCACGTGGTGATTCAATAATACGTGTCGACATAATGGCAGCTGCATTACAACCAAATCCCATTGCCATTGTTAAAGATTGTTTACCGTGTGCACCAGATCGCTTGAATAAGCGGTCCATATTAAATGCGACACGTGGTAAATATCCGTAGTTTTCTAATAGGGCGAACATAGGGAAGAAAATGGCCATAGGTGGTAACATAACACTAATAACAGCTCCGATACCACGGAATAAACCAAGTATTAAAATGCCATGTAACCATTCAGGTGCATGCATTGCTTGGAACCAAGATGTTAAATATCCTTCTGCCCAGCCGAAGAACTCAGCAAGCATATCAGATGGTACGTTAGCGCCTGCAATTGTAAGATAAAAAATGATAGATAAAATACCGAGCATAATTGGGAATCCCCAGATTGGAGATGTGAAAATTTTATCTAGTTTTTCGGAACGATATAATTTATCAGTATTTGTATATTGAACAGATTCTTTACATATATTTGCAGATGTTCGATAAATATCTCCGACAATATCATCTCGTATATCTTCTTTTGAGAGTGTTTGTGCATGTTGGATAATATAGTCTAATGGAAGAGCTTTACTGGCTGAGTGAGATTCCATTTATTACGACCTCCCTTACAAGCGGTTCGTTATGATGTTTTTGAAGTGTAGTTAAGAAATTTTTATCTCCATCTAAAATACGTAGCGCAATCCAACGTGCTGGATACGTATCACCGAACACTTTATAAATTTGTGGTTCTAATTCTTGAATCATATTTTCAATTTTTTCATTATAAGTAATTTTAATTGGTGTAGGAATGAGCCTTTTTGTTGCTACTTTAGTAATGACACTTAGTAAATGTCCGATACCAACTCGATTTCGTGCTGAAATTTTAACTACCGGTATACCAAGTGATTTTGCTAATTTTTTTTCATCAATAACGATTCCCTTTTTCTCTGCTTCATCAATTAAGTTAATACAAATGACTACATCGTTTGTCATTTCCATCACTTGGAGTGCTAAATTTAAATTTCTTTCCATTGCAGTTGCATCTATAACAACCACAGTTACTTCTGGCTTTTCAAATATAATATAATCTCGTGCGACTTCTTCATCTGCTGAATTTGAATACAGTGAGTAAGTTCCAGGTAAATCTATTATTGTATATATATTTCCGTTATGCTCATATTCCCCTTCAGCTTTTAAAACAGTTTTCCCCGTCCAGTTTCCAGTATGTTGTTTTAAGCCTGTTAAAGTATTAAATAATGTACTTTTCCCGGTATTCGGGTTACCAGCTAAAGCAATGCGATGGTTACTCATCTGAAATCATCTCCTATTAATACCCCGAAAATAAGGGAACTTTCTTCACTACGCAGTGCAATAGTTGTGTTGCTTACTTGATAAGCGACCGGGTCTCCAAGTGGACTGCGTTGTAACACTTTAATCGTTGCCCCAGGAATAAAGCCTAAATCTAATAAACGTCGTTTCATAGTTCCTTCTAATTGTATCTTCT
The DNA here is from genome assembly GCF_001043575.1 of Bacillus sp. LK2. NCBI lineage: Bacteria > Bacillati > Bacillota > Bacilli > Caryophanales > Bacillaceae > Bacillus > Bacillus sp. LK2. Next base: position 186,410 of record NZ_LDUK01000004.1, read on the forward strand.
CAATTTGTACAAACTCTCCTGTTGTAAATTCGGAAAGTGGTTTTGTATTAGCCGATACCATAAAAGTTACCTCATCTCTATATTTTTAGTTTAAGTTTAAAAAGTTTCCCTAGGTAAACTTTTTGCTACTAATATAGTAGACTACATTGGATGATGCTGTCAATTAGTACTTTAAAAATATTCATTTATTTTTAGAATTGTTCCAATTTATTTGATTGTACCGAAAAATATTACTGAAATTCTTCTTAATGTAAATAAGGTAAGAGCGTAAAAGTTAAAAAATATAGGGGGATTGTAAATATATTTTTAACTTAAAGGGCAAAATAAAGAAAAATATTTACATTGGCTTTACATTGTTAAGAATAAATTTACAATACTGCATGGTTAGTGTGGGTTTTGTTGGCTGTTTTAACTGTAAATGTTGGAATGTCTAGCTTTTGCGGGATGTTATCTCTATTTACTTAAACTTAAAAATTGCTTAACACTCACATAATATTGTTGTCCTACAATGAATTTGTGTTCGAAAGAAGATGAATTCGAAAAGTGATAATCCAAATGGGGGTACAAGACATGGTTATGAAAAAGGGTATTAAATTTTCTTTAGCGGCTTTAGTTGTTGCAGGTGCATTAGTTGGATGTGGAAAAGCAGAAAGTACGGATAATAAGGAAGCTGCTAAAGGAAGCGATAATGCTAAACAAGAATTATCAGGTACGATTGCAGCGGCTGGCTCTACAGCTCTTCAACCTCTTGCGGAGGAAGCTGGAAAGAAATTCATGGAGAAAAATTCAAAAGTTTCTATTCAAGTTCAAGGTGGCGGTAGTGGAACAGGGATTAACCAAGTAGCGTCTGGTGCAGTACAAATTGGTAATTCGGATGTTCCGGCTTCAGATAAAATAAAAGATGCTGAAAAAGCGAAAGAATTAGTAGATAACAAGGTAGCGGGTATCGCATTCGCACTTGTCGTAAATAAAGATGTAAAAGTTGATAACTTAACAGTAAAACAAGTGCAAGATATCTTCACTGGAAAAGTAACGAACTGGAAAGAGTTAGGCGGGAAAGATGAAAAAATCAACGTAATTAATCGTCCAGCTTCATCTGGTACACGTGCTACATTTGAAAAAACAGTTATGAAAGATGCGAAAATTAATGATGGAACTGGTACTACACAAGATTCTAATGGTGCAGTAGAGCAAGCGATTAACTCTACTCCAGGTTCAATCAGCTATTTAGCAATGTCTTACATGGTTGGCGATAAAAAAGGTGCATTGCAAACTGTGAAAATTGATGGTGCTGAACCGAAAGTTGAAAACATCTCTGCTGGTAAATATCCATTCTGGTCTTACGAGTACATGGTAACTAAAGGTGAGGCAAAAGAAGCGACAAAAGCATACATTGACTATGTAAAAGGTAAAGATTTCGAAAAACAAGTAGAAGATATGGGTTACATTCCGATGTCTAAATTAAATAAGTAATAAAATTTTATGGGGCTGGCTGCAAGGCCAGTCCTGTTCATTTCAATCTATGAAGTGGGGTCTGTCCTGTGATGAAGGGGAAAAAACAAATTAATTACGTAAAGAGTGAATATATAGGAAGAACACTCGTTACGTTTTGTGGTATCTTTATTGTTTTTGTTACATTAGCTATTATTGCGTTTATTTGCGGCAAAGGAATTCAATCTTTCACGCAAAGTGGTATCTCATTATCTGAGGTGTTAACTTCGACAAAATGGAATCCAAATGCTGATCAAGGTACGTATGGTGCTGTCATCTTTATTGTTGGTTCGACGCTTGTGTCGTTAGGTGCTGTTGTTATTAGTGCGCCAATTGCTATAGCTCTTGCTATATTCATGAATTTAATTTCGCCAAAGTTTGGGAATAAAGTATTAAAGCCTGTTTTAGAATTATTAGTTGGTATTCCGTCAGTTGTATACGGATTATTAGGGGTTACGATTTTAATTCCTTTATTACGTGATTCGTTTGGGGGAGTGGGCTTTAGTTTAATTGCTGGTATTATCGTCCTAAGTATTATGATTTTACCTACTATTGCTAGTATCGCCTCTGATGCAATACGTTCTGTTCCGTTTGATTACTTGGAAGCTTCTTACGGTCTAGGATCGACGAAATGGCAAGCGATTAGCCGAGTTATTGTTCCTGCTGCAAAACAAGGGATTTTAACAGGTATTGTTTTAGGGTTAGCGCGTGCTTTTGGTGAAGCGTTAGCGGTTCAAATGGTAATCGGGAACACGATTAAATTACCGGAAGGAATATATAGTCCAACAGCAACGTTAACGGGTATTCTAACAATGGATATGACGAATACATTGAACGGAACAGCTTGGAACAATGCGCTATGGACATTAGCGATGATTCTGCTTGTTATTTCATTCCTGTTTATTTTAGTAATTCGAGCGATTGGTCAAAGAGGTGAGCGATAATAATGAATGCAAGAACGGTAAATAAAGTTTGGACGGGTATCTTTTATGCGGTTGCAGCTTTAGTTGTAGCTTTGCTAGTGTTCTTAGTGTTTGAAATTCTGCAAAAGGGATGGGGATTTTGGGATCCTAATTTCTTGTTTGGAGAACCAAGTAATACAAGAGCTGGTGGTGGCATTGGTCCGCAGTTATTCAATTCCTTCTACATGCTTGTTATAACACTTATTATATCTATTCCTCTTGGATTAGGGGCTGGAATATATTTAGCGGAGTATGCAAAACAAGGTCGTTTTTTAAGTTTTGTTCGATTATGTATTGAGACAATGGCGTCGTTACCTTCTATTGTTGTTGGATTATTTGGTTTGTTAGTATTTGTTACAATGACAGGCTGGGGATACACAGTAATGGGTGGTGCTCTTGCTTTAACTATTTTAAACTTACCTGGTTTAACACGTGTTTGTGAAAATGCGATTTCTGAAGTTCCTCATAATGTAAAAGAGGCGAGTCTTGGATTAGGTGCAACAAAGTGGCAAACAATTGCCCGTATTATTATTCCGTCTTCACTACCACAAATTATTACAGGGATTATTTTAGCGGCGGGGCGTATATTCGGTGAAGCTGCAGCATTAATTTACACAGCTGGTTTAACATCTCCGATTTTAAATTCAGCAGCGGACTTCTCAAGTCCGGCGCATCCTTTAAATCCATTTAGACCAGCTGAAACGTTAGCGGTTCACATTTGGAAGTTAAATTCGGAAGGGATTATCCCAGATGCGAAGTTAATTGCGACAAAATCTGCAGCTGTATTAATTATTATGGTATTACTATTCAATATCATTTCACGTTTTGTAGCATCTGTATTACACAAGCGTTTTACAGGAACGAAAAAAAGTCGTAAAACGACGAAGAAGGTAAAAGCGGCATAGGTTACAAAAAAGAGCTCTCTGTTTATAAACAGAGGGTTCTTTTTATGTAGAAGGAATGGACGTAACAATTGTTGAATACGTAACTGAGTGCATAGATATTAGGATGCGAGAGGGGTTTAGATGTGTTTTTTCTGCAAATGTCAGGGTTTCCTGGATCAGGAAAATCGACACTTTCTAAGTATATTGCTAAGTTAACAGGTGCTGTTATTGTAGATCATGACGTCGTGAAATCAGCTTTATTAAAATCATTAGCGACAAAAGGTTTTGAATCAACAGTGGTTGGGGGAATCTCCTATGATATTGAGTGGGAACTGATCAATTTTTTGTTGGAGCAAGAGCATAGTGTGATATTAGATAGTCCATGTCTCTATGAAGGGATGGTTAAAAAAGGAATAGATTTATGTCAGAAACATGGTGCTACATATAAATATATTGAATGTTATCTTAATAATATAGAAGAAATTAATCGTAGGTTACAAACACGTGAACGTAAGATAAGTCAAATTACAAAAGTAGAATCAGAAGTAGCATTTAAAAAATGGCTGGATGGCAGTAAAAGGCCTTTAAATGGTGAATATCTTATTGTAGATTCTGGAGAGCCGCTAGAGCAGTATGGTAAAAAAGTGCTGGATTATATCGGTAGGTAGAGGGTCAAAAGGCGTTATCTTCATAATTGAAGATAACGCCTTTTGGGTTTAAATATCAGGTGTTTCTGTAGAAGTACTTATTTTTCTGCGGGAGCGTCTTTTTCTCCCGATTTTATCTAATAGTTCATACATAACAGGAACAACGACTAGTGTAAGGACGGTTGAAACAGCTAAGCCACCAATTACAACGACGGCTAGACTTTTTGATACCATACTTCCTGCTTGAGATTGCCCGAAGAGAAGTGGTAGCATAGCGACGATTGTTGTTATGGCTGTCATAATAATTGGGCGTAATCGAGTGGAACCAGCTTCTAGTAAAGCTTCTCTTGTTTCCATACCGTTTTCCCGATTTTGTTGAACTCTTTCTATTAATACAATAGCATTTGTAACGACAATCCCGATTAACATTAATGCGCCAATCAATGAATTTACATCAACAGGTGTTCTTGAAATAATTAATCCTAAAATACCGCCGACAGCAGCTAATGGTAAAGAGAATAAAATTGCAAAAGGAGCACGTGCTTGCCCGAATGTGATAACCATAATTAAATATACAATCCCAATTGCAATCCCCATAATTTTAAATAAGTCTGTGAAGTTCTCTTGCATAGATTCAGTAGCACCTGCGATATTTACTTTTGCTCCGTTAGGTAAATCTAAGTCGGTTATCGTCTTGTTTACTTCTGCGCTTACTTTGCTTAAATCTTCACTTGAAGCTTCTGCAGTAATTTGAATCGTTTCTTTCCCATCTTTATGGAAGATTTCCGTTTGAAGTTGTTTTTCTGAAATAGTTGCAACGTCTTTTAAAGGGATTGGCCCATTAATAGGTGATAGTATGTTTGTGTTTAGAATATCTGTTTGCTTGTTAATGGCTTCCTTCTTGTGTTCTATCATAATCGTTGCTTTTTCATTATTAATTGAGATTTCCCCGATAGGTGATTTCTTCATAAGGAATGCTACTTGTTGTGCTGCTAATTCTGGTGTTAAACCTAGTTGCTCAGCCTTTGTTTGATCGATATGAATTTGCCATTCTTTTTTAGATGCTTCTATATTTGTTTTTACCTTAGAGAGAGAGTCCATGCTTTTTAGTTTTGTTTCGACGATGTTAGCGGCCTTTTTTAAATTTGTTTCGTTAGTAGCTGTTACGTTAAATTGTAAGTTGTTTCCGCCGCCAGCGTCAGAGTAACTCGTTTTTATATAATCAAGTTCAGCTGGTTCGAAAGCTGTATGTTCTTTTTTTAACTCTTTAATATATTGGTCGATGTCAGATCCTTTTTTAAAGACTACAAATATAGTTGCAAGATTGTTTTTAGTTGTCTGTCCCCATTGTGCATCTTCTGCGCTGGATCCCATTCGTAAAATAACATCTGTTACATCAGGATTAGAGAGTAGTTTCTTTTCGAAATCAAAGGCTTTTTGTTTTTTAGCTTCAGACTCATAATCGGTTGGAAATGTCATGTTGACGGATAGCATTGTATCATCTTCAGACTTTATATTCGCTTTCGGTAGTAGTATGTAGGCAGCGGTTGATCCTGCGAATAATAAAAAAGAAGTAAGTAGAATGATAAATTTATGAGAAAGAGCCCATTTTAATGTAGCGACATATCGTGGTGAAGAACTCGGCTTACGATGCTTTGTTTTTTTGAGTAGTAAAAAAGCCATAAGTGGAACAACTGTTAATGCAACGATTAAGGAAGATAAAATAGAATATACAACTGCTAATACCATAGGTAACATGAGTTTACCGATTACTCCTGATACGAGACCGATAGGTAAAAAAACTGCGACTGTTGTTAAAGTGGAAGAGGTGATTGCGACAGCGACCTCTTTCGTTGCATCAAGAATAATATCTTTAGAGAAGGTTTCTTTTTGTAAACGACGGAAAATGTTCTCGATTACAACGATACTATCATCGACGAGACGTCCCACGGCAACGGCTAAGCCACCAAGAGTTAGAATGTTAAGTGTAATGTTAGATTGGTGGAGTAAAAACAGTGTTAATAAAATAGATAATGGAATACTGACGACAGCTATGAGTGTTGTTCGGAAGCTGCGTAAAAAGATTAAGATAATTAGAGTTGCAGCAATTGCCCCAAGGATTACTTCTTTTCCCATGCTAGTAACAGCATTTTCAACTTGTTCATGAGTTGAAGCTAGAAGTTTAATAGAAAACTGATCTTTATATTGCTTGCTTATATCTTTAATCTTTTTATCAATCTCTTTTCCAATTGCAACCGCGTTTTTACTCGGCTCTTTCATGATGACTAATCCTGTTCCTTCTTCACCGTTTATGTGCGAGATTGTATCGTAATGTTGTTTTAGTTCAACTTGAGCGACATCTTGTAATTTTACTTGAGGTGTAACGTTGATATTTTTAATGTCATTTACATTTTTTATATCCCCGATGACACGAAGATTGTATTCTTCCTTATTAACCGTAATTGCCCCAGCGGGAGTGGAAGTTTCTTTTCCTTGTAAAACTTTTAATACTTGCTCTGATGTTACGTTTTTATCTTTTAGCTGGTTAGGATCAAGTAAGATGGATAATTCGGAAGTTGACTTTCCGAAATACATGACATTGGCAACACCATCAATACTTTCGAGTTGTGGTACGATTTCTTCCTCGATTTGTTTTTCGTCAGCTTTTGAAAATCCATTTTGCTTCTGGATGGTAATTTGAGCAAGTGGGATCATAGAAGTGTTTAATTGGCTAACTACAGGCTTAGTTACATCTTTAGGCAATTTAACCGTATTAATTGCTTTTTCAACTTCGCGTGCCGCGTCTTTCATATTTGCCTTGGATGTATATGCGATGTCGATGCGTGATAATCCTTCATTTGTGGAAGAAGTGATGCCATCGATATGTTCTAAATTGCGAAATTGTTTTTCGAGAGGATCAGTTACGCCCTTGGTCATCGTTTCAGCATCGAGCCCTTGAGATAATGTTGTAACAGTTATTGCGGGGTTATCGATGCTTGGTAAAAATTCCATAGGTAATTTAGAACCGGAATAAACGCCGAGTATGGAAATGAGAAAAACCATGATAATGATAGCGGCTCGGTTTTTTAATGAAAATTTTGTTAACCTATCCATAAGATAATTCCTCCATTAGTTTATTTATAGTTTTTTGGGCACTCCCTTACTATATAACAAAAAATGGATATTTTTCATTAATTAAATGTAAAAAAATTCTAACAATAATCTTAAGTTAATATTTCGAGGGGATTTCGTTATTTGTGAAGGAAGATTCCTGATTGGTGAGAAAAAGCACTAATTAAAGTTTTGCTTTAGGATAGTTGTTTCGTTTCTTATAACTAACTTATTTTGTTACTTTACGTTTAAATGTGTACTTTTCCATCTTAAGTAGAGTCGTGGTTATTACGAAATTTAAAAGGAAGAGGATTAAAAGTCAGGAACTTATTGTGAAATACCGCTTGGGTGATGGTAGTGTATAGTAACTTGTATACAATCAAAATAATTGTTTTAAGTAGAAAGGATAATGGTCCTTTCTATAGAAGAAAGTAGGGAAAGGGAATTTTTTTTGTGTTTTTTATAAAAAGCACTTGTTATTTCAAAATCATGATGGTATATTAATAAACGTCGCTGATGCGGAAACGCAGAAAACGACAAAAAAGAAATTAAAAAACATGGTTGACATCGAAAAATGAAGATGTTAATATGATGAAGTCGCTTCTGAGCGACGGACAAGTTCTTTGAAAACTGAACGAAA